>DAONGM010000131.1:0-1496 GCA_035404105.1 Pontiellaceae bacterium
GTCAACGGTTATTTTTTAAGCCAAAGTTGCATTTAAAAATCTATACGGCATTATTGCCGTATGTATAAAAATGCATGGCGCCAAAATCCCGCAATTCAGCGAAATACCGCGCCACACCATGTCAGGTTATACGGCGGATTTTAAACCGCACTTTTTTTGACAAGATGGAGGCAAAAAACGGATGAACGTTCGAAACGACAAAGCGCGCGCAGCCGTTTTGAGGGCGCTCAGCGAACTCGACGGACCGGCCGGCGCGGCGCGGATTGCCGAACGGCTGCCCGGCCTGGGCGTCCGGCTCCAGCCGCGCACGATCCGTTTATACCTGACCGAACTCGACCGCGACGGGCTGACCAAGCTGAACAGCCGGCGCAAAGGCCGCGTGATCACCGAAAAGGGCCGGGCCGAACTGGAACACTCCGACGTCGTCGCCAAAGTCGGCTTCGTCCGCGGACGGATTGATACGCTCGGCTACCGGATGACTTTCCGCGGCGGCACCGGCGCGGGTACGGTCATCGCCAACTTTGCGCTGGTTCCGTCGCGCGACCTGTCGCGGGTTTTCGCCGAAATCAAACCGGTTTATGCGCGCCGCCTCGGCCTGGGCGACCGGCTCTGTCTGATCCGCGCCAATGAAATGCTCGCGGGGCGTGCAATTCCCGGAGGGTTCGCCGCGCTTGGAACTGTCTGCAGCGTCACCGTCAACGGCGTCTTAATGGCCGAAGGTATTCCGGTCACCTCGCGTTACGGCGGACTCATCGAACTGCGTCAGGGCCGCCCGGTGCGGTTTGTTGAACTGATGGAATATTCAGGCGTAACCGTTGATCCGCTTGAAACATTCATCCGCGCCGGAATGACCGACGTGCGCGAAAGCGCAAAAAGCGGCAGCGGCGTCATCACCGCCAGCTTCCGCGAA
The DNA here is from genome assembly GCA_035404105.1 of Pontiellaceae bacterium. GTDB lineage: Bacteria > Verrucomicrobiota > Kiritimatiellia > Kiritimatiellales > Tichowtungiaceae > Tichowtungia. Next base: position 911 of record DAONGM010000131.1, read on the forward strand.
ATTCCGTCGGTCGCGCTCGACAATGCGCGGCGTATATTTGACCGGCTTCAGCGCTCCGGCATGGGCGGCATCTTGATGATCGGCCGCCCCGGACAGCCTCTGCTGGACATTCCGGTCGCTGAAGGACGCACCGGGTTCATCGTCGTCGGCGGACTCAATCCGGTCGCGGCGGTGGTCGAAGCAGGAATTTCCTGCGAACTGAAATCGCTTTCCGGCCTTGAAGAATTCAGCCGCTTCAGCACCTGCGAAGAAACCTTTCGCCGCTACATGGACGCGCTGCGCTGAACTGGAATTTACATCGCAGAACAGCTGTAATTGATTGATCCGGAAAGAGTTCCTGTCCGCCGAATCTGCACGGGTCGCCGGACGCCATTAACCGGAACAGCTTCTCCGGTTCAGCCAGAATCCCGCCAAATAAAAAAAAGTTAATTTTGGCAGTAATTTTTCAAAAAGAAGCGCTATAGTCTGCCCCCATGTCGCCTTTTAAGCTCCATTGTTTTTCCGCGGCGGCAGCTCTGATCTCCTTTTCAGGGCTGCTTTATGCCGATGATGCGCTGACCTGGCAGGATTGTTTTGCCCGGACGGT
>DAONGM010000131.1:1596-4838 GCA_035404105.1 Pontiellaceae bacterium
CGCGAGCAGTCCCGGCTGGAGGCTGAAAATACGATGCTGGATCTGCTGAACAGTCTGCAGACCACAATCAATACCTACCGTAACAGCTATGCAACGCTGAGCGTACAGAAAGCGCAGCTGGAAGCGGCCGATGTGCGGGCAACGGTGGCCCGGGCGCAATATCAGCAGGGATTAATCAGTTTCCAGGACTGGGATACGATTGAGAATGCGCTGGTTACCAGCCAGCGGAGCTGGCTGTCGAGCCGGCGGGCGGCCGTTCAGGCGGAAGCTGCATGGAAAAATGCGATGGGTCTGAGTTCGATTCAGTAAGAAAGCGGTTATGAAAAAATTCATTTTGTTTCTCATCGTGCTGGCGCTGGCAGGCGGCGGTTTCTGGTTTTATACCCTGCACAAGAAAAAGGCCGAAGCCGCCGCTGAAGCGCAGAAATTTATCCCGGCGAAAGTGGAACTTAGAACTCTGCGCCGGACGGTCGAAAGCACCGGCCAGGTAAGTCCGGCCAACCGCCTGGAAGTAAAATCGCCGATCGCCGGCCGCATCGAAAAGCTTCTGGTGGACGAAGGCGATAAGGTTGAGAAAGGTCAGATTGTCGCCTGGATCAGCTCCACCGAACGCGCCACACTGCTTGACACAGCCCGCGCCAAAGGTCCGGACGAAGTGAAATACTGGGAAGAGATTTATAAAGCGGCACCGCTGGTTGCTCCGCTCAGCGGTACAGTCATCGTCCGCTCGCTGGAGCCCGGACAGACCATCACCTCCAGCAGCGCGGTCATCGTGATCGCCGACCGGCTGATCGTCGTCGGGCAGGTGGACGAGACAGACATCGGCGCTCTGTTCCCCGGACAGCGGGTGAGTGTAAAACTCGACGCCTATCCGAACTCCGCCTTTGAAGGAACCGTCGAAAGTATCGCCTACGACTCAAAGATGGTGAGCAATGTAACTATGTATGAAGTCGATGTGCTGCCGGAAAATCTCCCGGACTTCGCCCGCAGCGGCATGACATCCACGCTGACCTTCCTGGTGGAAGAGCATAAAGATGTTCCGGTCGTGCCGACCGCAGCGCTCGAATACCGTAAAAACAAAGCGTTTATCCGCATGCCCGCCAAAGACGGCAAAGAACCGGAAGTGCGGGCTGTTAAAACCGGCCTCAGCGAAAATTCGTTCACCGAAATCCGCGAGGGTCTTGCGGTCGGCGATGAAGTATTGATTCCGCAGGTTGTCCGCAAAAAAGAAACCAGCAAGAATCCGTTTGCGATGGCTGCTCCGGGGCGCGGCTCCAGCTCCGGTTCCGGTTCACGTTCGCAAGGCGGCGGAGGCTCCGGCCGGAGCGGCGGAACGCGATAAGAGCCATGTTGCGCTTAACTAACATCTGCAAAAGCTATCAGATGGGCGAGTACACCGTACACGCCCTGAAAAATGTTTCGCTCACGATTGAGCATGGCGAATTCATCGCCATCATCGGCACCTCCGGATCGGGAAAATCCACGCTGATGCACACCATCGGACTGCTCGACCGGCCGGACAGCGGAACATACGAAATCGACGGGAAAAACATCACCGGCCTGTCCGATACGCAAACCGCCCGCCTGCGCAACAAGACAATCGGTTTCATTTTCCAGCAGTTTAATCTGCTCCAGCGCGCTTCTGCGCTTGAAAACACCAATCTGCCGCTGCTCTATTCCGGTAAAACTTCAGAAGGTCATCGCGGAAAAAAAATGCTGGAGCTCGTCGGGCTCGGCAACCGGACACACCACCGGCCCAATGAGCTTTCCGGCGGACAGCAGCAGCGCGTCGCCATCGCCCGCGCACTCGTCAACAATCCCTCGATCATTCTCGCCGATGAGCCGACCGGCAATCTGGACTCCAAAAGTTCCAAAGATATCATGGCGCTTTTCCGCACCCTGCACCGGCAGGGCCTTACCATTGTCCTCGTCACGCACGATATTGAAGTGGCTGAACACGCCGACCGGATCATTACCATTCGCGACGGCGAGATTCAGGAAGATCGCCGCAATGAAACGCCGGTCATCAACGAGCAGACGGAAGAGGCCGTGCTTGAACTTCTGCGCGAAGATTCAAAAAAGAAAAACTGGCTGGCGCTTTTTCAGGAGGGTACAGCGCTCACCCGTCAGAGCCTGCGCGCACTCTGGAATAATAAGGCCCGCACGTTTCTGTCCGCGCTCGGCATTCTGATCGGCGTCGCCGCCGTTATTGCGATGGTCTCGCTCGCACTCGGCGCAAAAGCCTCGGTGAAAGAACAGCTTTCGCGGCTCGGCTCCAACCTGCTGAGTATCCGGACCTCGTCGCGCAACAGTCAGGGCGTTCAGTTGCAGGCCGGGGAAGTCTCGCGGATGGTGCTCGACGATGCAACGGCTGTCTTACAGGTTCCGTCCGTCAAACGCTCTGCGGCTAACATCCACGGCGGCGTTCAGCTTCAGTACGGCTCCAAAAACTGGGCCTCCTCGGCGTACGGCGTCTCGCCGGACTATGCGCCGATGCGCGCCGAAGTGCCGCTGCTCGGACGGTATATTACGGACGAAGACGTGACCCTCCGCGCACAGGTTGCTGTGATCGGAATGACTCCGCTCCGCTCCCTGTTCGGAGAAAATGAAAATCCGATCGGCAAAACGATCCGCATCAACCGGAGATCCTACGAAATCGTCGGCGTACTTCCCGAACGGGGTTCCAGTGCGTTCGGAGACCAGGACGATACCGTTAGAATTCCCGTCACGACCGCCTTGTACCGTCTTTTCGGCAAACGCTATCTCGATGGAATCGATGCAGAGATTGATAAAACGGAAAATATTCCCCAGGCGCAGGACGATCTCCAGCAACTCATGGCCAACCGGCATGACCGCGACCCGTCCGAAAAACCGTTTGAAATCCGCAACATGGCCGAAATTCAGGAAGCTCTCAGCTCCACCACCAAAATCATGTCTATCCTGCTCGCCAGCATTGCGGGCATCTCGCTGATCGTCGGCGGCATCGGCATTATGAACATCATGCTCGTCTCCGTCACCGAACGCACCCGCGAAATCGGCCTGCGCAAGGCGCTCGGAGCCCGGCGTCAGGACATTATGGCGCAGTTCCTGATTGAAGCGCTGGCCATCAGCCTGCTGGGCGGGCTCTCCGGCCTCGGACTGGGTATTGGACTGAGCCTTGCCATGTCGAAAGGCGCCGGCTGGCCGATGCAGATCAGCAGCCTGTCGCTAATCGTCGCCTTCGGCTTTTCGGTCTTCATCGG
>DAONGM010000132.1:0-4832 GCA_035404105.1 Pontiellaceae bacterium
GCGCCGAGCGGCGGCAGGTCGAGCTGGATGGAGAATCCTTTACCGTGCCACGGCAGGTGGTGCGCGGCGTAGACCGCTTCTTCTTTCGGGCCGGCATTGCTTCCGCCATAGGTTGAGGCGTCGGTGTTGAGAATGACTTTCCAGTCGCCGGCCTGCGGCAGGCCGATGCGGTAGCCGGGGCGCGGCGTCGGCGTGAGGTTGAGAACGCAGACGATGATTTCCTGCGGGTCGCGGCCTTTGCGCAAAAAGGAAACAACCGAACTTGCCGCATCGTGAAAATCAATCCAGTCGAAGCCCTGCCAGGATGATTCAATGTCGTAGAGCGCGGCTTCGGCGGTGTAGAGACCGTTCAGTTTCGCCACCAGTGTTTTGAGTTTCCGGTGCGGGTCGTAGGCCAGCAGGTTCCAGTCGAGACTGGTCGCGGCGTCCCATTCGCGCCACTGGCCGATCTCGCAGCCCATGAAGAGAAGTTTCTTGCCGGGATGCGCAAACATATAGGCAAAGAGCAGGCGCTGGTTGGCGAACTTCTGCCAGAAGTCGCCGGGCATTTTGTCGAGCAGCGAGGCTTTGCCGTGAACCACTTCGTCGTGCGAGAACGGCAGGATGAAGTTTTCGGTGAAGGCGTAGATCATGGAGAACGTCAGGTCGCCCTGATGGTATTTGCGGTGAACCGGATCTTTGCTGAAATATTTCAGCGTGTCGTTCATCCAGCCCATATTCCACTTGAAGTCGAAGCCGAGGCCGCCGAAGTCGACCGGATGAGAGACCTGCGGGAAGGCGGTGGATTCTTCGGCAAAGGTGAGAAATCCGGGGCATTCCGCATGCACCATGCTGTTGAAGTGCTTGATGAATTCAATCGCTTCGAGGTTTTCGCGTCCGCCATGGCGGTTGGGAATCCACTGCCCCGCTTTGCGCGAATAGTCGAGATAGAGCATGCTGGCGACGGCGTCCACGCGCAGGCCGTCGATGTGATATTCATGCGCCCAGAAAACGGCGTTGGAGAGCAGGAAGCCGCTGACTTCGTTGCGTCCGTAATTGAAGATGAGCGTGCCCCAGTCCATATGTTCGCCCATCCGCGGATCGGCGTGTTCATAAAGGTGCGTGCCGTCAAAATAGCCGAGGCCGTGCGCGTCTTTCGGAAAGTGCGCCGGAACCCAGTCGAGGATGACGCCGATTCCCTCCTGGTGGCAGCGGTCAACGAAAAACCGGAAATCATCCGGCGTTCCGAAACGCGAAGTCGGCGCATAGTACCCGCTGGTCTGATAGCCCCACGATCCGTCAAACGGATGCTCGGCAATCGGCATCAGTTCGATATGCGTATAACCCATTTCCCGGGCATACGGAACCAGCTGTTCCGCCAGCTCGCGGTACGTCAGCCAGCGGTTGCCTTCTTCCACCTTGCGCTTCCACGAGCCCATATGGACTTCATAAACGCTGACCGGCCGCTCGTGCCATTTGGTCTGCGCCCGCTGATTAATCCATTCGGCATCGTTCCACTGATAGCGGCCCAGGTCGAAAACCACCGACGCGGTGCGCGGGCGCACTTCGGCGGCGAAAGCGTACGGGTCGGCCTTCTGCGCCCAGAAGCCGTGCGGCCCTTTGATTTCAAATTTATACTGGTCGCCTTCTTTAACGCCGGGAATGAAAAGCTCCCAGACGCCGGAATTGCTGATCGGCGTCATCTTATGGATCCACGCTTCCCAGTTATTGAACGAACCGATCACGCTGACGTGCTGGGCATTCGGAGCCCAGACCGCGAAATAGACGCCCTTTTTCCCGTCCTCTTCCAGCAGGTGCGCCCCGAACTTTTCATAGGTCCGGTAATGAGTTCCTTTACCGTGCAGGAACAGGTCGAAGTCCGTCAGTTTCGGTCTTGCTTCCATAATCAGTAGGCCCGCGCGTCGCTGTTTTCCATGAAGTTGACAAAGGAACGGTTGACGACGCGGTTGCCGCCGGAGGTCGGATAGTCGCCGGTGAAGTACCAGTCGCCGGTATGTTTCGGGCAGGCGGCGCGCAGGCCTTCGATGCTCTGGTAGATTACCTGGAACTGCGCCTTGAGGTCGGCGGGCCGTAGAATCTGCGCGATCTTCTTCTCGATCTGTGCGGGTGTGAACGGCGCGTAAAGCGCTTTCACCTCGTTTTTCACCTGCTCGCGAGGCAGGTTAAGACTCGCTTTGCAGGCTTCGTAAATCTGCTTCAGCACTGCTTCGCGCCCGTTTTCCTTCACCAGCGCGACCACCGCCTGGAAGGCGACGAAGTCCTTGAGCTTGGACATGTCGATGCCGTAGCAGTCCGGATAACGGATCTGCGGCGCGGAGGAGACGATGACGATTTTCTTCGGCTGGAGCCGGTCGAGAATCCGCAGAATACTTTCGCGCAGCGTGGTGCCGCGCACAATCGAGTCGTCCAGAATCACCAGCGTATCGGTTTTCTTCACGACGCCGTAGGTCGTATCGTAAACCAGCGAGACCAGCTCGCGCCGGTCGGAATCGGCGGTGATGAAGGTGCGCAGTTTGGCGTCCTTCGTCATGATCTTTTCCATGCGCGGCTGATAGTTGACCAGCTCGACAATCCGTTCCGCGGTCAGATTGCGTTCGTGCAGGATATGATATTTCGCCCGTTCCGCCACATACGCCTTGGCGCCTTCCATCAGTCCGTAAAATGCGGCATCGGCGGTGTTCGGAATGTAGGAAAAAACCGTGTTGTCCAGATCGTAGTCCACCGCCTTCAGCACAGGCTCGGTGAGCTGGCGGCCCAGCTGCTTGCGCTCGCCGTAAATGTCGCGGTCGGTTCCGCGCGAAAAATAGATGCGCTCGAACGAGCACTGCCGGATTTCCTGTGTTTCTGAAATCTGCTCATGCAGCACTTCGCCGTTGCGGCGGACAATCAGCGCGTGGCCCGGTTTGATCTCCTGAACCGCATCAATCGGCACATCGAATGCCGTCTGGATAGCCGGCCGCTCGGACGCCACCACCACGAACTCGTCGTCGCGGTAGAAAAAGCCGGGGCGGATGCCGCAGGCGTCGCGCATCACAAACAGGTCGCCGTTACCGATAATGCCCGCCATCGCGTAGCCGCCGTCGAAATTCTTCACGGCGCGCTTCAGCACCGTCACCAGATCAAGGTGATCCGCGATCTTTTCGGAAATCACCGCGCGCTCAAGACCTTCCTTGCGGAACTCGCGGAAGAGCCGGTCGTTCTCCTCGTCGAGGAAATGGCCGATCTTCTCCAGCACCATCACCGTGTCGGTTTCATCAATCGGATGCTGTCCCAGATCAACCAGCGCTTCAAAAAGCTCATCGTTGTTGGTCAGGTTGAAGTTTCCGGCCAGCACCAGATTGCGGCTGCGCCAGTTGCTCGGACGCAGGAACGGATGGCAGAAATCAATGCCGCCGCGGCCGCGGGTTCCGTAGCGCAGATGGCCGAGCAGCAGTTCGCCGGCAAACTTCGCGTTGCGCTTCAGCCAGAGCGGATCGTTCGCGTGCTCCGGGTTTCCCGACTGCGATTCCGCCAGCGAGGTCAGCATTTCCTGATGAACCTTGGCAATCGGATCTTTATCGGCGGAACGGGAGCGGAAAATAAACGGTTTACCCGGCTCCACGTCCAGTTTAACAACCGCCGCACCGGCGCCGTCCTGCCCGCGGTTATGCTGCTTTTCCATCAGCAGATAGAGCCGGTTGATTGCAAAAGAAGCTGAACCGTATTTTTCGACGTAATATTCGAACGGTTTCAGCAAGCGGATAGCGGCGATGCCGCATTCATGGCCAATCCAGTCACTCATATCCCATACACTCCTTGGTTCCGGATAAAGTTGAGCCGGATAGTCGCATCCGGTCCCGTCGCGGTCAAACGGAAACTGTCCGGCGCTTTTCCGGATCAGTCCGAAAAACAGAAAAAATCCGTGAAATCAGAGCTGACCATGCTAAATTCCGAGGCTTCCCGCAAAAGCAGGAAGCGTTATTCGATATTGGAGGTTCGTTATTCGACTCCCCAATAACTAATAACCAATAACCAATAACAGGAATCTTCCATGATGACCTCTAACGAAATCCGCCAGTCGTTCCTCGATTTCTTCCAATCGAAACAGCACACCATCGTCAAATCCGGCAGCCTGCTGCCTGACTCGCCGAACCTGCTCTTCACCAACGCGGGCATGAACCAGTTCGTCCCGATCTTCCTCGGCCAGGCCAACTGTCCTTATAATCCGGGCCGCGCCGCCGACACCCAGAAGTGCATCCGAGCCGGAGGAAAACATAACGACCTCGACGACGTCGGTCTCGATACCTACCACCACACCTTCTTCGAAATGCTCGGCAACTGGTCCTTCGGCGACTACTTCAAACAGGAAGCCATCGACTGGGCGTGGGAACTCATCACCAAAGTCTGGGGCTTCCCCAAAGACCGCCTCTACGCCACCTACTTCGGCGGCGACGACAAAATGCCCGCCGACACCGAAGCACAGAATCTCTGGCTCAAATACCTTCCGGCTGACCACGTCGTCCCCGGCAACCGCAAAGACAACTTCTGGATGATGGGCGACACCGGCCCCTGCGGCCCCTGCTCCGAACTGCACGTCGACCTCACACCGAAAGGCGACGGCGGCGCAAAGCTGGTTAACTCCGGCACCGCGCAGTGCATCGAAATCTGGAACCTTGTCTTCATCCAGTTCAACGCCAACCCCGACGGAACCTTCTCGCCGCTGCCCGCCAAACACGTCGATACCGGCATGGGCTTCGAGCGCGCCTGCTCCATCATCCAGTGCACCAAAGGCTTCACGGATTTCTCCGGCGTCATCTCCAACTATGAAACCGACGTCTTCAGCCCCATCTTCC
>DAONGM010000133.1:0-4792 GCA_035404105.1 Pontiellaceae bacterium
TGAACGAGTCGGTGCTGAACACGCCGGATGGCATGCCGCTGGTCTGGCTCGGCAAACTGTTCGGCTATCCGGATATTGAGCGGGTTTACGGGCCCGATCTGCTGCGTGATGTTTGTGCTTATTCCGCATCCAGAGGCTGGCGGCATTTCTTTTACGGCGCGGCTCCGGGAGTTGTAGAAAAGCTGAAAGAAAAGCTGGAACAGAAACATCCTCAGATTCAAATCGCCGGCATTTACTGCCCGCCGTTTCGCGACTTAACGCCTGAAGAGGAAGCTGAGCTCGTTGAAAAGGTGAACAGCTCCGGTACGGATATTTTTTGGATCGGAATTTCCACGCCGAAGCAGCTCTATTTTATGGATCACATCCGGCCGCAGTTGAACTGTAAGATCATTTGTCCCGTCGGCTACGCTTTTGATGTGAATGCCGGAGTTCAGGAGGACGCTCCGGACTGGGCGAAATATGCGGGGTTCCAGTGGCTGCACAGGGCAATTAAACAGCCGCGGCTCTGGAGGCGTTATCTGCCTGACAATCCCCGGTTTGTCGTTGAAGTTATGCTGCAACTGCTGCATTTGAAAAAATACCCGATGTTTGTTCATGAACGGCCGACCGAACCGTTTACAGATGCCGAGGGGTATTCCCGTTTTCCGGTCGGGGTCGTTTCTCTTTCCGCAATGACTCTGCAAGGAGCTTGTGACCGTGTGATAAACTGGGTGGCGACAGGACAGAGGCACTATGTGAATATCTGCACCGCAGATACGATGGTGCAGTGTTTCGATCAGCCTCAATTGGCGAAGATCGTTAGTCAGGCCGGGATGGCGACTACGGACGGGATGCCTCTCGTCTGGCTTGCCCGCTATTACGGGTTCAATCATGCAACGCGAGTTTATGGGCCGGACCTCATGCTGGCACTGTGTGCGGCAACGTCCACTCTTCAGCCCCAATCTGAAAAAAAATGTGTATCGCACTTCTTTTACGGTGCCACCGAAGAAGTCCTTGCTCATTTGAAGTCCAATTTACTGAAGAATTTTCCCGGGCTCCAGATTGCGGGTATGTATTCGCCGCCGTTTCGTCCTCTGACCGGAACCGAAAAAGATGATGTGGCAGAAAGAATCAATGCCTCCGGTGCGGATATTGTCTGGTGCGGACTGGGCACGCCAAAACAGGATTACTGGGTGGCCGAATTCCGCCCCCGCCTAAGAGCCGCGGCGATTCTGGCTGTCGGTGCGGCATTTAATTTCCATGCCGGGGAAATCCGGCAGGCCCCGAGATGGATGATGCGCAGCGGTCTGGAATGGCTGTTCCGTCTGTGTGTGGAGCCGAAAAGGTTGTGGCGACGGTATCTCATCGGTATTCCAAGGTTCGTCGGTCTTATTTCCGGATCTTTCTTCCGCCGAAGATACGGTCTGTTCTCACCTGGGAAAATAAAACATCTCCAGGCGCGGGCGGGATTCAGCAAGTAATTTCCTGTGACTTTTACGGCTTTTTGCGAGACACTGCGGCAAACCTCAATTCATGATTTAACTGCGTATGAGATCTTTTAACACAGGAACCACTGTTGATTCTGACTTTCAGACTGCACATCCTTTTCTCCGGCGACGGATGGCAGACTCCATAATCCTGAGTTTAAGCGACGGATTGATGCTGTCTCTGGCTCTGCTGGCCGGTAACGGGTTGCTTTTCTGGCACCATGGGATTTCCATTCCGATGCATCTGACGCTTGTAGCGCTGCCGGCCTGGTGGATTGGAGCATGGGTTACTCAGCTGGTTCCGGGGTGGGGACTTGGCGCGGTCGAAGAGTTCCGGAAAACACAGCTGCTCCTGTGTATTCTGGCGGCCGGGGCCACGGTGGTGGCGTTTCTCCAAAGAGAGCTGGGACCCAGCCGCATCGCCTTTTTGACGGCTTATGCGGCGGCCTCCGTACTGATCCCGATCAGCCGGACAGTTGTCCGGAAGACTCTGGCCGGGCTGAACCTGTGGGGAGTTCCGACGGTTATTTATGCGGACAAAAACAGTGTTTCAGTCATCGCGACTGCTTTGCGTAAAGACCGGACGCTTGGATTTATTCCCAAAGCGGTGATGAGTGATGATTATAAGCGGGGCGAAGTGGCGGGGGATTTGCCGGTGCTGGGCAATCTTCATCATACAACCCGGCGTATGCCCGTCGCTGTGGTTGCGCTTCCGGACATGGGACGGCATGAGCTGATTGAGCTGCTTGAAGGGCCGCTTCAGACTTACAATACCATTTTACTGGTTCCCGACCTGCAGGACGCGCCATCGTTGTGGGTTACTCCGTGCGATATCCAGGGAATTCTTGGCCTCAAAATCAGACGCAATCTGCTCGACCCGTTTCCCAATTTTCTGAAGACGTTTTTCGAACGTTCACTGGTGATTGTGACCTTGCCGGTGTGGGGGGGGCTTTGTCTTGTTTTCATGCTGCTGGTCTGGCTTCAGGATTTTAACTCGTCGATTTACTCTCAGGAACGGATCGGTAAAAACGGCATGCGGTTTAAAACCTACAAATTGCGGACAATGGTTCCTGATGCGGAAAAAGTTCTTCAGCGGGAGCTGGCTTCGGATCCGGCACTGAAGGCCGAATGGGAGGCGCATTATAAGCTGAAAAAAGACCCTCGCATTACACCGGTCGGCTGGTTTCTGCGGAAAACCTCTCTGGATGAACTGCCGCAACTTTGGTGCGTGCTGATTGGCACCATGGCGCTGGTCGGACCGCGGCCGCTTCCCGAATATCACCACACGGAATTACAGCCCCGCACACGGCGGTTGCGCGTCAAGGTCCGCCCGGGACTGACCGGTCTGTGGCAGGTTTCGGGACGGAGTGACAGCGGAACCTCCGGCATGGATAAGTGGGATACCTATTATGTCACCAACTGGTCCATCTGGCTGGATATTGTGATTATTGCCAAAACGGTGCGTGTGGTGCTGTTCGGCAGCGGCGCTTATTAAAGAGTTTTGGCGAGTTCGCACGCAGGCAGGTCGGCGTTTTGCGGAATGGTGTATGTCCCGTATCGAAAAAACAGTGATTGCGGTTCTGACGGTTGCACTGGCGGCAGCTTTTACATTTTTCGGTTTATGGGAAGATAAACGTCTGCTTTGCGCTCCGTTGCTTGTGCTGATTTATCTGGCACTTTCCGGCTGGGCGCTGAGCCGGTTTAAAAACCGTACAACTTCCCGGCTGGCGGTTCCTCCCGGAGGGATTCCTCTGCTTCTTTTCTGGTTCTACGGTCTGGCTCTGATTCCGTTTTCTGTTCTGCCGTACGAGGCAAAGGTCAGCACTCTGTATCTTGGAGCCTATCTGTCGATTTACTGGGCCGTTGCCAATCTGGCATCCCGGTTTTCTGTGCGCAAAGCCGTGTGGACCTCCGTTTTTATTCTGCTGGCATTTGTTGCTCTCTACAGTCTGGTGCAGCATCGCACGGCTCCCGGCTTTCTGTTTGGCGTGGAACGCTATACCGATTATTGGAAAGGCGGACGGCTCGGCGGTACCTATCAGTGCCCGAATCACATCGCGCACCTCTTTCAGATGTGGCTGCCTTTCTGTCTGCTGTTTTTGTTTATTCCCCGGTTCGGCTGGTTCTGGCGCATCTGCTTCGCCTATGCACTCCCGCTGTTTCTGCTGCTGATCTACCAGACACAATCGCGGGCCGGTCTTCTCGGCGCAGTCGCCGCGTTAGGCACGGCCGTCCTGCTGATGGTGCTGCGTAAAAGCCGCCGCGCTTTTTGTGTCGCACTGCTGGCCGTGCCGCTGCTTTGCGCCGGACTGCTCGGCGGCCTCTGGGCCGGATCGGAAATGTTCCGCTCCCGTATGCAGCCGGTTATTCAATTCGCGCAGATCATTGCCTCCGGCAAGAACATCGACGAGCATGTTACTGATTTCCGCCCGCAGACCTGGCTCGACACGCTGGAAATGATCAATATCCGTCCTGTGACAGGAGCCGGCCCCGGCAACTACGGCCAGGTGTTTGAGGATTACCGCCATCGGTGCCAGGCCTTCAGGGTGGAGACGGTTCATTCGCACAATGAATATCTCGAGCTGACCGCGGAATACGGTCTGGTTGGCGCGGCGCTGGTTTTGTGGATTGCTGTCAGCCTCGTCTTCCGGATGATCCGCTTCATCAAGACGGCAGAGCGCCCGTATCACGCTCTGCCGGCGGCCGCGCTGCTCGGCGCGCTGGCGGGTACGGCGGTCCACGGATTTTTCGATTTCGAGCTGCACATCTTTCCGAACGCCGTGATGCTGGCGCTGCTGGCCGGATGCGCGGCGGCTCCGCTGCTTCAGACGGAGCCGGCGGAACGTTCGAAATGGGCTGCCGGCCTGCAGCGGTTGTTTCTTGCCGCCGTGCTCTGCGCAACGGTCTGGTCCCTGCAGGTTATGAGTTCGTCCTGGATCTGTGCACAGGGTGACCGGTTGTTCGACAGCCAGAGTTTTCAACGCGCAGAAACATTTTATCAGACCGCGCGCCGGATCGATCCGCAGAACTGGCAGGCGCATCTCGGGCTCGGGAGAGTCTATTTCCATTACCGGCACTTCGAACTCGATCCGGCCCGTAAACACGCATGGGCGCTCAAGGAACAGTCTGCCTGCCGGAACGCATACCGTATTAATTCCAAGCAGGACAAAGTGGTGTATGCACTCGGCTGCGCGGAGCTGTTTCTGGGAAACCGGGATGAGGGGCTGAAGTATCTTCGCCAGGTTGCGGTCTATAAACGCTTCAACGATTTTTACTGGCGCAAGCTCGGCATCGAACTGCGCAAGGCCGGGCTTTATGACGAGGCG
>DAONGM010000134.1:0-4750 GCA_035404105.1 Pontiellaceae bacterium
GCCGCCGAAAATTTCCGGCCGAGCGCATTATCCATATATTTAATGTCGGGCAGGTAAATATCGACCAGTCCGCGAAACTGCCGGAGCGCTTCGACGGAGTCGTAGCCATTGGAGTTGTAGACGATTGGAACGGTAAGTCCTTTTTCCCGAGCGGCTTGAATCGCATCGGCCATCTGGAAAATCATGTGCGACGGCGAGACGAAGTTGATGTTGTGCGCGCCTTCGGCCTGCAGCCGGAGCATTTCGTCGGCGAGTTCGGCAGGGCTTAGTGCTTTTGGTGGAGCGGGCTCTCCGAGCACGCTTTGAACGCGCCCGGAGGTCGCGTTCCACCTAAAATCAAATTCCTGACTGATCTGCCAGTTCTGGCAGAAGACGCAACGCAGATTGCATCCGGCGAAAAAGAGGGTTCCGGAGCCGCGCGTTCCGGAGATCGGCGGCTCTTCGCCATAGTGCAGTCCGGCGTGCGAAAGCAGGATTTCTCCGCCGACGCGGCAGAATCCGGCTTGGCCCGCCAGCCGGTCGACGCCGCAACGGCGCGGACAGCATTCGCACCGGTTCAACTGTTCTGAAAAGGGTTGGTTCACGGCGGTGGTTATAGGAAAGAACGGCGCCGGGCGCAACCGGCGGCTTTTTTTTTCGTGTAATACGGGGCTTTGGTGCGTATTCTCCCGCCGATGATCACAATTATTCCGGCAATTGATTTGAAGGGCGGCAAGTGCGTGCGCCTGCGGCAGGGTCTGGCGAATGAGGAGACGGTTTATTCCGATTCTCCGGTCGAAATGGCCAAACACTGGGTGCGGGCGGGCGGCGAATTTCTGCACGTGGTGGATCTCGACGGAGCGTTCATGGGCCATCCGGTTCATACGGAAGTGCTGCGCGAAATCTGTGCCGCGATTAAGATTCCGGTCGAAATCGGCGGCGGTATCCGCACCGATGAACATATTGAACAGCTGCTGGCAACCGGCGTCTGCCGCGTCATTCTCGGCACCCGCGCCTGCGAGCACCCGGAAGAGCTGGCCCGGCTGGTTCAAAAGTTCGGCGGCGAGCGGATCGCGGTCGGCATTGATGCCCGCGCGGGCAAAGTCCAGACCAAGGGCTGGGTGGAAACGACGGATATCGAAGCGGTCGATCTGGCGAAAAAGGTGGATGCGGCCGGCGTCGGCACCATTATTTATACGGATACAGCCCGCGACGGGATGCTCGACGGCGTAAACGCCTTTGAAATGGGCAAAATCTGCTCGGCGGTTGCCTGTAATGTGGTCGCTTCGGGCGGCGTTTCGAGCATTGAAGATATCCAGCGGCTGGCGGCGCTTAATTGCGATAATCTGACCGGCGCGATTGTCGGCAAAGCCCTTTACGAAAAAACGCTTACTGTCCGGCGGCTGAAAAAAGCGGTGCAGTAGTTTCTTTCGCGCAGTTATACGGAGCGGCGGGGGCTTAACTTTTAACGTGTTTGCGCTTGAAGGCGCGGGCCCGAAACGCCATATTGCGCGGCTCTTTTATTTAAGGAATAGAACAGAACCAAAGCGAGGATAGAACCATGGCCAGAACAGTACCAATGTCCAAAGTCCGTAATATCGGAATTATGGCGCACATCGACGCCGGTAAAACCACCTTCAGCGAACGCATTCTCTTTTACTCCGGCAAATCGCACAAAATCGGCGAAGTGCATGACGGCGCGGCGGTTATGGACTGGATGGTTCAGGAACAGGAACGCGGTATCACCATTACTTCCGCCGCAACCTGCACGATGTGGAAAGACCACATGATTTCGCTGATCGACACCCCCGGCCACGTGGACTTCACCATGGAAGTGGAGCGCTCCCTGCGCGTACTCGACGGCGCGATCGCGCTGTTCTGCGCCGTCGGCGGCGTCCAGCCCCAGTCGGAAACCGTCTGGCACCAGTCGGAAAAGTACAGCGTTCCGAAAATCGCGTTCGTGAATAAAATGGACCGCGTCGGCGCCGATTTCTTCGGCGTGGTGAAAGGCATTCAGGAAGAGCTGGGCGGCAACGCCGTGCCGGTGGTTATTCCGATCGGCTCCGCCGAAGAGTTCGCCGGGATCATCGACCTCGTCAAGATGGTCGCCATCTATTACGACGAAGCCAGCAAAGGCGTTGATTTCGAAGAAAAAGAAATTCCCGCAGAACTGCTCGAGCAGGCCAAAGAATGGCGCAACAATCTGGTTGAAAAATGCGCCGAGCAGGACGAAGCCCTGATGGAAAAATATTTTGCCGGCGAAGACCTGACGGTGGATGAAATCCGGACCATCCTGCGCAAAGCCACCATCGCCCGCAAAGTGGTTCCGGTTTACTGCGGTTCCGCCTTCAAGAACAAAGGCGTCCAGCGCGTTCTCGACGGCGTGGTCTACCTGCTGCCGGCCCCGAACGAAATTCCGCCGATCATCTGCGAAAAAGGCGGCGAAGGGGTTACCCGTCAGCCGAAAGACGACGATGCACTTTCCGCTCTGGCCTTCAAGATCATGTCCGATAAGCACATGGGCAAGCTGACCTACGTCCGTGTTTATTCCGGCATGCTGACCTCCGGCTCCAACATTTACAACAGCACCCGCGACCGGATGCAGCGCGTCGGCCGCGTTCTGCGGATGCACGCCAATAAGCAGGAGGCGATTGACGCCGCTTACGCCGGCGACATCGTGGCCGTGGTCGGTTTGACAGAAACGAAAACCGGCGACACCCTGTGCGACAAAGACAAACCGATCTATCTCGAAGCGATGGAATTCCCGGCTCCGGTGATCTCCATCAGCGTTGCTCCCGAATCCAAGATGGATAACGAAAAACTCGGCGAAGCCCTGCACCGTCTGGCCGATGAGGATCCGACGTTCGTGGTCTCCTTCGACCAGGAAACCAGCGAAACCATCATCTCCGGCATGGGTGAGCTGCACCTTGAAATTATCGTTGACCGTCTGAAACGCGAATTCGGTGTGCAGGCGAAAGTCGGCCGCCCTGAAGTGGCTTACCGCGAAACCGCCACCGTGGCCACCGACGGTTCCTACAAGCACGCCAAACAGTCCGGCGGACGCGGCCAGTACGGCCACGTTGTGCTCGAACTCGAGCCGCGCGGTCCCGGCGAAGGATTCGAATTCAACAACAAGGTGGTCGGCGGACGCATTCCGCAGGAATACATCCCGTCGGTCGAAAAGGGCATTATCCAGGCGCTGCAGAGCGGTCCGTATGCCGGTTACCCGGTGGTCGATATGCGCGTCAACCTCGTCGACGGTTCGTACCACGATGTGGACTCGAGCGACTTCGCCTTCCAGATTGCCGCACGCCAGGGCTTCAAGCAGCTCTTCCTTAAAGGCAGCCCGCAGCTGCTCGAGCCGATCATGTCGATCGAAATCACGACGCCCGAAGAATACATGGGCCCGGCCTCCGGCAGCATCTGCCAGCGGCGCGGACGTATTGAGTCGATGGACAGCCGCGGCGGCATGAAGCTGATCCGCGGGTTTGCTCCGCTGAGCGAAATGTTCGGCTTCTCGAACACCATCCGCTCGTTCTCCCAGGGACGCGCCTCGTTCACCATGCACTTCGAACACTACGAAGCCGTGCCGTTCTCGATCGCCGAAGAAGTGGTCAAGAAACGCCGCGCCGAAGGTAAGGTTCGCGGCGGCGAAGAATAAAATTCTTCATCCTGCGCAAACAACAAGCCGCTCCGGAAACGGGGCGGCTTTTTTATTCGCTGTCCGGTGTTTATTTTTTCTGATCCGCAGCGATTACACCTTTGATGAACTCGACATATTTCGCCGCGCCGCCGGGCTGATAGCCGTCGCGCTTCACCACCTTGCCCTGCGGGCTGAGAATCAGCACGGTGGGAAAGCCTTCAACCTGATAGCGCTGCAGCAGCTCTTCATGCTGCTTGGCAAATTCCGTATTCGTTGCGCGGCCTGAGCGGTTGAAGTCGAGCAATACGCAAACCAGATTCGTCCGGGCATAGCCGATAAACTCCGGCTTGGAAAACACTTCGTTTTCCAGCGCCTTGCACCAGCCGCACCATTGCAGGCCGCTGATACTTACCAGTACATATTTATTTTCTGCCGCCGCCTGTTTCAGAGCGGCATCATAATCCGGCTTCCAAATTCCCGCCTGATCCGCCGCCGCCGCTTTCTGGCTGCATCCGCATAAAACGGCCGCCGCCAGAACCAAAGCTCCGAGAATACCTGCTGTTTTCATGATGCCTCCTTTTTCTGCGGCCAGCATACCCGTCCAATAAAACCGTGCCAAGCCTTGAGCGCACTCTTCTGTTACAGTATAAGAGACCGTATGGACTTTATTGCGTTCGATCTTGAAACCACCGGCATTCAGCCGAAAACGGATGCCGTTATTGAAATCGGCGCGGTGCGTTTCCGTAATGCCGAAGCAGTCGGAACTTTCAGCACGCTCATCAACCCCGGCCGCCCGATTCCTCCGGAAGCCTCTGCCGTTAACGGCATTACTGACGATATGGTTGCCGGCCGGGCCGGAATCGAAACCGTTCTCACGGAACTTGCTGATTTTTGCGGCGAACTTCCGCTGGTCGCTCACAACGCGCCGTTCGATTTTAAATTTCTGCTGGCGGCCGTTGAAAAGCACCGCGCCCGCGCGCCGAAAGGCGTCGTGCTCGACAGCTGTGCGCTGGCCCGCATCGTCTTCCCCGGCATGTTCAACTATAAACTCAGCACCCTCGTCCGCCATTTTGGATTTCCGAACGGCACGTTTCACCGCGCCGAAGAAGACAGCGTCTATTGCGGACT
>DAONGM010000135.1:0-4687 GCA_035404105.1 Pontiellaceae bacterium
AATCGCGCCGAATCCGGCGTGCTTCGTACTGTTTCAAAAACCCGCCCTCCGGCGGGTTTTTTTGTTTTATACGCCCGTTGCACAGGAGCATTTCGGAGTTTCAAATCTGTTCGATGCAGCTATACTCCGCGAAATGGCAAAACAATCTAAGCAATCCGAAATTGTCCGTTCCCCGAAACGCGAAGCGGTCGGCGTCATTCTTTTGGCTCTCTGTCTGCTCAGCTTTCTCTGTGTTTTTTCTTTCAACCCCGAAGATATCGGCTGGCTGCATAATCCGCCGGCATCTCCGCCGCATAATCTGGTCGGCCCGTTCGGAGCCTGGTTCGCCTTCATCGGGTTCCTGCTTTTCGGTGTCGGCGGATATCTGCTTCCCTTTCTTCTGCTGACGGGCGGCCTGATGATGACCTTCCGCTCGTACGAGCGCGGCTGGCCTGTCTGGGCCTGGCTGGTCGCCGGATTGAGTTCGCTTTCGAGCCTTTTTGAATATCAGCCCGGTCTGTGGGCCGGATTGAAAGATATCCTGAATCTGGGCAGCCCCGGCGGACTGATCGGCCAGCTGCTGGCCATCCGTACGGTCGGAAAGCTGATCAACCATACCGGGGCGGGAATTGTTTTCGTTACCGTTTTCATTCTCGCCGTCCTGCAGCTGACCGGCATGCACCCGTTCACTCCGTTTACCTTCCTCTGGGGGAAAATCCAGGAGTTCAGAGCCGCCCGCAAAGAAGCACGCGCCGCGGCACCGAAAACCAAATTCAGCCGGCAGGTGCCGCCTGCTGAAAAAGAAAAGCCGAAGAAAGCCGTTCTGTCGACGCCCGAACCCGCGCCGGCTGAGGGCGAACTTTTTGTGCCGCCGGTCTCGATACCGAAAGCCGAAGCCAAAGCGGAGACCAAACCGGAACCGGTCAAGCCTCAGCCCAAAGTTAAACCGGTTGCGCCGCCGCCCGCCGACGAACTGTCCAACGTTTCCGTCAATATCGCACCGGGTCGCGACGAATCCGGATATCAGCTTCCGCCGTTGACGATCCTTGACGAGCTGCCTTCGCTGGCTTCCCGCACATCCACCGAAAACACCGAGGAAAAGGCAAAAATTCTCCAGGCCACACTCGAAGAGTTCGACGTGCAGGGTCAGGTGACCCATGTTGAAACCGGCCCGACCGTGACTTCCTATGAAATCACGCCGGCTCCCGGCGTTCGGGTGGAACGCATTTCCGCACTGGAACGCAATATTGCGCTGGCGCTCCGCGCTCAGAGCATCCGTATTCAGGCGCCGATTCCCGGCAAAGGCGCAGTCGGTATCGAAGTGCCGAACTCCAAGAGTACAACTGTTTATCTGCGTGAACTGGCTGAGAGCCCGGCTTTCCACGATCCCGGCATCGCCCTGCCGCTTGCGCTCGGCAAAGATGTCAGCGGCCGCATGGTCGTCGGCGATCTTTCCGCCATGCCGCATATGCTGATTGCCGGAGCCACCGGCGCGGGCAAAACCGTCTGCATGAACTCGCTACTGACCGGCCTGCTGCTTTCGCGTACGCCGGAACAGCTCCGCCTGATTCTGGTCGATCCTAAAACGTTTGAGTTTCAGGCCTATGAAAACCTCAAGCATCTGGTCGTACCGATTATTACCGACGCCAAGAAGGTGACACTCGGACTGCGCTGGGCGATCAAGGAAATGGAAAAACGCTACGCCCTCTTCAAAAAGGTCAAAGTGCGCGACATCAAGGGCTTCAACACCCGTCCGATCGAAAAGCAGACCGACCTGTTCGGTGCGGCCGCCGAAGAAGACGATCAGCCGAAAGATGTGGTTCCGGCCAAACTGCCCTACATCGTCATCGTCGTGGACGAGCTGGCCGAACTGATGAGCGTCGCGCAGCAGGAAATCGAACCTTGTATTGTGCGCCTCGCCCAGCTTTCGCGTGCGGCAGGCATTCACATGATTCTCGCTACGCAGCGCCCGTCCGTCAACGTCATCACCGGCACCATCAAGGCCAACATTCCGGGCCGTATTGCTTTTCAGGTGGCGCAGGGCAACGACAGCCGCACCATTCTTGACACCATCGGCGCCGAAAAACTGCTCGGCAAAGGCGATATGCTTTATCTGCCGCCCGGAAAAAACAAACCGGTCCGGCTTCAGGGAACCTGGACGAGCGACGGCGAAATGCACCGCGTCACCGACTTCATCCGCACGCAGGGCATGCCGGAATTCATTACTGAAATCAAACAGAAGATTGAAAACAACCGGCCGGAACTGCCGGATATGGACGAAAGCGACGACCTGCTTGAATCCGCAGTTGAAGTGCTCCGCAGCACCAAGCGCGCCTCGACCTCTTCGCTCCAGCGCCGCCTGAAAATCGGCTATAACCGCGCCGCCCGGCTGATGGATATTCTCGAGGAAAAAGGCATCATCGGCCCGCCGACCGAAACCGGCCCGCGCGATATTCTGATCGACCTCGACGGCGAAATCCCCGAACACGGCGGAAGCTCTGAACCGCTTTCCGAAGCAGAGGCCCCGCAGGAATTTCTGGACGACGAAGAGGAGCATAAACCGGAGGATTAACCGCCATGGCAACACTCGGACAGCAGTTGAAAGCCGCACGCGAGGCCAAAGGAATCAGCGAATCAGAAGCCGGTGCCGCGACAAAGATTCTGACCCGGATTATTGTCGCTATGGAAGCCGACGATTTCTCCGGCATGGCGGCTCCGACCTACGCCAAAGGATTCATCCGCCTCTATGCCGGATACCTCGGTCTCAATCCGGATCCGCTGATCGAAGAATATACGGCCCGGCATACGGCCGCGGCGAAGCCGCTTGTTGATGAAGCAAGCCGGCTGGAGCAGAACCGCCGCCCGCCGCCGTCTTTTGCCGCGATTCGCAAACGGATTCCTGTAAAGTTCAATCCGCCGGCATGGCTCCGCATTCCGAATTTCACCAAGGGATTAAAGCCGTATGTGGTGAAAGACCTCCGCGCCCTCGCCATCGGAGCGGCCGCTTTGCTGGTGCTGATCGTTCTGGCGGTCAGCGTCTCCAACTGCGTCCGCCGGCATGGCGCTGAAAAAGCCGTGAAACAGCCCGCCGAGGCTTCCGCCCGCCGCCTTCTTGACAAACCGCTGCCCGATCTCTATCTGGTCGAGCCCGGAAAAATTGAAAGCAAATAACAGCAAAGGATGAATTATGAACTATGAACTATGAAAAAGGTCTTACTCCATTTTCATCTTTCATCTTTCATCTCTCATATTTCACATGAATCCACCTAATGCCCTCACCGTCAGCCGGTTTGCTCTGGCCGCCGTTTTTATGGTCTGCCTGAGCGTTTCGTTTCCCGGCGCGCCGCTGGCCGCCGTCATCGTTTTCGGCGTTGCCGCGCTGACGGACGCTCTGGACGGGCACCTCGCCCGCAACGTGTACGGCTGCTCCTCTTTCGGCAAGCTGATGGATCCGCTGGCCGATAAAGTCCTGACCGCTGCAGCCTTCATCGGTTTTGTCGAACTCAGGATCATGCCCGCCTGGATGGTCACACTGATTCTTTCCCGCGAAATGATGGTGACCGGCCTGCGCCTGCTGGCGATTGATAAAGGTCTTATTCTTTCGGCCGGGAGCTGGGGTAAACACAAAACCATCTGGCAGATGGTCTTCATCAGCGCCGTTCTGCTGCTGCGGATGGTTTACTGGATTTATCCCTGGAGCTTTCTGGAAAGCGAACTCTACCGGCAGATCCTGCTGTGGGCCGGCGGAATTGTAACCGTACTGACCGTCTGGAGCGGCATCATCTACTTCCGCCAGAATCTGTCGCTTCTCCGCAATTAAATTGAAAAAGAACGCCCGCTCTGTAACCTGTTCCCCCTATGGCAAACGTACGCGAAGAAAGCTGGCAGATTAAACGACGCTCCGACCTCTGCGCCGGAACCAACGAACCGTTCAGCGATAAAGAGGAAATCGTCACCCGCCTGCTTTTCAAAGACGGCGAATACGTCCGCGAAGATTACAAGCTTTCGTACTGGAACGAACATCAGCCCGACCACGGACTCAGCTCGTGGAAAAGTGTCTTCCGCGTTCCGCCGCCGCCCACGGAAGTCGTGAAGAAGGAAAGCGCCGAAACCCTTCTGCGCAAACTGGTCGCCAAAGAAGATGCCGACGACATCAATTCCATCTACATTCTCGCCGTCATGCTCGAACGCAAACGGATTCTGGCCGAGAAAGACGTCCAGATCCGCGACGATCAGACCAAAGTGCGCGTGTACGAACATAAAAAGAGCGGCGAAACATTTCTGGTGATCGACCCGGAACTCAAACTGGCGGAAATTGAAAAAGTGCAGGAAGAAGTCGTCGGCCTGCTCGGCGGAAAACCGCCGAAAACCGAAACCGTCTATCACTTCGAAGCCATCCTGCACGCGCTGATCGAAAAACACGAAAAGCTTCTTTTTCCGAAACGTCCGGTCGGCGGCGAAGCCGGCATCGCGCAGAAACTGGCCGCATCTTTCTTTGCGCTGCTCGCCGGAAAAAAGAATCCCTACTGGGAAGAATCGAACAAAGTGTTCAACCGCTTTGAGGATTCCGAAGCCTGGGGCCCGGCCGTCACAGCCTACCGCGATCTGGCCGAACGCATTCCGCAGGAAGTCCGCTTCTTCGGTATGGAGAAACCGGAACTCGCCAAACAGCTTGAAGCGCTGGCCATCAAAGAGCCGAAAGAGCTCA
>DAONGM010000136.1:0-4681 GCA_035404105.1 Pontiellaceae bacterium
CGGGCGGTTCCTTGCCGAGTTTGGCGAGGACGGCTTTGAGGTCGTTCCATGCTTCACCTTTCCGGTCGGGGGAGCGCAGCAGAAAGGCGGGGTGATAGGTCGGCATCAGATCGATGCCTTCGTAGGAGCACCACGTTCCGCGGAATTTGGTAATGGCGACCTCTTCCTGCAGCAGTCCCTGCACGGCGGTTTTGCCCAGTGCGACGATGATTTTGGGTTTGATGAGCGCGATCTGTGCTTTGAGATACGGAACGCAGGCGTTCATTTCTTCCGGCAGCGGTACACGGTTGCCCGGCGGACGGCATTTGACGATATTGGCAATGAAGACCTCTTCGCGTTTATAGCCCATGCCCGCAATCATTTTGTCGAGCAGCTGACCGGCCGCGCCGACGAACGGACGGCCCTGCATATCTTCGTCCGCGCCGGGACCTTCGCCGATAAACATGATGTCCGGACGGTTCGGGTTGCCTTCGCCGGGGACGGTGTTTTTGCGCGAGGTGTGAAGCGGGCAGGATGTACAGATACGGATTTGTCCTGAAATTTCTTCAAGTGTTTTTCCGCGGACGGTAACTGTGCCCGGGGTAGGTTCTGCGGCCGGAGCTGTCCGCTGTGCCGCCGCCGGAGCGCGAGGTGCGGCCGGCCGTGCGGCCGGTTTGAGCGCCGGCGCGGGCTTCAACAGGGCGAAGGTTTCCGGAGAAACCTCCAGTGCCTGAACGCCTTCCTCTTTTTTATATTCGAGGAAGTTCTGCAGATTGCTGACAAACTGTTTGATATCCGCCATGGAATTTATTTTTTCTGCGTCTGCGACCCGATCGGATCGCCCGGTCTGTTTGTAAGTTGCTTCGGCATAAGGTGCGCGCATCTTCGTTTCTTTGCTCCCCATCGTCAAGACGTTAGCCGCGACAGGAGAGGCGGAGCTTTTCCGGAATCCATGTGGCATATTTGCTACACTTTTTTATTTATTTAAAGATTGCTTTAGAGCGGACGTTTCTTAGATTCCGGCATCTTGAAGACGGAGGGGAGATTATGAGGCTCTATAAAGCAGGGATATGGATTACGGTATGGATGCTCTGTGCGGCGGCGCAAGCCGATGTGATTACGCATGGCGGCATGGCCGTCGGCATGGAGTTTGTCGCCGTCGGCGGCGCCGGCAATGCGGCGGACACCGGCGGCTATGGAGCGGTAGGTTACAATTACCGGATCGGGCGGTATGAGGTCTCCGCAAATCAGTGGGGTGCGGTTGCCGCAGCAGCAGGGATCGGCGAAACCGGAGTCTGGAGCGGAAGCCAGCCGGTGGCATCGGTGTCGTGGTATGATGCGGCGCAGTTCTGCAACTGGCTGACCAGCGGGAATAAATACCTCGGCGCGTATCAGTTCAGCGGCAGCGGAACGCTGACGAATGTCAATCGGAGCTCGTCTGTCAGTATCTACGGAATGACGTATGTTCTGCCGACCGAGGATGAGTGGTATAAGGCCGCGTATTATACCGGCAGCGGTTATTCACTTTATGCCAACGGTACCGGCACCGAACCGGCGGCCGGAACAGATTCCCGCTACAAAGGGTATTCATCGCCCTGGACCGTCGGATCAGGAACCGTAGAGCAGAACGGGACGTTCGACATGATGGGCAACGTCTGGGAACTCAATGAGAGCGCGCTGGATGGAGTGCTGGACAGTATGAGCGAAACCCGGCTTGCGCGGGGCGGTTCGTTTGGAAGCACTGGAGACCGGTTGCTGCCGGATGAGCGCTGGGAAATCAGCCCGTCCGGCGAGACCGATTATATCGGGTTTCGTGTAGCGGCCGTTCCTAATCCGGCGGCGGTTCCCGAACCGGCGGCGGCGATGCTGATCTTTTTCGGCAGCGCGGCCGGATTCTGGGTTCGTCGCCGGTTTTATGATTAACGGGTAATTCAGAATGACAAAATCAGCCCGGCTGCCAGCAGTACGCCGAAGATCAGATAAAATGCGGCGGTCTGCTGCGGAGCGTCGGCAAGATCATGACTTGGCTCGGTGGCGGTCTGAACGGAATGAATCCGCCGCCATGCGAGCGGCAGGCTCAACAGCGGGAGGAATATGCCGGCGGCGCAGGTTGCTATAAGAGCCGTGACAACGAGCGCGGCGTAGAGGTTTTTTGTTCGCGTCGCGCCTATCCGTATCGGCAGTGTCGTGAAACCGGCCTGGCCATCCATTTGAATGTCGCGCAGATTATTCACCAGCAGGATCGCAGTCACCAGGCAGCCGCAGGCCAGTGCGGGCCAGACCGCGCCAAGGGTGATGGTTCCGGTTGCGGTATAAAATGCGCCGCCGAAAAGAAGCAGGCCCATCAGAACAAATACAAACGGTTCGCCGAGTCCTTTATATTTGTACCCTTTCCGGTGTGAATAAAACCACGCGCCGGCCAGACCGGCGATCCCCATGAGCAGCAGCGGCCAGCCGCGTGCCGCTGCCAGCAGCAGGCCTGCCGATGCGCCGGCGAAAATATAAAACCGGCCCCGGCGGCGCATGTATTCCGGACGGACGATTCCTTCTGTCAGCAGTCCGCTTGAGCCGCGCGCCTCGGCGGTGTCGAAGCCGAGAACGAAGTCGTAATAATCATTCAGCAAATTGACTCCGGCGTGCAGCAGCAGCGCGCAGAACAGCATCAGCGGCAGCAGCGTCCACGCAACCGGAAGCCCTTGCGCGCGGGCGGACAGAAAGGCGCAAAGCACCGGAATGACGGTGGCGGTAAAAGAATAGGCGCGCAGTGCGCGCGCCCAGTTCTGGAAGTCGCGGTTCACGTCCGGATTATTTCTTTCCCGTAACCATGAAGTCGATCGACCAGCGTCCGGCGCCTTTCAGCAGGAACATCAGTGCGGGGAAGAAATAGAGCCAGGCCAGTTCCTGCTTGGCGAACGGCTGTCCGCCGAGCGCGCCGAAAATGGCGACGCTCATGGTACATATGATCATAAAGGCCGCCGGACGGGTCAGCAGGCCGACCGCCAGAAATGCCGCGCCGAAGCTTTCCGAGAAAGCGGCCAGAAACGCCATGACGTGCGGAGCGGGTACGCCGAGACTGGCGACGAATCCCGTAAACTTTTCCATTCCGCCGGCCATTTTAGCGATGCCGTGTGTCATTAACGCCGCGCCGGTGAAGACGCGCAGGAGAAGGATGCCGATATTGGCATCTGGAGTTGTTCCGAAGAGAATCTGCTTAACCTTCATAATGAGCCTCTTTCTTGAACAGTTTCGCGGCGACTTTGGCAAATCCGGCAAAATTTGAAAAACAGTAATTGCGGAAACCGCACATCAAATAATGCAGCCGCAGTCCGTCCGTTCCTTTGATCCACAGGCGGCTGAAAAGCTGTCCGACGCTGTCGCCATGGAGCGGAATCACCCAGCCTGCGTCAAACGGACGGAAGGGTTTGGCGGGAAGTCCGCGCAGTTTTCGCGCAATATTTTTCCCGGCATGCTTTCCTTCGTACCACGCGAAATTCACCGCTTTGCGCAGAATCCGGCCGTTGTGTTCGACCGCTGCGGCGTCGCCGGCGGCGAAAACTGTTGGATAGTTCGGAAGCGAAAGGTCGGAGCGCACATTCAGCCGTCCGTCGCCCAGCCGCGCAACAGCTCCTTTCAGCTCAGGAACGGCGAAGGTCGAACCGCCCGCCCAGCAGAAAAAAACATTTTCAAAGCGTGTTTCCCCGGCGGTTACAGTCTTTCCGTCAAAACCGGTGACACGCATGCCGGAAAGAACGGTTACGCCGGTCCGGGCGAGAAACGCTTTGATATACTTCTGATTTTCGGCCGGCAGGAACGGCAGAATGTCCGGAGCCGGATCGATTACTGTCACGCGGCAGGGGTTATTTGCGGCCAGAGCGCGGTAATAGAGACTCATCGCCAGTTCGAGGCCGGTGTAGCCGCCGCCCGCCATCACCACATGCGGCCGCTCGGTCTGCATCAGATACGATCCGAAATCGTCACGGATATGCCGCGCCGTTTCGAGCGAGTCGAGATGGTAAATCTGTTCGCGGTGCTGGTCGAAGCCCCGGAAATCGGTCACCGATCCGGATGCGATCAGCAGTGCATCAAAGGCAACCGTTTCGCCGCCGGCAACCAGCGTTCCGGCGTCGAGATCAATGGATTCAACCGATTTCTGAATATGCCGGACAGAAGCCGGAAGCAGTTCTGCCAGAGGAAAGTGCAGCAGTTTTTCATCCAGCCAGCCGCCGGCGAGATCGGGCAGGGCGGGCAGCATAACCGTTGAACTGCGCGGATCGAACAGGATAACTTCCGTGTCCGCACGGCGTAAAGCGCGGCAGGCCTGCCGTCCGGCGAAGCCGCCGCCAACAATGACCGTTTTGCTGTTCATCACGCGCTCAGAATAAGCCCGGAGCCGGTTCAATGCAAAAACTCAAATCAGAAATCACCGCTTTGCCGGAGTGTGCAGCGTCCGCAACTGCGTGAGCAGTGTTTCCATATCAGCGGGAAGCGGCGCTTCAAACGTCATGCGTTTGCCGGAGACCGGATGGTTCAGCGAAAGTTTTGCGGCGTGCAGCATCTGGCGGCCGGCCTTGATCGGCGAAGCCCGTCCGCGGCCATAGACTGTATCGCCAATGACGGGGTTTTTGATGTGCGCCATGTGGACGCGGATCTGATGCGTCCGGCCGGTTTCGATCTTCACCTGCACCAGCGCCGCTTCGCCGAG
>DAONGM010000137.1:0-4588 GCA_035404105.1 Pontiellaceae bacterium
GTGCCGGAAGGAATGACGGTGCCTTTGGGAATGACGATGATGCCGTCGCGGACGACATAGAGCGGGGTTTGTTCGCCTTCCTGCTTACCGTCCGGCGAAATGTAGACGCTGTCACCAATTCGTACGTTTTTATCGATGATGGCGTTCTTGATGTAGCAGTCGCGGCCGATACCGAGCCGGACGTTTCCGCTGTTATCCGCTGTCTTTTCGTGCTCAAAGAAATCGGCGCCCATAATGACGGAATGTTCAATCACAGTGCCTTCGCCAATCACCGCGCGCAAACCGATGACAGAGCGCAGAATCCGGTGGCCGGAAATAATGCATCCTTCAGCCAGCAGACAGCGGTTCAAGTCGCAGCAGTTGATTTTGGACGGCGGCAGATAGCGCATATGCGTATAGATCGGCGCGGTCGTGTCGTAAAAAGTGAATTCCGGAACGAGATCCGTCAGCGCCAGATTGGCGTCATGAAACATACCGATGGTTCCGATGTCTTTCCAGTAGCCTTCAAAGATATGGCTGTAGACGTTGCAGTTGTGAATGGCCGCCGGAATAATATTTTTCCCGAAGTCCATGTGGTCGTTGCCGCACAGAAGACTGGTCAGAACGTTCGTGTTGAAAATGTAAATTCCCATGCTGGCAAGGTAGCGCTCTTCTTTATACATCGGCGCACGCAGGTCATTGAGCCGCGGGGTGTCACCCGGCTTTTCAACAAATTCGACGATTTTGTTTTTTTCATCCACATGCATGATGCCCAGCGAGCCCGCTTCCCGGCGCGGCACCGGCTTGGTGCAGATGGTGACATCCGCGCCCCGTTCCAGATGCTCTTCGATCACTTTTGAAAAATCCATGCGGTAAAGCTGATCGCCGGAAAGAATAACGACGATATCCGGCTCACTGATCATATAGTGTCTCATCGACTGGCGGACGGCGTCGGCCGTGCCCTGGAACCAGCCGCTGGAGGTCGGCGTCTGCTCGGCGGCGAGCATCCGGACATAGCCCGGCGAGAACTGATCGAAAATGTAGGTGGACTGAATGTGCCGGTGCAGCGACATGCTGTTGAACTGAGTGAGCAGATAGATGGAACGGATGCCGCTGTTAATGCAGTTGCTGATGGGAATATCGACCAGCCGGTATTTTCCGGCAATCGGAACCGCCGGTTTGGCGCGATCCTGTGTGAGAGGTTGAAGACGGGTTCCGGCCCCGCCGCCCAGAATCAGACCGACCGCTTTAACACCCATATCCGCACTCCTTCCCGAAGCTGATAAATGTGTACTTTATAGTCGTTACGTTTATTTCTCCGCCAGAACAAAATGATGACCGGAGCGGTTATTCTTCAATTTCAACCGGACATTCAGGCAGCGCGCGCAGAAAAAGCCGCCCGTACCACTTATTGGTCACCCGCGGATCGAGAATCACCACCGTGCCCTCGTCGCTCGCCGTACGGATCAGCCGCCCCGTTCCCTGCCGGAACTTCAGCACGGCCGACGGCAGAGAATAGTCACGGAAGGCGTCACCGCCGCGCGCTTTCACATCCTCCAGCCGGGCCTGAATCAGCGGATGATCCGGAACAGCGAACGGCAGGCGGACAATGATTACACTGCTCAGTGCATCGCCGCGGACGTCCACGCCCATCCAGAAACGATCCAGCCCGAACAGTACGGCCGAGCCGTGTTCGCGGAACCGTTTCAGCATTGTCTGCGGCGGAAGTCCGGCGCCCTGCACCAGTAGATCGTGCCCCTGATCTTCAATGGACGCTTTCAGCCGTTCCGCAACGCGGCGCATAAAACCCGCGTTGGTGAAAAGTACGAATGCCCGCCCGCGGCTCTGCGCGATATACCGCGGAAGCACTTCAATCACGGCCTCCTCGAATGCCTGCTCCTCCGAAGGATCCGGCATACCCGCCGGAATTTTGACCCGCATCTGGCGGCCGTAGTCGAACGGCGAACCGACCTGCAGTTCGTCGCAATGCTCTGCGCCGATGCGCTTGCGGAACCAGCTCAGGTCTTCGCCGACCGCCAGCGTCGCGCTCGTCATCACCACGCTCGGCACTTCATCAAACAGCATTCCCTTCAGCAGATGAGCCACATCGACCGGCGCAGAATAAAGCACCGGCTGTTTATGCGTCCGTCCTTCCAGCTCCGCCCAATAGACATGGCCGGGTTCGCTCTGTTTCAGGAACGTCGTCAGCATTTCGATAAAAGCCTTCCCCTTCATCCGTGCAGACTGAAGCTCCGCCTTGAGGCTTTCATCCTCCATGTCACGGATGATGCCGCCAAGGTGTGCATCGAGTTCCGCCAGCCGCTCCGGCAGGCGGGTTTCGACGGCAGGCGGCTCGCGCAGCCGTACCGTCTGGCTGGTTTCCGACAGCTTGCAGCATTTATGCATCGCCTTGAAAAAGCGCTCGCTCTCGTCCCAGATACGGTTCGTGAGGTCGGCGCCCTTCCCGTCGCGAAGAACCGCGAAAAGACCCTTTCGGTTGTCCTGCGTAAACAGCCGGCGAAGCCAGTGCTCCATGGCGTAACGCGACAGGCGGATTCCCAGATGTTCCGAAGCGACATTTTCCATCTGGTGCGCCTCGTCAAAAACGACCATGCCGTAGTCCGGCAGGAACGCGCCGCCCTCCGAGCGCACCGCCAGTTCAGAGAAAAAAAGATGATGGTTTGTCACCAGCAGATTCGCCTCATGAAGTCCAGCCCGCGCCTTCATCACAAAACAATGTTCATAGTCTGGACACTTTTTGCCGAGGCAGTTGCCGTGCTCCACGCAGACCGCGCTCCAGACATCCACCGAAGGCTGAGGCTCCAGTTCCTGGCGGCTTCCGTCCGTCGTGCGGTCAGCCCAGGCGCGAATCCGCCCCAGCTCGATTTCCTTCGCCGTATCGAACAGATCGCCGCCCATCTGCCGGGCGCGCGCCAGACGTCTCAAACAGAGATAATTGGAACGTCCCTTCACCAGCCGGGCCTTGAAATCGACGCCGAGAGCCTTCTGCAGAAAAGGAATATCCTTTTCCATGAGCTGCTCCTGAAGCGTAATCGTATAGGTCGCCACCACCGCGCGGACGTTCTGCGCCAGCGCATTCAGGATAAGCGGAACGAGATAGGCAAAGCTCTTGCCGACGCCGGTTCCGGCTTCGACCGCAAGGTGGCACGAATTGGCGCAGGCTTCCGCCACCGCGCGTGCCATCTGCTGCTGCTGGGGACGGATTTCAAACGGAAAATCGTTGCCGGCATGAGCCTGCTCCAGTCCGCCGCCGGGCGCAAAAAAGCGCTCGGTCGCCAGCAGCGTTTCGGGATGTTCAACAGGACGAATCATTCCGCCACAGCGTACCGGAAAATTCCGGAGTTTGGAACCGGCATTGCCGCTTAATTCGGCGGATCAAAAACATCAAAAAACCGGCGGATTTACCTTCTTTTTCGGACGGCTTTCATTAAATTCACAAAGATTTTTAGCAGTATGAATAAGAAGCAGAAACAAAAAACGGTAGAAGTAATGATTCGTTACTTCTGCAAAGCAAAACACCGGGAGCGCGACCTGTGCAACTCCTGCTCCGGACTGCTTCAGGACATCACAGTACGTATCGACCGGTGTCATCTGGACGAAAAAATATCATCCTGCTTCATGTGTCCGGATTATTGCTACAGCCCCGAAATGAGAACAAAGATCAAAGCGGCTATGCGTTTTTCTGCGCCGCGCATGCTGTTTCGCCACCCGGTTCTGATATTTAAACATCTGCGCCATCTGCAGAAACTGCACCGGCACCTTTGAGCCGTTATGATTGTAGGACACGCTTCCCGTATTCGGGAGCGTGTGATGATACAAAAACACAGGCTCCCCGGAATACCAAGGAAGCCTGTCCTACAAAAAGACGATCGGCAACTGAGTCGTCAAACTCTCTAAAGACCAAGAAACTGGATCGCGAGACCGGAAAGACAGATCGCACCGCCCGCCAGCGCATGTGTCCAGCGCTCCAGCTTGCCGAGCCGGGCAAAGCTGATTCCCCACGAGGCGGCCATAACAATCGTCAGCATTGTACTGATCGTCACCGCACTGAACACCGTCGCCACCAGCACGGTGCCGGAAAGGCTGTGCTGCGCCGCCGGATACATCAGCAGCGGAATCAGCGGCTCGCACGGACCGAGCACGAAAATGGTAAAAAGAATCCACGGCGTAATGTTGGCTTTTTTCGCCGGCTCATGCGTGTGGAAATGCTCGCCGTCATGCGTATGCGAATGCGCCGGAACACCGCGGTCTTTGAGATGCAGATGAGTATGCGGACGGTTGCGGACGCCGCGCTGAATGCCCCACCCCATATAGGCGAATCCAAAACCGATCAGCGCCCATGCGGCCAGATTGCCGCGAAACGATTCGAAAGCTTCCAGCTTCATAACGGCAATGCCAAAAGCAATACCGATCAGGCCGAGCACCACGGAACTGAGAACATGCCCCAGTCCGCAGGCAAAAGTGATCCACGCTGTTTTGGATGCACTCCAGTTGCGGGCGCGGGCCATCACAACAAACGGCAGATAGTGATCCGGTCCGAGAACCGTATGAATAAAACCCAGTGTCGCAGCGGTTCCACAAAGAATGG
>DAONGM010000138.1:0-4541 GCA_035404105.1 Pontiellaceae bacterium
GCACAAACTCTCACCCGCGAACTGACGGTGCCTATTGAAAAACAAGCTGAAGAAATCAAACAGCCTTGATCCGCACAGCATCCGCCCGGGCAGACTGTTCCTGCACACACTCCGTCTGATCGGATTCGCGCTGGGACTCTCCGTTCTGCTGGCGCTGTTTGCACTGCTGGCGATCGGCCTGCCGCCCGGTCTGACGAACCGCATCACCGCCCGGATACGGGAGGCGGGAGTCCCGCTGCAGGTTGAATCCATCCGGCTCTCGACGCATCGCGGCTGGGTACTCAGCAACGCCCGGCTCTACAGCACATCGCCCGACGATCTTCAGCCGCTCCTGAGCGCAAAAAAACTTTATATCATGGTCTGGCCGGTCGACTGGAGAAACATCGCCGGCGGCGACTGGAGGATCAAACTTTTTGTCCGCGATCTCGGCGTATCGCTGGGCCGTCCGTGGGAAAATACACTTCAGGGAACCCATCCGTTCCGCACGGTCAGCAAACTCGACGCTACGCTGACGGCCCGATCTGAACATATCACGGTTGAAAATGCCGAGCTGCAATGGGGCGGCGTAACCATCCTCGCACACGGTACCGCAGACTTTTCCGATAACGCCATCCTTGCCGGCGGCGGCGAAACGGAGCTGCAGCAGAGCAAGGCCGACTTCCGCCGCAGCGCTGCCAAAGCGGCAAATGCGCTGAGTCAGCTGCAATGCAAACAGGCTCCGCAGCTCAACCTCTCGTTTAATTTCAACGAAGCCCGCCCGGACGAAACGTTTCTGGAAGCCTTTCTGTCGGTCGGCGGAATCACCCTGCAGGACCGCGTTTACAATCAGCTTTCCGGAGCGTTCGGTTACCGCAACAATACCTGGACACTCTCGGCGCTGCAGCTGAACCGGTCGAACCGCGAACAGCTCACGGTGCGCGGCGAGGTCAACCTCGCGAACAGCAATGCACAGGTGTCTGTTGAAAGCACCCTGTCCGCCGCCGATCTGTTCAGCCTGCTGCCGGAAGACGCTCAGTCCGCCGTGGCGCAGACCGGCGTTAAACCGTACGGAAAATGCGACTTCACCGCTTCGTTCGGCCCGGCGCCGTACGATCTGCTGACCGAAAAGGTCGACGTGCAGGTGCAGCAGGTACAGTTTAAACGCGACGATCTCACGGTCGACCCGCTGGCTCTGCACTTCCTGCGCGACGGAAGCCGGGTTGAACTGGAAAATATTCAGGCGCGTGTCAACGGCGGCCCGGTCGGCGGCAGTTTCAAATTCGATCTGGAATCCAAAGCATGGATCGCCAGAGTACAGGCGCAGAGCAATAATCCGAAACCGATCGGCACACTGGCCGGCGACGACGATCTGGCGGAATTCATCAGCCGCTTCCGCTTTCCGGCGGAACCGTTTAAAGCCGACCTGACCATCTCGCAGGCCGCTCCCGGAGCCAATCTTTTTGTCGCCGGGACTCTTTCCGGCGACCGTTTCACCTGCGCGGGCGTTCCGATCAGTCATCTCGAAACGTTTATGGTGTATTCCAACGAGGTGCTTAACCTGAACCCTCTGCATATCACCCGCACGAACGAGCAGTTCGCCGGCACCGTACGGGTGGATTTTGTCAACGGTCTCGGGTTCTTCAACGCCACCAACAGCTTCCCGCCGGCGGATATCGCGCACATCCTCGCACCGGATGAACACACCGTTCTTGAACAGTTCACCTTCAACGGCCCGGTCTATGCCGCCGGACAGGGACAGCTGGATTACCGCCACTGGACCAACCACAGCTTCAGCGGCAGCTTCCGTGCTGAAAGCATCGGCTTCGAGAAAGTTCAGGCGTCACTCTTACATGCCGACATCAAAGGCCGCGGCACACAGCTCATCTTCACCAACGCCTCCATGCAGTTCTACGGCGGAAAGGCCGAAGGCTCCGCTGAATTCGATCTTCTTCTGGAAGACGGATCCGCGCCTTACAGTCTGAACGTCGGCATCACCGGGCTCAATATGGAGCAGATGCTGGAACAGATTTCCTCCGGCGATTACAGCCATACCCGCGGGCAGCTCTCCGCTTCCATCAACTGCACCGCCGACGCCAAAGCCGGTTTCTGGAAATCGGTTAAGGGCGGCGGGAAAGTGGAAATTAAAGACGGACGCCTGGCCGATGTGCCGCTCTTCGGCGGGTTCTCGCGGCTGCTGCAGTCCGCCTTCCCGGCATTCAACCTTTTCTCGCTCACCGCATTCGCCGCCGACTATGAGCTGCATGACGGCGCCATCTGGAGCGAAAATGCGCAGCTCGGCGGAACACTGGTCAGCGCCCGCGCCCGCGGACACTTTTCGCCGGAAAAGGGACTCGATTTCACCATCGCTGCCGAGCCGCTGCGCCAGACCGGCAGCGATAAAGAAAAAAATCAGCTGCAACGGTTAGCCGCGACGGCCCTTAAAGAAGGAACCGCGCCGCTTTTCCGCCTGCTGGAATTCAAGCTCGAAGGACCGCTCGATAAACCGGAGTGGCGCTTCGTCAATCTGCCGAAGGAAGTATCCGACCTGCCCAAAGAGGTTTCCGGACTCCTTCGCCGCTCGAAAGATAAATAATTATTTCTTCCAGTGCCCGGGCTTTTGACCGGGTTTATTTTTCGGACGGTTCGGGCGGTACGGATTCGCCGCGCGCTTCTCGTCGCGCTTCGCGGGATTGCCTGCACCGGCCAGCGACACGCTGACTTTGCGGCCTTCAAAATCAACGAGGCTGTTTGCAAAGCTGTCGATCACTCCTTGAGCGGCATCACGCGGCACTTCGAAATAGGACTGCATGTGTGTGATGTTGATCCGGCCGATTTCAACACTGCTGTTGCGGTCGGCGACATTCACCAGATTCATCAGCTGCTTCGGGCTCAGCCGGTTGGCCTTGCCGATATTCATGCAAAGCTCAACCAGTCCGCCGGCGGCGGTCTGTTTTTTACGGGCGGCATGGCTGCCTTCATGCAGAGGCTCGGCATTAATGTCCGGCTCTTTGCTGTAGTAGTCGAGCATACGCTGCAGTTCCATCGAAGCGAAACGGCGCAGAAGTTCATCGCGCGAAACGCCTTCGAGACTTTCACAAAGCGACGGCAGGATTTCGTCAATCAGCCCCGGCTCCGGATTCACCTGGCTCAGGCGCTCCATCAGGCCGAGCAGACGCGCCTTGCAGATATCCGCGCCGGACGGTACGTCTCGCTGGACAAATTTCCGGCCCAGCAGCTTCTCAATATGCTTCACCTTGCTGTGTTCTCGCATATTGATCAGCGCGATTGAAACGCCGGTTTTACCGGCGCGGCCGGTACGGCCGCTGCGGTGCGTGTAGCTGCTCAGATCATCCGGAAGGCTGTAATTGATGACGTGCGTCAGATCGTTTACGTCGAGACCGCGGGCGGCAACGTCGGTAGCGACCAGCATCTGCAACTCGCGGGCGCGGAAGCGTTTCATCACGCGGTCGCGCTGCGGCTGGTTCAGATCGCCGTGCAGCGATTCGGCTTTATAGCCGTCTTTGCCGAGGTGATCGGCGATATCCTGCGTCTCCTGCCGAGTGCGGCAGAAAACAATCCCGTACATGTCCGGGTAAAAGTCAGCCAGACGCTTCAGCGCGCGGTAACGGTCTTTGGCGTGGACAACCAGATATTCGTGGCTGACGTTTTCGGCGCCGGCGTTGCGTGTGCCGACCGTGATCTCTTCCGGATCCTTCATGTACTTCTTGGCAATCGAGGCCACCTGACGCGGCATCGTCGCTGAAAACAGCAGCGTCTGAGCGCCGTCGGGAACTTCCGAAAGAATCGCTTCCAGGTCTTCTTCAAAGCCCATGTTCAGCATTTCGTCGGCTTCATCGAGCACCACGCGTTTGATCTTTGAAAAGTCGGCGCGCTTGCGGCGCAGCAAATCGACCATTCGGCCCGGCGTGGCGACTACAATGTCGACGCCGCGAACCATCGCGGAAAGCTGCTGCCGGATATCGGCTCCGCCGTAAACGGCCAGTACGCGAACACCGCGAACACAGGCGGCGAAATTTTCGAGGTCGCGGGCGATCTGCATACAGAGTTCGCGCGTCGGACAGAGAATCAGCGTCTGCGGCGTTTTAATGTCCGTATCGAGCATCTGCAGCACCGGCAGACCGAACGCGGCGGTTTTGCCGGTACCGGTCTGTGCCAGCGCGACCAGATCGCGGCCGTTGCTGAGAATCGCCGGAATAACCGCCGCCTGGACAGGCGTCGGGGTTTCGAAACCAAGGCGGGAAATGCCTTCGAGAATTTCGGGGCTGAGCCCCAGTTCGGTAAACTTCATTGAACCACCCATGTTTGCTGCAGGAACCCAAATACCGATCTTCATTCCTGCAAGTAAACACCGGGGCCCGAAAATTTCAGGCGCGCGGAGGATGGGGGCAGGCCGGCCAAAGATCAACTTAATTGTTCGGGAGAGTTTTAGAACTTGCCCGGCGAAAAGAGCCCGCCTATATTCGGCGCTCCTTTAATGGGGCGGTAGCTCAATTGGTAGAGCGCCACGTTCGCAACGTGGAGGTCGAGGGTTCGATCCCCTT
>DAONGM010000139.1:0-4536 GCA_035404105.1 Pontiellaceae bacterium
AACCGGGCTCCGGAGTTCATCCAAAACGAAAACAGCACCGGTTCTGCCGGTGCTGCTTGTTTGTCGGGGAAAACGGACGTCTAGTCTGAGATTTCTGTAAGCGGATTCAAATCGCTCATGTGGCCGTCGCGTATACGGTGCGAGGGCGCCGACAGACGCACATTAGGTGATTCATGTAGGACGGCCGATTTGCGTCCGCTCAGAATCTGCCACCATTCCCGCAGGCAGATCAGGACGACCAGAACGACCAGTACCATAAAGATTCCGGTCACAACCGCATCGATGTAATTGTTGACCATCAGCGAGTGCCATTCCGTTGTCTTGGCAGGATTGATGCCCGAAGTGATCCTGGCGGCATAATCTTTAGCGGCGGAGACAAAACCGATGCGTACATTGCTGCTGAAAATTTTCTGCCAGCCCGCCGTCAGAGTAACCGCGAGCAGCCAGACCAGCGGCAGACCGGGAACCCACAGATAGCGGAGCTTTTTCATCTTAATCAGCATAGTTGCGCTGAAGGCCAGCGCGACCACAGCCAGCAGCTGATTGGCCACCCCGAAGATCGGCCAGATGACATTGATACCTCCGAACGGATCCACCACCCCCTGATACAGGAACCAGCCCCAGGCTCCTACGAACAGAAAGCTGGCGAATAAATCCGACGCAAGACTGCCGGGGCCCAGAGGCTTCCACGCTTGGCCCATAAATTCCTGAAGAATAACGCGGCCCACGCGGGTTCCGGAGTCGATCGTGGTCAGAATGAACAGCGCTTCAAACATGATGGCGAAATGGTACCAGAGCGCCATCATTCCCGGTCTGGTGAAGATACCGGCGAACATTTTGGCCATCCCTACGGCAAAGGTGGGCGCGC
The DNA here is from genome assembly GCA_035404105.1 of Pontiellaceae bacterium. Taxonomy (GTDB): domain Bacteria; phylum Verrucomicrobiota; class Kiritimatiellia; order Kiritimatiellales; family Tichowtungiaceae; genus Tichowtungia. The sequence continues at coordinate 869 of DAONGM010000139.1, forward strand.
CGCCGGTCCGTCCAACCATGGTTTCTTCGCCGACATCTTTCGCCAGCTGAACCATGTCTTCGCCGGTCACCGCAAACCCTAAAGCGGTTGAGCGGACGGCAACATCATCCGCCGCCAGACGCATCTTCAGATGATCCAGTTCCGCTTTATTCAGAGCCGGGTCGGCTTTCGCCACCAGCGCGGCGATATTGTCATCGCTGGGTTTCATGTTGATGGAAAGGAAAATGCCGGGCTGCAGGGAGCAGGCGGCGACCAGTGCCATGATGGATACCATCATTTCGGCCAGCATCGAGCCGTAGGCGGCGAGCCGGATATCTTTTTCCCGCTCAAGAATTTTCGGCGTGGTGCCGGACGAAATCAGCGAGTGAAACCCGGAGATGGCGCCGCAGGCGATGGTGATAAAGCAGAAAGGGAAAATGCCGCCGGCGAGGAAAGGGCCGGTGCCGTCGATAAAACGGGTCAGCGCCGGCATTTTCAGTTCCGGCGCAATAAAGAACGCCGCCACCGCCAGCATGATAATGGTGCCGATTTTCATGATCGTGCTCAGATAGCCGCGCGGTGTGATCAGCAGCCACATCGGCAGAACGGATACCGCAATGCCGTAGCCCATAATGACAAACGCCATCGGTTTGTCCTGAACCGTAAACAGGCTCTTCAGCGCCGGGTATTGATCCAGCTGTCCGCCGAACCATACGCAAAAGAGCAGGGCGGCGGCACCCAGCACGCTGATGATGCCGATCCGTTTCGGACAGATCCACTGCATGCCGACGCCCATAACGACGGCAATCGGAATGGTCATGGCGATGGTGAAAAGTCCCCACGGGCTGTGGCCCAGCGCCTTGACGACGACAAAACTCAGGCCGGCTACCACAATCACCAGAATGGCCAGTACGGAGACCATGGCAACGCGCCCGGCGAACGTGTTGATTTCTTCGCGGATCATTTCCGCCAGCGATTTGCCGCCGTGCCGCACGGAGAAAAAGAGGATCATCGTGTCATGCACCGCACCGCCGAGAACGGCGCCGATCAGGATCCACAGTGCGCCCGGCAGATAGCCGAACTGCGAGGCGAGTACGGGGCCGATCAGCGGGCCTGCGCCGGCAATGGCGGCAAAGTGGTGCCCGAAAGCGATCCACCTGTTCGTCGGAATGTAATCCTTGCCGTCCTCCTTGGTAACCGACGGGGTCGCCCGCATGTCGTCAATGGTCAGAACTTTGGCAAGCAGCCAGCTGCTGTGGAAGCGGTAGGCGATGGCAAAGGTGCAAAGTCCGGCCACGATCAGCCACAGGCTGCTGATATTTTCGCCGCGGACCAGGGCAATTACACCGATGGACGCAGCGCCGGCCAGGCTGATGACGAGCCACAGGAGTCGTTTTAACCATTTTTGTGCAGTCGATAGCTGTTTATTCATAAGTTTCCTGAGGGTTATTGCATTATCTGAACTACGTTGGAAGCGGCGGAAAATGAAATCAACACACGAAGGCCCGATCAATCGGTCGGACCGTTGGAACGGGCGAGCAGAACGGCAAACTCTTTCTCCGGCATCAGCTTCTTCTCGCGAACCAGTTCCGCCAGCGTCTTGCCGGTCTTCAGGCTCTCTTTGACCAGCTCGGCCACTTTATCGTAACCGAGTACCGGATTCAGAATCGTCGGCAGACCGGCGCTGTTCTCAAAATATTTCCGGCAGACCGCGTCATAGGCGGTGATGCCGCGCACGCACTTCTGGTCCAACGCGGCGCAGACCTTCGTCAGAATCCGCAGCGACTTGACGATGTTGGTACCGACCAGCGGCATATGCGTGTTCAGCTCCAGCTGACCGGCCGCGCAGCCCATCGAAACCGCCGCGTCGTTGCCGACGACCTGCAGGCAGGCCATATTGGCGGCCTCGCAGATGCTCGGATTGATTTTGCCCGGCATAATCGAAGACCCCGGCTCGACCGGCGGAAGCAGAATTTCGCCGAATCCGGTGTTCGGGCCGGAGGCCAGCAGGCGCAGGTCGTTGACGATTTTATTGATGTCCAGCGCCAGCATTTTCAGCGCACCGGAAAAAGCCCCCATATCGGAAAGGAACTGCGTAATCTCAATGCCGTTGGTCGCGGCGCGGTATTCCTGACCCGTCGCCTGATTCAGCGCCTTGATAATTTCGTTGCGGAACGCGGCGGGCGTGTTGACGCCGGTGCCGATGGCGTTGCCGCCGATTCCCAGCTCCATCAAATCCATGCAGGCGCAGGCCACGCGGCGTTCCGCTTTGCGCAACGCCTGAGCCCATGCGGCGAACTCCTGACCGAGCGTTATCGGCACCGCGTCCTGCAAATGCGTGCGGCCGGTTTTCCAAACGTTTGAAAATTCATCCGCCTTTTGATCCAGCGCCGCAATCAGACGCTCCAGCGCCTGGAAAAGTCCGCCGGACAGTTCAACGGCCGCGACGCGGATTGCCGACGGAAAAACATTGTTGGTGGATTCGCCCATATTGACGTCGTCGTTCGGATGAACGGTTTTGCGGTCGCCGCGCTTGCCGCCAAGCGTTTCGGCGGCGAGGTTGCCGAGCACTTCGTTGACGTTCATGTTGCTCGACGTGCCGGAGCCGGCCTGAAAGATGTCGATCGGGAACTGGTCGTTAAACTTGCCGCTGAGGACCTCTCCGCAGGCCGCGGCGATGGCGACGGCCTTTTCGTGCGGAAGCAGGCCGAGCTGGGCGTTGGCGACGGCGCAGGCCTGTTTGAGCTGAACCATCGCATAGATGAGTTCGAGCGGAAGCTTTTCGCCCGCCATGTGGAAATTTTCAATCGACCGGCAGGTATGCACACCGTAGAGCGCGTCGTCCGGTACCGTCAGTTCGCCGAGGGAATCTTTTTCTTTTCTCATGCGCATACTTTTAGCCGTCTTGATCCCTGATTGACACAAAAAAAACTGCAACGATCCTTTGTAAAAACAGGCTCAAAATCTGAAAGGTCCGGCAGGGCGAAGCCCTCCCGAACCTTTCATTTTTCAGGCCGAGGCAGCTGTCTGCTAGGGAGCCAGCTTGATGGTTTGCGTTCCGCCTTCCGTCAGACTCAGCTTCACCTCAACCGGCTTGCTTCCCGTTAAGGCGAATTTCTGAAGCTCGAGTTTGCCTTTCAGCACCTTGAGGGTCGCCTGTTTCGGTCCGACGGTGCAGGTTCCCCATGCGTAGCCGTTGCTCCAGAAGTAGGTTCCGGGGTTCGACGTGAAGCTCATGGAGTGGTCGACGCCGGAGTAGTGAAAGTCGCTCCAGGCGATAATGGCCGCCCAGCTGGCCATTGAGCGGGCATAGTGGTGTCCGCATTCGGGCTCGCTGAAGGGGTTGCGTTTGGAGCCGTTATGGCGTTCGCGAATCGCCTGAATACAGGTTACGGCATCTTCTTTCTGACCTTCATAGATCATTTCGACGGCGGCGGAATATTCGAAGCCGGTCATCACTTCGGCGAAGTACGGGAACGGAACGGCCAGCCGGCCTTTGGGCCACGATGCCATCAGCAGGCCGCGTTCGTCGCCCATCACGAACGAGCGCATGTTGTTGAAGTGCTTCGAGAACTCCTTGAAGTTGTTTGTCATGATGCTCTTCGAGGTGGCTTGGATGTTCGAAGGATTGGCCAGATAGCCGAGCCCGCAAATGTGCGCCATATACTGGCCGACGAGCTGGTCCACCA
>DAONGM010000140.1:0-4496 GCA_035404105.1 Pontiellaceae bacterium
TCGACCGGAATCCCTGCAACCTGCGAAAGCGGATCGCCCAGCAGCAGCACCTGCATCGGGCTGGCAATGGATTGATAGAAACTCTCCATCGCCGAACAGCCGGAGGCGTAATGAACAAAAAAGCGGGCGTGCGGAAACTTGAGCCAGTTGGCATACGGTTCCGTCACCATTCCGGCCGTCACCGTCGCGCCGGCCTTGAGCCACTCGGTGCATTTGGTCTGCGGCTTCTGGAACTCGGCCGACCAGCTGGTGAGGTGTTCGCAAAATGCGCCGGGCGCAAACGTGCCGAAGTCCGCCGGTTTCACATTTTCCGCGCCGGTCAGAACGCCAAGCAGATTGGTGCGCGCCGGGGGCTGGTTGGTATAAATCTCCGCGGAGCCGCCGCGCTGCGCCAGTTCGGTTTTAACGTCGGCATACTGCCATTCGCGCGGGCCGGAACGGGCTTTATCATCCGTCTGCACCAGCAAAACCGGCGTTTTGAAGCCGCTCTGCCGGGCAAGTATCCCGTTCTGCAGACAACGCAGAACGGTGTCCATATCCGTGCCGTTTTCTCCGGTATAGCCCAGCATCATCGAAGGCAGCGGCATTTTTTCTTTGAGATTCGCGCTCAGGATATCGAACGATTGCGTTCCGTTTTTCGGCCCGCCTTCATTGACCGGCCCGGCAAACAGCGGCGAAATAAACTGCCCTTTTTCGACCATCTCAAGCGCCGGAACCTTGCCGCGCGAGAAGGTCAGCCCTATCAGCGACATCTGCTGCCGGTCATTCGGCGACGTAACGATCCGGATCGGGAAATCGACGGAATAAACCCAGGCCAGCACCTGATTGGTCAGCCCGCGTTCGCCGATGATTTTCTGTGCGGGATCATAAATGTACTGCGCGAACTCTTCCGGCGTGCACTCCGCGCGCCCCTTTACAATCGATTCAGGCAGATTCAGGTAAATCAGGTTGCCGCCCGGCACACCGTGAAGCGCGGCAAAAACGTTGGCGGCCTTCTTGGAGTTCTGTGAATTTTCGTTCACCAGCACCGCGACACGGTGTGGCATCTGAGCCTGAACCGCGACCGCCAGCAGAACCGTAATCAGACTGAAAACGCTTTTTTTACGCATGCGGGTCTCCCGTTTTTAAAGCACGACTTGGAGAGCCTACCGCTTGACGAAAATTAAACAAGACCGGATAATCCGGCAACCGTGAAGAACCGTGACACCATTTTCATTTTGAGCCTGCTGTCCTCTGCCGCGCTGTGTATGGCGGACGATGAGGGCTTCAAACGCTACCAGCTCATTCTGGACAAACCGCCTTTCGGCCAGGCTCCGCCCGAAGCCGAAGTCGTACAGGTCGCGGCGTCCCAGTCCTTCGCCCGCAACCTCCGCCTCTCCATGCTTTTCGAAGGCCCGGACGGAACAACGCGGGCCGGCATCGTCGATAACACCACGAAAAAAAGCTATATCCTCCGCGTCGGCGAACCGCAGGACGGACTTGAAGTGGTTGAAGCCGATGTGAAAACGTCCGAAGCCATGCTGCGTAAAGGCAACGAGGTGGCTCTTTTCAAACTGGAAGCCGGTGCCGGCGAGCCGATTTCAAAAAGCGAACAGTCTTCCCGCCAATCCTCATCTGCTGAACGCCGCCGCGCTCTGTTACAGAAAGTTGAAGAACGGCGCACTCAGGCGGAGCCGCCGCCGGAACCGAAACTGAGCGGTGAAGCGCTGAAAAAACATCTGGAAAATGTGCAGATGGATGCCATCCGCAACGGACTGCCGCCGCTCCCTCTGCCGCTTACGCCGGAAATGGATGCCCAGCTGGTTAAAGAAGGTGTACTGCCGCCGCAGTAATTACTGCAAATTCTCAATCGTCTTCAGCACCACATCGCCGACCGTCTGCATACTTTTAACCGACAGCTTGTCGAGCGTATCAGCCGGCGTGTGCCAGTAATCATTCTTTCCGGGCACGGAGCCGTAGTCGAAATCAATCACATCCACCACCGGCATTCCCGCCAGCAGAAACGGAACGTGGTCATCCAGAATAGAACCGGGACCGATGCTGAACTGCGCGCGAACGCCCAGTTCATGGGCGGCATAAAAGATTTCCTTCATCAGCGCGGGCGAACTGTTGCGGGGGATTGAAACATTCAGGTTCTTATCGCCGACCATATCGAGCACGATCACCGCCTGAACCAGCCGGGCTCCGCCCGCCGCATAAATCTGCTGCGCCAGACGGCGGCTGCCGTGCAGCCCGTCGTGCGGGCCGTATTCTTTGCGGCATTCCTCGCCATCGAGAAACGCAATCATGAATTCGGTTTCATACGGTCCGCGTTTAGAGAGTACGCGGGTCAGCTCCATCAGTACGCCGGAGCTGGAACCTGAATCATTTGCGCCCTGAAAATCTTTGGAAATTCCGCTCTTTGTATCGAAGTGCGAAGCCAGAACAATCAACCGGTTGGTCTTGCCGGGAATGCGCGCCAGCACATTATTGAAATGAACTTTGCCGCCCGGTGTGTCTTCAGAAAACGTATCAATCGTCGTCTTGAGACCCAGCGCCTTCAGCCTGCTTTCCAGCAGAACGGAAGCGCGGCGCGCCCCGCCGCCGCCGGCTTCACGGGGGCCGATCTTCACCAGCGCCTCGGTCTCGGCCATCGCCTTCGCGCCTTCAAACGTCGCCTTCTTGCAGCCGGAAAAAAACAGACAGGAAACCGCTACACAGACAGAAATTGATTTTACAGACATCGGGAACTCCGGACTTATTCACTGCCGTCGGTTTTGGCTTTGGCGATCGATTTGATCTTTCCGGCCAGTTCGTCGGCAAGTTTCTTATCTTCCATCAGCGCTTTGCGCGCACCGTCGCGGCCCTGTCCCAGCTGCTGGCCGTTATAGGAAAGCCACGAGCCTTTCTTTTCGATCAGGCCGCAATCGGTTCCGGCGTCCACAATGGAACCGGTCCATGAAATACCTTCGGCGTACAGGATGTCGAACTCGGCCGTGGTGAACGGCGGAGCCACTTTGTTTTTGACCACTTTAACTTTGGTCCGGTTGCCGTAGATCGCGCCCGCCGTATCCTTGAGCTGGCCGATGCGGCGGATATCGAGACGCACGGAAGAATAAAACTTCAGCGCGCGGCCGCCCGGCGTCGTTTCAGGGCTGCCGAACATCACGCCGACTTTTTCGCGGATCTGATTGGTGAAAATACAGCAGCAGTTTGAACGGCTGATCGCGGACGTCAGTTTGCGCAGCGCCTGACTCATCAGACGCGCCTGCAAGCCGACATGCGACTGACCCATCTCGCCGTCGAGTTCGGCCCGCGGGGCCAGCGCGGCAACAGAGTCCACAACCACGACATCAATGGAATTGCTCTTCACCAGCGACTCGCAGATATTGAGCGCTTCTTCGCCGGAGTCGGGCTGCGAAACCAGCAGATTGTTCAGATCGACACCGATCTTCTGGGCATATCCCGGATCAAGCGCGTGTTCGGTATCAATAAAAGCCGCCGTGCCGCCCTCTTTCTGGACGTTGGCGATAATATGGGAAACCAGCGTGGTTTTACCGGACGATTCGGGGCCGAAAATTTCGATCACCCGTCCGCGCGGAACGCCGCCGATACCGAGGGCAATATCCAAAGTCAGCGCGCCGGTGGAAATACAGGGAATTTTGCGGGGACCGGATTCGTCGCCGAGACGGACGATTGCGCCGTCGCCGTATTGTTTTTTGATATCAGCGAGTACTGCCTCAAGATTGGAGGCGCCTTCTTTTTTATCGGTTTTTGCAGCCATGCGGGAGAGCCTACACGCCCCGGAAAATTGTTCAAGCGCAGAAGCGGCCGTCTTTTTAAGATGGAGGGTGTCGGGGAGGCATTCCTCGCAGAAGAGCAAAGGCCGCAGAGACTTCCCGTTGTTAATTCTTACCTTTTCGCCTCTTCTTGCAGCCGCGATCTATGATCGCGAACCAACCGGAATCCGAGGTCACGGACCTCGGCTGCAATGCCGGAAATCCCGCCGCAAAACTTTCCAAAGCTCAAAAACCTGCTACACTGTACTCTTTTCCGGCGGCGGTTTCGTCTGTTTCCGGGAACGAACTGAGCAACGCTATCCATAACTCGGAGGGAAATTATGATCAGGCTAGACCGCAAGGCAGCAATTCTTCTGACGGGCGTTATGATCGCCCTGGGCTCGGCACTCTCTGCCGCGGCCGAAGTCACACATATCACGCTTAAGGCGGATGACACCGGGCGCGAGTTTGAAGGATTGGGGGGGAATAGTTCCGGCGGAACCGCCGTTTTCCTGCGCGACTATCCGGAGCCGTATCGCAGCGATATTCTGGATTATCTGTTCAAGCCGAAGTACGGGCTGAGTCTCCAGCATCTGAAGGTGGAGATCGGCTCGGGAGTGGACTCCACCTGCGGGGCGGAGCCGTCTGTTGTGATCACGCCGGACGAATTGAAGAATCCCGTCCCGCGCGGCTATGAGCTGTGGCTCGCCGCTGAAGCCCGCAAGCGGAACCCCAATA
>DAONGM010000141.1:0-1076 GCA_035404105.1 Pontiellaceae bacterium
ATTGTCAGGCCGCATGTGCAGGTTGCCTGGCAAAACTGGCATCGCATTCGCGAGCTTGAGCAGCGGCTTCAGTTACTGGAGGGAAAGGCTGTTATTTCAGAAGAATCCGCTCGGCAGGCGCGGGAGGCAAAGCACCTGATGGATTGTCTCAGTCCCAGAGAACGGGATGTCGCTGAGCTGGTTTCGCAGGGAATGGAAAACCGGAAAATTGCCGAAACACTTCACATTTCTCCCAAGACCGTCGGCAAGCATTTGGAAAATATTTTTACGACTCTCAACCTCCACCACCGGGCTGCTCTCGCTGCAAAATGGCGACTGTCCAGTCACGCCAACTCGTTGTTTAAATGAGCGAAAAAAATATACAACGGATCGGAGTATTCGGCGGATCATTTGATCCGGTGCATATGGGGCATCTGACGATTGCGCAGGATGCGGTGGAGCAGCTGGAACTCGACCGGCTGATTTTTGTGCCGGCCGCTGTTCCGCCGCATAAGCGGGGCTGCACGCTGGCCGAAGGGCGGCACCGTTTGGAAATGCTTCAGCTGGCGACGGAGTCGAATCTGAGTTTTGAAGTGTCGGATATGGAGCTTCAGCGCGGCGGCGTTTCCTATACGTTCGATACGATGCGGCAGGTTCAGGCCGAGCATCCCGGCGCGCAGCTGTTTTTTATCGTCGGCCTCGATTCTCTGACGATTCTGCATTCGTGGCGGAACGTGGATCAACTGCTCGAACTTTGCACCCTTGTGCCGTTTGCGCGCGGCGGCGAGGATCCGGCGCGGGTGGCGGAGCAGATTCAGCTCCCGGAGCCGGTCAAAACCGGCCTGATGGAGCGGCTGATCCGGATTCATGAGATCGAAATTTCCGCCTCGGAGGTCCGGATGAGGCTGGCCGAGGGCCTGAGTATCCGCTATCTTGTGCCGCCTGAGGTCGAAATGTATATCGCTGAACATCACCTCTACGTGTAGTGTTTTTGCAGTCGGCGGGGTTGGATCGGAAAGCTGGAGGATCGTGATGAAGAAAGTGGCAGTGAAAAAGACGAAAGCTGTGAAGAAAACAGCCGCGAAGAAAACAACCGC
>DAONGM010000141.1:1176-2618 GCA_035404105.1 Pontiellaceae bacterium
CCGCGAAGAAAACAACCGCAAAAAAGACGGCGAAAAAGACCGCCAAGGCGGCTCCGAAAGCGAAAGTCGCCAAAGCCGTTTCGAAAGCCAAGACGGCCAAGGCCGCTCCCAAGGCGAAGGTTTCGAAAGCGGCCCCCAAAGCCGCGGCGCGGACTCAGCCGAAAGCCCCGAAACTTTCCGGGCTGGCCTCTCTGCCGGATGTGGTTCAGAAGGCGGTTAAATTCCTGGACGACCGGAAGGCGGAAAACATCGCGGTTCTCGATCTGCGCGATTTGGCCAATATTTCGGAATTTTTTGTGATTGTGACCGCCGCGAATGCGCCGCATCTGAAAGCGCTGGGCGACGGCCTGCAGCGGCTGTTCAAGAACGAGCAGTATGAAGGATACCGCTTCGCCGGGACCGGCGACAGCGGCTGGGCCATCATCGACTATGACGGCGTAATGGTTCACGTTTTCAGCGCCGAGATGCGCAGTCTATACGACCTCGAGAAGCTCTGGAAAGATGCGAAGCGCGTGGCGATTGATTTGAAGCAGTTGTAACCCGCAGGCCGCAGGCGGATACGAGATAGCGAACACAGGCTGGGTTGGAGGACGGTGTCTTATGAAAAGTTACCGCAAAGAACTCTGGTTCAGGACGCCTGTCCGGCGCGCCTTTATCAATATCACGTCCGAGGTTGCCGACGCTCTGCGCGAAAGCGGCATCCAGGAAGGACTGTGTCTCGTCAACGCCATGCACATCACCGCCAGCGTTTTCATCAATGACGACGAAGGCGGACTGCATCAGGATTTCGAAACGTGGCTTGAAACGCTGGCGCCGGAAAAGCCGCACAGTCAATATGCCCATAACGGGTTTGAGGACAACGCCGACGCTCATCTCAAGCGCCAGATCATGGGGCGCGAAGTTGTGTGTGCCGTTACCGGCGGGAAACTCGACTTCGGCCCGTGGGAACAGATTTTCTACGGCGAATTCGACGGCCTGCGCGACAAGCGCGTTCTCGTGAAAATTATCGGCGAGTAACGTCCGCTAATCTTCACTGATCGGCACTAATCCGGATTTCCCAAATTAGTGTTCATTAGTGTGAATTAGTGGTTAAACTCTGACCCAATGAACCGTATCGCCAAAGTCGCTGTCGACCTCTCGCTGGACCGGGAGTTTGACTATCTGATTCCTGAACCGCTCCGGTCGCTGGTCGCGATCGGCTCGCGGGTCGAGGTGCCGTTCCGCTCGCGCACGGTGACCGGCTTTGTGGTCGGGTTTGCGGATCAATCCGCCTTTGACGATCTCAAGCCGATCAGCAAGGTGCTGGGCGAAACCTCCTTGGTCACCGAGACCGTTATGGAACTGGCGCGCTGGATGTCGGCCTATTACCTCGCGCCGTTTGAAGTCTGTGTGCGCGCCGTCCTTCCCGCCGTTGTCCGCAACAAAGAAAGCGGCGGCAAGAA
>DAONGM010000141.1:2718-4462 GCA_035404105.1 Pontiellaceae bacterium
AATGCCTCCGGGAAAACGGCCCGATGCTTCTGTCGGAGCTGACGGAAGCGGCAGGCGTGACCGCCGCGCCGGTGAAGGCGCTGGAGAAGAAGGGTCTGGTGACGGTTTCGAATGAGTCGGTTTACCGCGATCCGCACGAAGGTATCGAGCTGCTGAAGACGGCCCCGCTGGCGCTGATGCCGCAGCAGGCGGATGCGCTGAAGCAGATTGTCACCGCGATGGCTGAACCGGAACCGCCGGTTTTGCTGCTGCACGGCGTGACCGGTTCCGGCAAGACCGAGGTCTATTTGCAGGCGATTGCCAAGGCGCTGGAGCAGGAGCACGGGGCCATTGTGCTGGTTCCAGAAATCGCGCTGACGCCGCAGACGGTGGACCGTTTCCGCGCGCGCTTTGCCGATCATCCGAAGCAGGTCGCCGTGCTGCACAGTTCGCTGTCGGACGGCGAGCGCTACGACGAGTGGCACCGCATCCGGTCGGGCGAGGCGAAGATTGTGGTCGGCGCGCGCTCGGCGCTGTTCGCGCCGGTGCACAATCTCGGGCTGATCGTTGTGGATGAAGAGCACGAGCCGACCTATAAGCAGGACGAGGCGCCGCGTTACAGCGCCCGCGATATGGCCGTATTGCGCGGGCGGCTGGAAAAGTGCGCGGTGGTGCTCGGCTCCGCGACGCCCGCGCTGGAATCCTATGCCAACGCGAAGGGCGGCAAATACCGGTATGTCGATATGCCCATCCGCGTGGACGACCGCCGGATGCCGCCGATCCGGATTGTCGATATGCGCATTGCGGCGCAGCAGGAAGGCAAGCCGGTTCTCTTTTCCCGTGAGCTGGTCGAGGCGATCCGCACGCGGATCGACCGCGCCGAGCAGACGATGATTTTCCTGAACCGGCGCGGATTCTCCTCGTCGCTGATCTGTCCGGACTGCGGCTATGTGGCGGAATGCGAGCATTGCAGCGTCGGGATGACCTATCACAAAGCGCGGGCGCGGCTGGTCTGCCATATTTGCGGCGAAGAGAAGGCGGTGCCGGTGCGCTGCCCGGAGTGTAAGTCCGATCAGTTCAAGTATGCCGGCGCCGGGACGGAAAAAATCGAAGAGGTGATGACGAAGCTGTTTCCGAAGGCGCGCATCGAGCGGATGGATTCCGACACGATGCGGCGCAAGAACGCGCACCGCGACATCCTCAGCCGCTTCCGGACGGGCCGGATCGATATTCTGATCGGCACGCAGATGATCGCCAAAGGGCTCGACTTCCCGAACGTTACGCTGGTCGGCGTGGTGAATCCCGACCACGCGCTGCATATGGCCGACTTCCGCGCCGGCGAGCGGGTATTTCAGCTGCTGACGCAGGTGGCGGGCCGCGCCGGGCGCGGCGAGGCGGCGGGCGAAGTGATTGTGCAAACCTATACGCCGCACCACCCGGCGATTCAGGCTGCGCGGCGCATGGATTTTGACGGCTTCTGCGAGCAGGAGCTGGCGTTCCGCAAACAGCTGGACTATCCGCCGTATACCCATCTGACCTGCATCACGCTGCGCGGAAAAACCGAGGCCGAGGTGGAGGCCGCGGCGGAAAAACTTTTTCAGGTGCTGGAAAAATGTACGGCCGGCAAGGCGGTGCTTTCCCCGGCGATCCCGGCGCCGATTGCCCGCATGCGCGGCGAATACCGCTGGCAGATTCTGCTGCGGGCGGCGCGGACGAAGACGATGAATGATTCGATCCGCGCAGCCTTCGGGCTGATGAAACTGCC
>DAONGM010000142.1:0-4353 GCA_035404105.1 Pontiellaceae bacterium
AATTGGTAATTGAGCTCTCTCTGCTGACTATGGGATGCTGTTGTGCATGAATTGGCTCATGCGTAAAAAACAAATTTTTGCAGTCACGGGGCTGTGTCTTTTGTCGATCACTCCCATGACTCTGGCGATGGAGGTCAATCTCACGGCGGCATACGAATTGGCTGCGGCGAAAAGCGAAGTCCTTCAGATCAGTGCCGCAGAATGGCGCGCGGCGGAAGCCCGTTACCGGCAGGCTCAAGGTGCCATGTGGCCGGAGGTCAGCGCCAGAGGCGATTCCAGATTTATTCATGCGCCCGATAACGACACCCGCAGGGCCGGAGTCGGCGCGACCTGGACGGTGTTCGACGGTTTCCGGAATGCGCGCAATGCCGATGCCAGACAGGCGGAAGGCATCGCCCGCTCCCATGATGCGGAACAGGCGCGCCTGCTTCTCTATGAAGATGTCGCGGACGTTTTTTATCAGATCCGGTCGTTTCAGGATCAGCGAGAAGCTTCACGGGAACAGCTCAAGACATTGGAAACCCGGGCTGATGAGCTGAACCGCCGGATCAAACTCGGACGGTCAAAAATGTCCGACCTGCTGACGACTTCAAACCAGATGGCCGAAGCGCGTTTGACGATTGAACAGCTCAACCAGTCCTGTGCCGCATCCCTGGAACTGCTGGCCTTTATGACAGGCCTGCCGGCAGCGAGTCTCCAGCTGGTTGATCAGACGCCCCTGCCCGCCATCGGCGAGGTGGATAACTATCTTATCGCGGCGGCAGACCGGGCGGACATCAAAGCGGGTAAAGCCGGCGTAGAGGCTTCGCAATTCGATATGGAAGCCGCCAAAGCGGACCGGATGCCTAAGGTGACGCTGGATGGCAACAGTTATCTCTACCGCGATCCTCAGTCGCAAAGCGAATGGGATATTGTTCTGAGTCTGGAAGTTCCTCTGTTCGACAAAGGCCGGCGCAAAGCGCGTATTGCCGAAGCCGGGCAGCAGCTGAGAATCAGCGAATTGCGACTGGCCGAGTTGCAGCGCTCTTCCGAACGGGATGTCCGGCAGGCTTACGAATCTTTGTTCTACGAACTGAAGCAATGGTCGGAACTGCAAGCGGCTCTTGGAATCTCATCCGACACGCTCACGCTTCTCCAGAAGGACTATGAGCTGGGCCGCGTCAGCAACCTCGATGTCCTCACGGCCTCCGTTCAGTACTGGGGCTTGCGCCGGCGGGAAGCAGCTCTGGCCAATCAGCTGCGCGCCGACATGATTCATCTTCATGTCGCCGCCGGAAAGGTTTCACCATGACATTATCCGATCTTTCCATCCGCCGCCCGGTCTTCGCCTGGATGATTATGTTCGGCCTGATCGTATTCGGATCCATCAGCCTGAACCGCATGGGCATCAGCCAGATGCCCGACATCGATTTTCCGGTTCTCGGCGTTCGCGTATCCTGGGACGGTGCCGCGCCGGAGATCATGGAGGCGGAGCTGGTTGATAAAATCGAGCAGCTGGTCATTTCGGTGGACGGCCTCAAAGAAATCCGGTCCAGCATCCGGCAGGGGTCGGCCACGGTCGAGCTGGAGTTTGAGCTCAACCGCAACATCGACGCCGCCTTGCAGGAAGTTCAGGGCGCATTAGCCGAACTGCGGCTGCCGCTGAATGTGAACCGACCGGTGATTCAGAAGAATTCAACCGAGGGGGAGCCGATCATGAGGCTCGGCATCTCCGGAACACAGACACCGCGCGAGATGGTGGATTATGTCGAAACGTTCCTGCTGGACCAGCTGCAGGTCATTCCCGGTGTCGGAGAAGTTGCACTGTCCGGATTCGCTGAACGCAACCTGAGACTCTGGGTGGACACAAAAAAACTTCAGGAATATGAACTGACCATTCTCGACATTCAACAGGCTGTGGAGCAGGAGCATTCCGAACTGGCGGCCGGATACATCGAAAACCCGCAGCAGGAGATGAACCTGCGGATTATGGGCGAAGGGCTCACGGTTGAACAGGTCGCCAACATTCCGATTACGCACCGGGGCGGACAGCCGATTCAGGATGCCACGATTCTCCTGAAAGAGATCTGCCGGGTAGAAGACGGCCTGAGCGATATCCGGCGGCTGGTGCGCATTTCCGGCGAGCCGGGGCTGTCCATCGGTATCAGCAAACAGCGCGGCGCCAACGAAGTGGAAGTCGGCCGTCTGGTCCGAGCGAAAATGGAGGAGATTCAGCAATCTCTGCCGGCCGGCATGAAGTTGCAGATTAACGTGGACCTGACCCGAACCATCGAGCAGTCCGTCAAAGCGACCGAACACGAACTGGTCACGGCGGCCATTCTGACGGCGCTGATTTGCTTTCTGTTTCTCGGCACCTGGAGCTCCGGCTTCAACGTCATCCTCTCCATCCCGACGTCCATCGTCGGCACCTTCACCATCCTTTATTTTTCGGGCTTCACGCTCAACACCTTCACGCTGCTCGGCCTGGCGCTGGCCATCGGGATTGTGGTGGACGACTCGATCATGGTACTGGAAAACATTGTCCGGCATTTTGAAATGGGCAAAGACAAAGTCACGGCGGCCCGCGACGGATCGCGCGAAATCATCTTTGCCGCCGTCGCCACCACCGCGGCCGTTGTTGCGATCTTCCTGCCGGTCGCGTTCATGTCCGGCGTAATCGGCCGCTTCTTCTACCAGTTCGGCGTCACCATGACCGCCGCCGTGGTCTTGTCGCTGGTCGAAGCCGTCACGCTCACCCCGATGCGTCTCTCCATGATGATGGTGCGGCATACAAAAGCCAGCTGGCTGGAGCGCGGTTCCAGCGCGGTGTTCCGCGGATTGAACCGGGCCTACGGCTGGATCCTGCCCTTTGTTTTAAAAATGCGCTGGCCCGTCCTCATTGGAGCGCTGCTCATCTTTGCCTATTCGCTGCGGCTGGGAACGGCACTGCGCCGCGAGTTTGTGCCGGCGCAGGACCTGTCGTACATATCCGTCAACCTCCGGGCTCCCGTCGGCTCATCGCTGGCGCTGACCGATTCGCGGGTGAAGGAAGTCGAGGCCTATCTCAAGAGCCGTCCCGAAATTCTGCGCTACTACACCATGATCGGCAGCAGCAGCGGCGCCGGAACACCGAATCAGGCGATGATGGGACTCACGCTGGTCGAACGGAATCAGCGGCAGAAAACCCAGGCTGAACTGATGGATGAGTTCCGCAAGGATCTGGCACGCGTCAAAGGTCTGCGCATCTCATTTCAGGACACGTCGGCCCGCGGACTGACCGCCCGGCGCAGCCAGCCGGTCGAATTCAACATCAGCGGTTCCGATTATGCGGTACTGGCCGCTTCGGCCCAGCAAATCATGGATAAGCTTGAAAAAACCGGACTGGTCGTCGATCTGGATAACAGCTTCCGGACCGGTATGCCGGAAGTCCGGATCATCCCCGACCGCCAGGCCGCGGCCGCGCGCGGCGTTACCATGGAGGAGATCGGACGCACGATCAACGCCGCCATGGGCGGCATCCGTCAGGGAAAATTCACCCGCGACGGACGGCGCTATGACATCCGGCTGCGCCTTTCTCCCGAAGACCGGCTGACCGGCGACGATGTCAAAAACCTCACGGTCCGCAACTCCTACGGCGAACTCATTCCGCTGGGCGACGTGGTGAAGATTGAAACGGCATCAACGCTGCAGAACATCAGCCGCATCAACCGCCAGCGCGCCATTTCACTGACCGCCAATCTGGCGACCGGCGCCTCGCAGGCCGCCGCGCTGGAAGCGGCGAAACAAATTTCAAAAGAAACGCTGCCGCCCGGCTATACCTTTAATCTGGAAGGCGGTTCGAAAACGTTCAGCGAATCCGGCAGCGGACTCTGGATCGCCTTTCTGCTGGGGATTGTGGTCGCCTACATGGTGCTGGCGTCGCAGTTCAACAGCTTCATCCACCCCTTCACCGTCCTGCTGGCGCTGCCGTTCAGTATCACCGGTGCGCTGGTCACGCTGTGGGGCACCAACCGGTCGCTGAATCTCTATAGCGCCATCGGCATCATCCTGCTGATGGGAGTCGTGAAGAAAAACTCCATCCTGCTGGTCGAATTTATGAACCGGAAACGCGCCGAAGGCATGCCGCTGCGTGAAGCAATCATCACCGCCGCCCCGATCCGGCTGCGGCCGATTCTGATGACCTCCGTCGCGACCATTGCCGCAGCGTTTCCCATCGCACTGGGACTCGGCGTCGGTTCGGAAACCCGTCAGCCGATGGCGCTGGCCATCATCGGCGGAGTTTTCGTATCAACCCTGTTCACCCTGCTCGTCGTTCCCTGCGCTTATCTCATCATGGCCCGGTTCGAAAGAACCAAACACCACCCTGAAAGCTGA
>DAONGM010000143.1:0-4324 GCA_035404105.1 Pontiellaceae bacterium
AACGGGACAAATACCGACAGGGCGATGACTTCCTGCATGATTTTGAGCTGCGAAAGCGAAAGCTGCGTGTAGCCGATCCGGTTGGCCGGAACCTGAATGAGGTATTCGAACAGCGCGATCCCCCAGCTGATCAGCGCGGCAATGATCCATTTGCGCCCGGCGAGATCGCGCAAGTGCGCGTACCAGGCAAAGGTCATAAACACGTTAGAGCAGGCCAGCAGCAGCGCGGAGATCATGGCGGGCGGAAGGGTGAGCAGCTTCATAGATCCTTTCGTGCAATAAACAGCGCGGAAGATAGGCTCGCCCAATCCGTTTGAAAAGAGGAAAAAGGCCGCCGGAGAATTGGATGAAAGAAAATTTCGGACTCTATATGGTAATGACCGATCCGGTCACCGGATACGAAGCCTGCGCGCAGGCGGCGGTAAACTGCGGACTGCGGTATGTTCAGTTGCGGATGAAAAATGCGTCCCGCGCCGCGATTCTGGCAGAAGCCCGCAAGGTTCGCGCCGTTACGGTGGGAACCCGGACGCTTTTCATTATGAACGACGATGTGGAGCTGGCCTGGGCCGCCGATGCCGACGGCGTTCATCTCGGTCAGGGCGACATGCCGCTCGATGAGGCGCGCAGACTCTGGAATGCGCCCGGTAAAATCTTCGGTCTTTCCACGCACAGCGAAGCGCAGGAGCTGGCGGCGCGGGCGCTGCGTCCGGATTATATCGGGGTCGGCCCGGTTTTCCCCACGCCGACCAAGGCGATCGCCGATCCGGCGCTCGGCATTGAGCGCGCCGGAACGATCATTAAAAACTCGCCGCTCCCCTGCGTGGCGCTCGGCGGGCTTGACGAAACCAATCTGGCGGCCGTTCTGAAAGCCGGCGCGGTCAACTTCTGCGCCGTTCGCGCCATTATGCAGAGCCCCGATCCGGAAAAAGTGATCCGCGCGCTTCAGCAGATCTGGCGCGCCACAGTCTGAGCTTCCAATTTCCGGACGAAATCGGATAGGCTCACCGGACTTTTCAGGAAAATACTATGAAACTTAAACCGGCTGTTTTTTTGTCCGTGCTCTTTGCTTTCGCGGCCTCGCCGCGCGCGGCGGAGTCCTATACCAACGCTTACGATGCCATCGCGCTGTTCACCAAGGTGCTCGAAGAAGTGCACCGCAGTTATGTGGATACCAATGAAGCCGGTTACGATTCTCTGGTCCGCCATGCGATGACCGGCATGCTTCAGGATCTCGATCCTTACAGCCAGTTTCTGGAAAAAGATTCCTACGACGACATGAAGGATGATACCGCCGGGCGTTTCAGCGGCGTCGGGCTGGTTGTGAGCATGAAGGACGGCCTGCTGACCGTCGTCTCGCCGATGGAAGATACGCCGGCGTTCCGCGCCGGGCTGCTTTCCGGCGATATCATTGTCGGAATCGACGGGCAGGAAACACGGGAGATGTCGCTGTCGGATGCAGTGAAGAAGATGCGCGGCGAAGCGGGAACCCATGTGAAACTTAAGGCGGTCCGGCCTTCGACGCATGAGGTGAAGGAACATGACCTCATCCGGGAAAAAATTGAAGTCGCCAGCGTGAAGGATGCGAAGCTGATTGAGGACAGCATCGGCTATATCCGCATCACCCAGTTCAACGAACCGACGGCGGAAGATTTGAAGAAAGAGCTGAAAAAGCTGACGGATCAGAAAATGAAAGCGCTGGTTCTCGATCTGCGCGGGAACCCCGGCGGACTGCTGACCGCCGCCGCAGGTGTGGCGGAACTTTTTCTGCCGCACGGCGATCTGATTGTTTTCACCAAAGGCCGCACCGCGGAAATGGATCAGAAACCGTTTAAGTCGTCCGGCAGCACACATTACACCGGCTTCCCGATCGTTCTTCTGGTGAACGGCGGCAGCGCCAGCGCCTCAGAAATTGTTTCCGGCGCGCTGCAGGATCATAAACGCGCGGTTCTGGTCGGCGAAAAAACGTTCGGCAAGGGCTGCGTACAAAGCGTCCTTCCGCTGGCGGACGGCGCGGCGATCAAGCTGACCACAGCCCTTTATTATACACCCAGCGAACGCGTCATTCAGGATCACGGTATTGAGCCCGACGTTAAAGTCGTGATGAACCCCGAAGACCTTTTTAAAATCCGGCTGAAGCAGGCGCAGAAGGACGGAGAAGCTGATAAAGCCCTTCCGGTTGCGCAGGAACCCCGTGATATTCAGCTCGATTACGCCATCGGCGCGCTCAAGGGTATGATGATCCAGCAGGAATGGATGAAGTGATTCTTTTAGGAATAGAAACTTCCTGTGATGAGACCGCCGCCGCCGTACTGGTTGACGGCGCGGTGCGCTCCAATATCATCTATTCGCAAGTCGCCAAGCACGCGCCGTACGGCGGCGTCGTGCCGGAAATCGCCTCGCGCGACCATGTAAAGAAACTGCCGGGCATAATTGAAGAAGCGATGCACGGTTCCGGCTGCACGTTTGAACAGCTCGACGGCATCGCCGTAACCTACGGCCCCGGCCTTTCCAGTTCTCTGCTGATCGGTTATTCCGCCGCGCGGGCGCTCAGTCAGCGGCTCGGCATCCCGCCCACCGGCGTCCATCACCACGAAGGCCACATCTATTCGGTTTTCCTGAGTGAAAATCCGCCCGTACTCGACGGCGCGTTTCCAATGATGGTGCTGCTCGTTTCCGGCGGCGACACCAAGCTGGTTTACATGAAAGCGCCCGGCTGTTACGAAATCGTCGGCCAGACCATCGACGATGCGGCCGGCGAGGCGCTGGATAAAGGCGCGATGCTGCTCGGCCTCGGTTATCCCGGCGGACCGATTATCCAGAAGACCGCCGAGGGCGGCAACCCGAAAGCCGTGCGCTTCCCGCGCGGACTCGATAACGCCGGCGGCGAATGGAAATATGATTTCGACCGCAAGCTCTGCTTCAGTTTCAGCGGACTCAAAACCGCCCTGCTCTACCATGTGCAGAATCATCCCGAAACACTGAAAGACGAATCCGCGAAACGGGATCTGATCGCCAGCTATCAGGAAGCCGTCGCCGACGCACTCGCCGTGCGACTTGAGCGCGCGCTGGAGCAGTATGACTGTGCTTCGTTCGCCTGCGCGGGCGGCGTATCGCTCAACAAAGTTCTTCGCGAAAAACTCAACCGGCTTTCCGAAAAATGCGGCGTACCGCTGAAGCTTTCGTCGCCGAGACTCTGCACCGACAACGCGGCCATGATTGCCGGCGCGGCATATATCAAACTCTCCGGCGGACATCCGTTTGTTCTGCCTGACGATGTGAACCCGAACCTGCGGCTGGAAAACTGGTTCCGTGTGTAGATCCGGTTTCTACGTCAGGATCCGGGCGGAACCAACTCTTCGGGCCGGCCGAATAATTTGTACATTATTTTATTTCATGACATATGTCGTTCGTGTTTCCTTTCAGCTGATCGCGTAAAGGAAAGACCAGTTTTAAGGCATTATGAAAACGGCGCATACTCCCGGCATTCTTGAGCGGCATCCGGATTATTCAGGATGCGGTTCAGCGTCCGGTCTTGCGCAACACTCCTAAGAAGCGGCCGCAGCCGCTTCAGCGATGATTAAACAAATCCGGATCATTAAAAAACAACTTCAAAAAGGAACGCTATGAACCTCCAGCAGAAATTTACCGATGCAAAAGTTATCGCCGTATTAACCATCGACTGCGTTGAAAATGCAGTTCCCCTTGCCCGGACTCTTTTAGAGGGCGGCATTTGCGCCATGGAGCTGACCCTGCGCACTCCTCAGGCCATGGACTGCCTCGTTCGCATCGTGAATGAAGTGCCGGAAATGCTCGCCGGCGTCGGAACGGTGCTCCGTCCGGATCAGGTTCGTCTGGCAAAAGCCAAAGGCGCCGCTTTTGCTGTTTCCCCGGGCACAAACCGTTCGGTTCTCGCAGAAGCCAGACAGGCCGGGCTGTTTTTTGCCCCCGGAATCATGACTCCCAGCGATATAGAAGCCGCGCTGGAATACGACTGCACCCTGATGAAATATTTCCCGGCCGAAACGTCCGGCGGCCTCGCCCATCTCCGGAATATCGCCGCTCCCTACGGATACCTGAAACCGAAATTCATTCCGCTGGGCGGTATCAATGAAACCAATCTCAAGGGCTATCTGGCCGATCCGTTAATCGCCGCAGTCGGCGGCTCGTGGATCGCCAAGCCCGAGGAAATCCGCAACGCAGACTGGAACACCATCTTAAACCGGGCCCGCACAGCTTCCAGACTGGCTGCCGAAGTGTAAGGCCGGAGCTTCCGGCTTATCTTTCGTTTAGAGCGTATTCAAAAATTCTGCGGATGTTTTTCTCC
>DAONGM010000144.1:0-2226 GCA_035404105.1 Pontiellaceae bacterium
TAGACGGCTTTAATGCCGTACTGCTGAAGTGCTTCTGGATTGTTGGCCAGATCCCAGATGGCGGTCCAGAATAGCTTCCTCTCGGAAAAATGCAGCCGTCCAAGCAGGTCGTTGTAGCGGGCGGGCGGTACACCGTCTTTTTCAATGGCGAAGCCGAATGCCGGCGCCTGTTTTTCACCGTAGATGCGCCGCCAGAGGTAAAGCGAGCGCTCTTTTCCGTCCATGACCGCCTGACCGGGAAAGGTGACAACCAGCGCGTCGAAATGCACGGTGTCGCCTTCAATCTCATATTCCTTTTCGAGAACGGTTTTCAGGCGGTCGTCTCGGGCGGTTTCGACAAAACGGACAATGGTGTAAAGTTTTCCGCCGCGGGTTTCCTGCCCGACGACCTTTGCGTAGCCGATCTGGTCTTCCTGCGTCAGCACCGCCAGCGACTGTTTGAGTTTTTTATTTTCGCCAAGCAGGTCATGGACGGTTTTTGTTCCGTAAAAAATCGCACCGGAAATAAAAATGACCGCCGTCAGCGCCAGCAGTCCGAAAACCGTTCGAATCAGTTTTTTCATGAGTAACAATAGTCATATTTCCCACGAATCTGCACGAATATTCACGAATTCGGCTTCTGTATTCGTGTTAATTCGTGTGATTAGCGGGCGGGCTGTTTTTTTTCGTGGTTTCTCGTGTTTTTCGTGGCAATCTTCCCGGCTCATGAAAGGCAAATTTATAACTCTGGAAGGGCCGGAAGGTTCCGGAAAATCGACGCAGGCGAAGACGCTGATCCAGCGTCTGGCCGAGCGCGGCATTGATGCCGTTTACACCCGCGAACCGGGCGGCACGGCGCTGGGCGAAGCGATCCGCAATATTCTCCAGCACAATCAGGCGGGTGAAGCGCCCTGCGAGCGCGCCGAACTGCTCCTGTTTGAAGCCAGCCGCAATCAGCTGGTGGAAAAAGTAATCCGCCCGAATCTGGAAAAAGGCATCTGGGTCATCTGTGACCGTTTCATGGACTCAACAACCGCCTATCAGGGCTATGGACGCGGCCTGCCCGTCGAAGAAATCCAGGCGATCAACCGCTTTACGGTCAATGGCGTTTCGCCCGACCTTACCCTTCTGCTTGATCTTGAAGTCGCCACGGGCTTTGAGCGGATTGCGCAGCGTTATGCCGTCCGCGGCGAAACGGCGGATCGCTTCGAACAGGAAGAACGTTCGTTCCACGAGAAAGTGCGCGCCGGGTATTTGGAACTGGCAAACGCCGAACCGGCGCGCTTCCGTATCGTCAATGCCGCGCAAGCTCCTGACGCCGTTGCGGCTTCAATCTGGGATACCGTTACCGATGTCTTCCGGCAGTCAATTTAGTTCTGCCTGGACAGGCATTGAAACCGGCTGGCGGAACGGTCAGCTGGCGCACGCCTATCTATTGCAGGGCGCACCGCACGGCGCCTCGCTGCGCTTCGCCGAAAAACTGCTCAATCTGGTTTTCAATAATCACCCGCAGGTTCAAACCCGCGCCCATCCCGACATCGTCTGGCTGGAACCGCAGAGCAAAAGCCGGCAGATTACAATCGATGAAATACGCGACCTGATCCGGCAGCTTTCGCAAACCTCGTTCGCAGGCGGCTGGAAAGCCGGCGTCATCCTTTGTGCCGACCGTATGACCGATCAGGCGGCCAATGCCCTGCTCAAAACACTGGAAGAGCCTCCGTCCGGAACTCTGCTCATTCTGCTTACTGACGAACCGCAGGCGCTGCTGCCGACGATTTCGTCGCGCTGCCAGCGGATTTCACTCTCCGATGAAGACGAAGAGGTTTCCAGACACTGGAAAGACCCGCTGCTCGATATTCTCGGCGAACTGCCGCCGGCAAGCGTAACGGAAGCCGGCCTGTTCACCGGACGGATCACCGGAATTCTCGATGAACTGAAAAAAGAATTTGAAGCCGAGGAGTCCGGCCGTCTGCCGGAAGATCTGTCGGCCAAAGAAGCCAAAGATCTGCTCGCCGCCCGGTCGACTGCACGGCTGATTGAATCGCGAACCGAAATCCTGCGAACCATGCTCCAATGGCAGCGCGACGTGCTGATGCTGGTATTGGAACAGGACGAGGCCTCTTTGCACTTTCAGGATGACATTGAGCCGCTGAAACGGCAGGCGATGCTCTGCACTCGCGCCGACGCCTTGCGGCGCATTGCCGCTATCGAGGAAACAGGACGGCAGTTCGACCGGAATCTGCCCGC
>DAONGM010000144.1:2326-4208 GCA_035404105.1 Pontiellaceae bacterium
AGCCGCGCAGGTGTTTAACCATTGCTTTGAGGGCGAGGATGTAGCCGTAGCCCTTGAACCCCATGATCTGTCCGATACAGCCGGGAGCAATCAGGCTTTTATGCCGGATTTCTTCGCGGGCGTGCGTGTTGCTCAAATGGACTTCGATAGCCGGCACTTCTTTGGCGACGGCTTTAACCGCGTCACCCAGCCCCAGACTTGTATGAGTATAGGCGGCCGGATTGATGATGATGCCGTCAAATTTTCCGCGGCTGTCGCCGATCCAGGTAATGAGATCGCTTTCGGCGTTGCTCTGCCGGAATTCCAGCACGACACCGCCCAGCTTTTCCGCACAGGCGTTCATATCCTGCGCAATCGAAGCAAGGGTTTCCGTGCCGTAGATTTCCGGCTCGCGCGTACCGAGAAGGTTCAGGTTCGGACCGTTCAGAACAAGAATTTTGAGCGTTTTCATGGCGGAAGTTCTACCATAGAACCCGCAGATAGCACGGATTTTCTGGAAGAACGTGGCAAGGAACTTACGCTGCCGTAAGTCTGTTTAAATATGGCCGCGGGGCCCGGGTTTGAATCGGACCCCGGCTAAATCACCCCGGAAATAATTATGGTACCGGTTTGGTGCAAACCACTTGCACCGCTATTTGATTTCCGCCTTAAGTTTATTCCGACGGCCGCAGCACAAGCAGCCGGTTATTATCGCTGTCACTGACCAGAAGCGAACCGTCGACTTCAGCAAACAGCGCATGAGGACGCGAGAGCTCGTTGACGCCGGCGCCCTTTTTACCTGTTCCCCATATCAGTTCAATATTGCCGGTTTTCAAGTCAATCATCCGTATGACATGGTTCTCGGTATCGGCGAGGAAAATCCGCTGTCCATCCGGGGAAATGGAGATACCTTTGGGTCCGTTCAGTGCGGCCAGCAGCGCCGGCCCGCCATCGCCTGTAAATCCGGTTTCCCCAGTCCCCGCCATTTCAGCGAGTGTTCTGGCGGCCGGATCAAATTTTAAAACCTTATTGCCTCCACGCAGCACGATCCACAAATTGCCGCTACGGTCAAAATCGATACTGCGAGGGCCTTTGAGATTTTTTTCTAATTCATCTCCCATGACCGGTGTAACCAAGCCGTTGTTCGGATTCACCCGGACAATACTGTTTCTGCCGATTTCACAAACGAAAATGTCCCCGTTGGCACCCGCTTGAATACTGATCGGCGTTTTAAATATTTTACTCGTGATGGATGTAAGCCTGCCGGTCTGCAAATCAACCCTGACGATCCGGTGGTTACCGGTATCAGCCACGAAGAGCTGCCCGTTTTTATCAAACCGGAGTTCGTGGGGGTTATTGAATCCGGCAGCAACCGTGGTGATTGTTCCGTTTGTTTCGATTTTCCGGACAACATTACCTTCAACTTCACAAAAGTAGATGCACCGGTCCGGCCCCCTGACGATGCCAAAAGGATGGTTAAGTTCAGTTCCGTTGAGCGGGATCACTTCCGCCCGCCAATCAGCGGCAAAAATCTGCATCGCTAAAAACGGCAAGGAAGACAGAAGACATCGTTTTATAATTTTGAACATGCACGACATTGTCATTTTCTCGCTCCGTTTTTTCCAGGCACACACATTATATGCTCCTGTCCGTTACCGCCATCCGCCTGTTGAACCGGCAAACAGTTCCACGTTTAACGACGTTGCTGAATGTCCCGGGGCCTGACGGGGGAACCAACCGACTCCGATATGTAACAGGTTGTGCTGCCGGTGAGAACTGAAATGGCGGGTTAACCGCCAGGAAACAGGGGGATAAAACAAAAGAGCCGGAAAATTCATTCCGGCTCTTAAAGTTGGTAGCGGGGCTGGGATTTGAACCCAGGACCTTCAGGTTATGAGCCTGA
>DAONGM010000145.1:0-4187 GCA_035404105.1 Pontiellaceae bacterium
TCGTCGGCGGTGCAGGCCATGCGCAGGGCGCGGGCGACGGCTTTAAATACTGCTTCGTGCGCGTGATGTAAATCCTCGCCGTATTTCTGGTCGATGTGCAGATTGAGTTTTGCGGTGTCGCAGAATGAGCGCCAGAAGTGCTCGAGGATGTCGGTGTCGAAGTCGCGGATCAGTTTTTTCTGGTTGGCGAGTTTGTAGACGAGGTAGGGGCGGCCGCCGAGGTCGAGCGATACTTCAGCGCTGGCGAGTGCGTCGTCCATCGGCAGCAGCCAGAAACCGTAGCGGTTGATGCCGCGCCGTTCGCCGAGGGCTTCGTTAAAGGCCTGTCCGAGCGCCAGTCCGACATCTTCGACGAGGTGGTGGTAGTCCACCTGAATATCGCCGGAGGCTTTGATATTCATATCGATCAGAGAGTGTTTGGAAAGCAGCTCGAGCATGTGGTTGAAGAACGGGACGCCGGTTTCGATGGAATAGATTCCGGTGCCGTCGAGGTTGATCGAGAGTTTAATATCCGTTTCGCCGGTTTTGCGTTCGACGGTTGCTTTCCGCTGTTTCATTTTCCGTATCCTTCTTGTTCTTCGGCCACCATAAGTTGCTGTTCTTTCCCCGTTGCTGTCAGATAGAGCGTATCGGGGCAGATGTCCTGTTCGTGGGGCCAGACCACCGTACCATAGGCGACCGAAGCCTGTTTGAAATAGTTGATGTCTTTTAATTCTCCGAATATGCCGAAGTTGAGCAGGTGCGAACAGTCATAGATACCTTCTTCGCCGTTTTCGAAAACGAGATGAAGCGTGTAATCGCCGCATGGTTTAACTGTTTTTACTCTCGGATTCATCGGATCACTTCAATGGTTCAATTTTATAAGGCAGTTGTCCGGCCGCCGCCAGTTCCCAATCTGCTATCAGTTCCTCGCGGTGGATTTCTATCCACGCCTGCACCAGTTTCATCTTGTTTAAGGGAATATCTCCTTCAATCACAATGCCTTCCGGTATGCAAATAACCGCTTCATGCTCCTGATAAGTGACATGAATATGCGGCTTTTTGTGTCGCTGATTGCCCTCGAAATACAGATGAACAATAATTCCGTAAAACATGGATATAACGGGCATCGCACTCTCCCAGAAAACTGCCGAAGGATAGTCGCCTGAAGATTGGTTTGTAAACCATATTTCAAAAGGCTATCACCTCCTGTCTGGTTAAAACGAAAAGGAGATGCTTTATGGCAAAGGCCGCAGCAAGACATATTCTCGTAGGCACCGAAGCGGAGTGCAACAAGCTCAAACAGCAGATCGCGGACGGCGCGGATTTCGCCGCGCTGGCCAAGAAGTATTCGAAATGTCCGTCCGGCCAGAAGGGCGGAGCGCTTGGCACATTTTCGCCCGGCCAGATGGTGCGGGAGTTCGATCAGGTGGTTTTCAGCGCCGAGATCGGCAAGGTTCAAGGGCCGGTCAAAACGCAGTTCGGTTGGCACCTGGTCGAAGTGACGATGAGGACGGCGTAAGCGAGTCTCAGGTCGAAAGTCAGAACAAATCGACCTTTGACTTTCGACTATCCGCCCGCCCGTTTGACGGTATAGCCGAGCTTCTGCAGCTCCGCGACCAGTCGGTCGCGGTGTTCGCCCTGAATTTCGATGACGCCGTCTTTGACTGTTCCGCCGGTCCCGCAAAGCTGCTTGAACTGTTTTGCCAGTTTTTCAAGCCCTTCGGGATGCGACGGAATTCCGGCGATCACCGTGACGCCGGAACCCTTGCGGCCCTTAGTTTCCCGTCCGACCCGCACAATCCCGTCGCCCGGCTGAGCCGGCGGCTGTTTTACCGGTTTATCTTTTTTCGGCGGCAGGCTACTGCCCGGAGTGGATTTGCTCCACTCCGGGGTCAGATTCAGACTGCTCAGATCGATCGACATACCCGGTCTTACTCAGCGTCTGCTTCCGGCAGATCTCCTTCAACGACCTCCGTCGAAACCGGAGCCACCGTTTCGACAGCCTCTGCCTCCGGATCCAGAACGGCGGCGGAAACAATCTTGTCGCCTTCGTTCAGGTTGACCAGCCGCACGCCCTGGGTGTTGCGTCCGATCACGCGCAGGTCGCTGGCGCCGATGCAGATCATCTGACCGTTCTGCGAAATGAGCATGATGCGGTTCTCATCCGTCACCGCGTGGGCGCTGACGACTTTGCCGTTGCGCTCCGTGGTCTGGATGCTGATGATGCCTTTGCCGCCGCGGCTTTGCAGGCGGTATTCATCGAAGCTGGTGCGTTTGCCGTAGCCGTTTTCCGTGATCGCCATCATCGTGGCGGCGGTGTTGACGATTTCGATCGAGACAACCTGGTCGTCGCCTTCCAGAGTGACGCCTTTGACGCCATACGCCGTGCGGCCCATCGGACGGCAGTCCGTTTCGTTGAAGCGGATTGCTTTGCCGTTGCGCAGGCTGAGGATGATTTCATCCGTTCCGCTGGTGAGCTGTACGCCGATGAGCTGGTCGCCTTCATCCACGCCAATGGCGTTGATGCCGCCGGCGCGGATGTTTTTGTATGCGGCCAGCACGGTCTTTTTGATGGTGCCGTTTTTGGTGGCCATCAGCAGATGGTGCTGCTCGTCGTCGAGCTCGCGCACGCAGAGAATGGCGGCCAGTTTTTCGTCCGGTCCCATTTCAATCACGTTGGCCAGCGCGCGTCCGCGCGATTGGCGGCTGCCTTCCGGGACATGATAGGCCTTGAGCCAGTACATGCGGCCGTTCTGCGTGAAGCACAGCAGATAGTCGTGCGTCGAGGCGGTGAAGACGTGTTCGACGAAATCCTCGTCCTTGGTGTCCATGCCCATCACGCCTTTGCCGCCGCGGCGCTGCTGGCGGTAGGTATCGACCGGCACGCGTTTGATGTAGCCGGTGTTGGAGAGGGTGATGGCGCACGGCTCGTCGGCGATCAGATCTTCAATGTCGATTTCGCCTTCGTCGACTTCCAGCTGCGTGCGGCGCGGTTCGCCGTATTTGGCTTTGATTTCGGCGAGGTCGTCCCGGATGACGCCGTACAGCTTGTCTTCGTGTTCGAGCAGGTCGATCAGATATGCAATCAGCTTCTGGAGTTCGTCGTATTCGGCCTGAATCTTTTCGCGCTCCAGCCCCGTCAGCTGGTAGAGGCGCATGTCGAGAATGGCTTTAACCTGCAGTTCGCTGAACTGGAAGCGTTCGGTCAGTCGGGCCTGGGCCTCTTCGCGCGATTTGGAGGCGCGGATGATCCGGACGACTTCGTCGAGATTGTCCAGCGCGATGAGCAGCCCTTCCAGGATGTGGGCGCGGGCGCGGCTTTTATCGAGGTCGAACTGTGTGCGGCGGGTGATCACCTCAAAGCGGTGCTTGATAAAGCACTGCAGCAGTTCTTTGAGGTTCATGATGCGCGGGCGGTTATTGTCGATCGCCAGCATGATGGCGCCGAAGGTGCTCGCCAGCTGGGTGTGCTTGTAGATGTTGTTGAGCACAACTTTGCCGATCGCGCCTTTTTTCAGCTCGATGACCACGCGGATGCCGAGCTTGCCGGATTCGTCGCGGATATCGGAGATACCCTCCAGATTTTTTTCGCGCACCAGTTCGGCCATGCGGGTGATCATGGCGGCTTTGTTTACGGCGTAGGGGATTTCGGTGATGATGATCCGCTCGCGGCCGTTGCCGAATTCCTCGATGTCCGCTTTGCCGCGCATGCGGATGCGTCCGCGGCCGGTCAGGTACATCGATTTGATGCCGCCGAGACCGTGGACAATACCGGCGGTCGGGAAGTCCGGGCCTTTGATGAATTTGCAGAGATCTTCCACGCTGGCGTCGGGGTTTTCGATCAGGTGGATCGTTCCGTCGATCACCTCGCTCAGATTGTGCGGCGGGATATTGGTGGCCATCCCGACGGCGATCCCGGTGCTGCCGTTAATGAGCAGATTGGGCACGCGGGCCGGCAGAACGGTCGGCTCCATCAGCGTTTCGTCGAAGTTCGGGCGCATATCGACCGTGTTTTTGTCGATATCGGCCAGCATTTCCTCGGCCAGCGGGAGCAGTTTACATTCGGTGTACCGGTAGGCCGCCGCGCGGTCACCGTCGATGGAGCCGAAGTTTCCCTGACCGTTGATGAGCATGCAGCGCATGGAGAAGTCCTGCGCCATACGCACGATGGTGTCATAGACCGCGGTGTCGCCGTGCGGGTGGTA
>DAONGM010000146.1:0-4137 GCA_035404105.1 Pontiellaceae bacterium
GTTACGCGGCTTGACTGCAACGGCTTCTCATAGATAATGCAACGGTTGTTTCCGGAGCGCTTTACCTATGATTAAGGTTTCCAATCTGACTAAACAGTTTTCGGGCCATACCGCGGTCGACGACGTCTCGTTCGAAGTCAGCCGGGGTGAAATTATCGGCTTTCTCGGCCCGAACGGCGCCGGAAAAACCACGACCATGCGAATGCTGACCGGTTTTCTGCATCCGACACGCGGCGGAGTTGAAATCGCCGGCGTCGATGTGTTTGAAGACCCGATTGAAGCGCGCCGGCACATTGGCTACATGCCGGAAAGCTGTCCCCTTTACACCGAAATGCGGGTCGATGAATACCTGACTTTCCGCGCACAGATCAAAGGCGTAGCGCGCCGGGCAATCCGCGGACGGCGCGACATCGTCAAGGAACAGTGCGGACTCACCGATGTCGGCCGCCGGATTATCGGACAGCTCTCCAAAGGCTACCGCCAGCGCGTCGGCCTGGCTGACAGCCTGCTCCACGATCCCGACCTGCTGATTCTCGACGAACCGACCGCCGGACTCGATCCGGGACAGATCCGTGAAGTGCGCGAACTGATCCGCCAGCTGGCGGAGCGCCACACCCTGCTGCTTTCGACCCATATTCTGCCGGAGGTCGAAATGACCTGCCGCCGGATCCTGATCATCAACAAAGGCAAAATCGTGGCGTCGGACTCTCCGGAAAGCCTGCAGAAGCGGCTGGAAGGCGACGTGCTGATCAGCGCGGAAATCGCCGGCGATCATTCTGCGATCGAAGCAGCCCTGAAGAGTTTCTGTACGGTCGACGTGGTGTCGCACGAACCGCTCGATAACGGATGGAACCGTTACCGGCTGGACTCTTCGGCACCCGATATCCGCACACAGGTTTTTGAATGCGCGGCCGCCAAGGGCTGGAAACTGCGCGAACTGCATCTGGAAAGCCGCTCGCTGGAGGATATTTTTGTGACCATCATCCGCGATGATCTGGCGACGGAGGCGAAATAATGAGAACTTTTTTTGCTCTTTGGCGGCGTGAACTGGCGGCGCTGTTCCTTTCTCCGATCGCCTATGTGATGCTGATGTTTTTCCTGCTGGTGACCGGCTGCGGCTTCTACTGGCTGGTGAAAGAAAATCTGGAAGTGATGCGCTCCGTTCAGGGCCTGATGGTGGTGATCTGGGCCTGCATGCTGATCGTTATACCGATTCTCACGATGCGCACGTTTGCCGAAGAACGCAAAAACGGCACATTTGAGACCATGATGACCGCACCGGTGAAAGACTCGACCGTCGTCTCCGCCAAGTTTGCGGGCGTTCTCACTTTCTTTGTGCTGATGTGCATACCCACCCTGCTTTATCTGGTCATCATCCGCCTGCTGGCACCTGAAGCCGCTCATCTGATTGAAGCGGGCCCGATTGCGAGCGGCTACCTGATGGTCGGCCTGATCGCCTCGGCGTTCATTGCGCTCGGTATGCTGGCATCGTCGCTGACCTCCAACCAGATCATCGCGGCGATTTCGACTTTCTCTGTGATGAGCATTCTCTTTTTCGGCGGGCTCTTTGAGCCGCATCTCTCCAAAAATCCGCTGGTGCGGGAAGTCGGCGGATATCTTTCCTCGGCGCTTCACCTGATGGAATCAGCGCGCGGCGTCTTTGATTCCCGCTCGGTCATACTCTACCTGAGCGTGACCGTCTTTTTTCTGTTTGCAACCGTTAAGGCGGTCGAAGCCCGCCGTTGAAGTGAATGGCCTATGAAAAACCGCAGACATCGTTTATGGATCACGCTCAGTACCGGCGCCGCGCTGCTTCTGGCTCTGGTGATTGCGCTGATGGTTAACTATCTCTCGTTCCGTCATTACTACCGCACGGACTGGAGCCGCGCACAGCTTTACAACCTCTCGTCCAAAACCACCGGCCTGCTGGAAAGCCTCGACAAGCCGGTTTCCGTGACCGTTTTCTTTCAGCCCGGCAATGTGCTCTACGACGACATCCACAACCTGCTGCGCGAATACCAGTTTCACTGCAGCCGGCTGAACATCCAGTGGGTCGATCCGGACCGCGACATTTCCCAAACCGAAGAACTGGCTGTAAAATACAAAGTCACCGACCCGAACGTGGTCGTTTTCGACTGCGAAGGGCGCAGCAAATATGTCCGTGCCGACGAAATCGCCAACATCAACAACGCCAGCGGCATCGATCGCATCACTTCATTCAAAGGCGAACAGGCCTTTTCGTCCGCGATCCAGGGCGTCGTCCAGAAAACCGTTCCGGCGGTTTACTTCCTGACCGGCCACGGCGAACGCGATATCACCGACTTCGACCGCCGCACCGGATTTTCCGGTGCCGCCCAGCTGATTGAGCGCGACAACATTGCAGTCAAACCGCTGCTGCTGAGCACCGTCAAACAGATCCCTGCCGATTGCAGCGCGCTGATTGTCGCGGGCGCATCGCAAAGCATGTCGAAGTCCGAAGCGGATCTCATCTCCGTCTGGCTGCGCCGCAGCGGACGTCTGATGGTTCTGACCGATGCCGGGCAGACTTCCGGACTCGAAAAACTTATACAGGAATGGGGCGTACGGCTCCGCAACGATGTCGTAATCGATCCCGACCGCACGTTAACCGGACGTGAAGTTTACGTATCCGCTTATAACCGCCACTCCATTACAGCCAAACTCGGCACCACCGCCGCCATATTCCATCTGCCGCGCTCGGTCGAGCCGGACTTCACACAGACCAAGACGGCTTCCGCCGACCGGCCGCTGGTTACCGCGCTTGCTCTTTCCTCCAAAAAAAGCTGGGCGGAAGCTCAACCGGATCAGGTGCCCGCAAAATATGATGCGGGAACCGAAGACCTGCCCGGCCCCGTCTCCATGGCGGTCGCCGTTGAAAAAGGCGATACGACCGGTCTGCTCGACATGCAGATCCGCCCGTCACGGCTGGTTGTCTTCGGTGATTCCGGCTTCGTTTCGAACAGCGGCCTCACCGGCGGCGACGCCAGCTTCTTTATGAGCGCGCTGAACTGGCTGCTCGACCGCGAACAGCTGATGGCGATTCCGCCGAAAGAATTAGACGATACCCGGCTTAAACTGACCCGCGAAAAAATCCGGTTCCTTTCCTGGAGCACAATCGGAGTCATTCCGGCGCTGGCCGCTCTGCTGGGCACTGTACTCTGGTTCCGGAGAAGAAAATAACTTCATGAAACACAAAGTCACCAACTGGATGCTTCTGATCGGCGCCGTCCTGCTCGGCGGATTTATTCTGATCTTTGAGCGCGGCAGCGAAAATTCGCAGCAGCAGAATCAGCGCAGCCGCACGGTTTTCTCGGTTCACCCTGAAAGCATCGAGCAGATTCTGATGGAGCGTGACGGCGTGCAGATTGAATGCACCAAAACCGCCGGCATCTGGCGGCTTACCAAGCCGGCGGATGCGCCGGTTGATTCCGGCGTCGTTGAAAAAATGATTTCCGGCCTGACGCGCGTCGAACGCGGCGAACTCATCGCCGCCAAAACACTCCAGGAACGGAATCTCACTCCCGCCGCGTACGGTTTCGATAAACCGCGCGCGCGCATCACCTTCCGGAACAACCACGGAACCTTCACCTGGCTGATCGGCCGGGATGCGCCGATCGGAAAAACGCTTTACGTCATGCCGGCGGACGGCGGCGATATCATCTCCGCGCCGCGCACCCTGCTGAACCTCATTCCCCAGGATCCGGCGTGGATCCGCGACCGGACGCTTTTCTCCGGCGAAACCGCCGCGGTACGCGGGCTCGACCTGCGCCGCACCGCCGGGTTCCTCCAGCTGCGTCAGCCGGAAAATAACGGATGGACGATCCTTCAGCCCTACACCGGCCGCGCCGACAGCCAGTCCGTACACGCACTGATCGGGAAAATTTTCGCCGGACGTATCATTGATTTCGTCACGGACGAAAAAGCCGATCTGACAGCCTACGGCCTGGAAAAACCGGCCTATGAGCTGACCGTTTTCACGCAGGATGAACGTACGCAAACGCTGCTTGTAGGCAAACCGGTTCCGGAAAAACCGGAAACACGCTATGCCAAACGGGTTGAAACCGATTCCGTTTTCACCGTGCCTGCCGACTGGACGAAAGAATTTGAAGCCGATGCAGG
>DAONGM010000147.1:0-4128 GCA_035404105.1 Pontiellaceae bacterium
CAGCCGCTGATATTCCCGCAGCACGTCGCCGGTGAAGTCCTGGCAGTTGTGCGCTCCGGCGTTGTAGCTCTGCCCTTCCGGATCGGAGAGATACTTTTCTTCCCAGCGGGCTTTTACGTTTTTAACCGCTTCCGTCATGACGGCGCCGTTTTTGCCGCTCGCCACGACGCCTTTATACTGCGCGCCTGTTTCCGATTTGATGTTCGGCAACGTCTTCCCGTCCTGGCCGGCGGCGGTTCCGTTGAAGTACCCGACGCTTTCGCCGTTCGGCAGCAGAATCTGCCAGTGCATGCCGTACGGATTGTCGTCCCGCCCGGACAGTTTATTCACAACGTAGGGCGCCGCCTTCCCGTCCAGATCCCGCGCCGCGATCACCCAGCCGTTTTCCGCCGTGATCTTTGCGACCTCTTCCGGCTGGTACGGTTTCAGCGTCACCGTTGCATCCTTCGTTGCAATGGCTCGCGCGAGTGTGGAGCCGAGGATCAGATCCTTCTCCGTTCCATCCCCTGCCTTCGGCGACTCTTTCGCCGCCGCGCTCTCTTTCTGGAAGTCGTATTCCGAGGGCTGCTTCGGCTCCGGTTTCCGCAGCAGAGCGGGCGTGCCGGGGGAATCGCCGAGATGCCGCAAATCGACCCCGTTCGGATCGCCGCCGCTCTTTGACGGGCTGTCCCAGGCGGCCTCGTCGGCAAATACATTCCGGAGCTGCTGCCGGGCTTCGCCGCTTCCGGGGCTGTTTAAAAGCGCGTTCTTGTCGTTCTCGAACGCCTGCGCCTGAGTTTGCTGTTTTTTCAGCGACTGCTCATTGACCTGTTTCATCTCTTTGCCCCAGGCCTCCGCGCGCGCCGCCAGACCGTTGGATTCGAAGTGGCGCGTCCGAAGTCCGCCGGCCGTGACCGTGCCGTCATAATAAAGCCGGTCATCCTGCGGCTCGTCCGGACTCCGGCCCGGCTGCGGCATCCCCGGCGTAAGCTGCGGCCGCGGTTTTGCTTTTTGCACAAACGAATAGCCGCAGGGGCAGGCGGACGGCATTTTTCCGTTGGGACAGTCGATATACCGTTTACAGGCCGGGCACCAGGTGCCGGCGAGCTGAGGTTTTCCAACGGCCGGAACGTTCTGCGCCCGGCCCTCCGGCGGGGCGGCAACCACACCGGCGGAGACGATCAGCAGCAGCGCGGCGCCGCCCGCGAAAAACCGATTCCGAATCTTCAGATGCTTCATAGTTCCTCCGTTGCCGGGGTTTAGAAGGCCGCAACAGCCGCCAGTTCGCGCAGTTTCTGTTCCTGCTGATAATCGAATTCGTAAAGCCGGTTCAGGATCTCGCCGACGTTGGCCGCATCGGGCTTGGCCGCCAGATACAATTTCAGGTCGCCGACGGCGGCGGCGGTCTGGTTCTGCAGCTTCTTCACGGCCGAGGTGTTGAAATACAGATCGCCGACCCACGGCGAGTAAAACACCGCCCACTGGAACTCGGAGAGGGCGCGGCTCAGATCGAGCGGATTTTTCGCCGTCTTCAGAGCAACGCTTCCGCGCAGATAATGGTCCTGAGCGCTGTTGTTCATCGCCGGGGCCGGCTCCAGTCCGGCGGCGGTCTTGAGTAACGTTTTGCGCACCGCTTCTTTTTCTTTTCCGGCCGCCGTGAGGCGATAGACGTCGGCCAGTTTTGCCAGAGCCTGATTTCTGTTGCCGGCCGCCAGCGCCGCGTCGGCTTCCGCGAGGATCCGCTTCCGTTCGGCGGCCGCCTGTTGTTCGAGGCGGGTCAGCGCCAGCCGGGCCCGGGTGTAGGCCGGCGAGACCTCGCAGCACCGGCTGAGAATTTCCATGGCTTCGGGAATGCGCCCGGCCTTCTCGAAAGCCAGGGCCAGCACGCACCACTGGTTGGCGCCGCCGCCTGGCGTCAGCGGAACACCGGCGAGCTGTGTTTCGAGCGCTTTGACGGCTTCATCGCCCTCTCCGGCGGCCGCGCGGCAGACCTGAATGTAGTCCGGCGCTTTGGTTTTCGCGGCGCCAAAAGCCGCCAGCGCTTTGCCGTAGGCTTCCTGCGCGGCGGCGGATTCTCCGGCCTGATCGTGGCACTGGGCGAGCATGTACCAGGCTTTTGAATTGGAGCCGTCCTGAGCGACGGCTTCGCGCAGCAGAGCCGTCGCTTCCGCCGTCTGCCGCAGATTGAATTGCGCTTCGGCCAGCAGCAGCGAGATGGCGTTGGTCATCTGGAAGCGGGCGCGCTGCGCTTCGATAAAGCGGCGGCTTTGGTCCGGCGAGCCGGCGGCGACCTGCCGGGCCTTCGTCAGAAAATTCAACGCCTCTTCATAGCGCCAGTGCGACAGGCAGACGGTGCCGATCTCCAGCAGCTTGCAGCAATCGGCGGCGTACCGCTCCTGCCCGGCGAGAAAAGCGGCGAAGGCTTTATCGGACTCCGCATGCATGCCGAGCGCGCGGTAGGCGTCGGAGAGGCGCAGCAGCGAGGCCGGTTCGACCGGCGCAATCGCATGGTATTTGGCGAAGGTGGTGATGCACTCGTCGTATTTGCAGAGAAAGTACAGCGCTTCCGCCGACGTCTTGAGAACCTCCGTGCGCGACGGATCGAGCTGCAGCGCATTGTCAAACGAGAGGATCGCCTGCTGGTAATCCTTCTTGCCGAAATAGGCGAAGCCGAGGCTGATATACAGGCCCGACACTTCGCTCTTCGCTTTGAGCGACGATTCCATTTTCATTTCCGGAGACAGCGGCGGCACGCTGTTCGGCACCGAGTTGATCTGGTTGTTGACGGTTTGCAGGGTGCTGGCCATCATCTGGGCCTGCATATTGCCGTTCATCCCGGCGACACCGGAGACCAGCCCGAAGAGTTCGTTCATCTCCTGCTTCGACTGCAAATCCTTGGCCCGCTGAATATCGGCCTCCCGTTTCGCGTTCATTGCGGCCCGTTGCGCCGCGGCTTCATCGGCCTGCTTCTTCTCGGCTTCAATAATCGTCGTAATCGAATGCAGCGACAGCGCCTGCTGGAACGCCGCCACCGCCTGGTCGTACTGCGCCTGCCGGTAATAAACCGCGCCGAGGTCGTTGAAGACGCGCCAGTTCTGCGGATCGCGGGCGGCGGCGGCCTTCGCCGCGGCAATCTCCGCGGCACGCTGCGCCGCCGCGGCGCCGGAGTTTTCCTGCGGCGTTTGCGCCCAGCACACGGCGGATGAAACCGCCAACAGACAGGCCGTGACACTCCCCGCAGTCAGCAAGGTTAGCTTTTTCATTATTTCTCCTTTTCAATCAGAACGGCGCAACGGTTTCGGCCGGCATCTGTAACGGCGCCGACGGCTGGCCCGGCATTAATAAAAACGGCTGTTCCGGTATTTGTACAGGATTCTCGCGGAGCAGTTCTTTTGCCGTTAAATCAACCATGCACCGGACTACATAGTCACAGAGCTCCGGAGGAACCGATCCGGGGCCGCCGGTCATTACCGTGGAAACGGCCGGTATATCAGAATCGCCGGGGATCGTGATCAGACCGCAGGGCGAAAACAAACTCCACCATCCGCGATGCAGCGCTTGAACCTCCGCAGCGTGCCTGACGCCGCGGCGATCTTCTATACCGACTTTGACCTGCCATTCTGTCGTCCACGGTAAACTGGGAAGAATCCCGCCAAAGATGCCGACCGTTCCCATGAAGGTCAGTAATGCCGCGCCGTCATGGACTTCCTGGCTGATTTCAATCCGTACATTAACCGGAACGGCTTCGGGTGTGTCTTTGAACAGGCCGGGATAGCGCGACTCCGCCAGACGGGCAAAGCGGTCGGAAAACGATTTGCCTTTCAAGTCGCCGGGAAGTGCATAGGGAATCATCGAGACGGTGACTTTATCCACTTTATATGAGGTGCCGTTCGCGGCCGGAACAGACGGCGCTTTCACCGGCGGTGTCATAATGATCCTATTGGACGCACATCCGCCGACGGATAAAATAACTGTCATGCATAGAAATAATATAAACGGTTTCATCGTCGGCATGATCAGCTCTCCGCATTATGAATTTAAAATGGCGCGATCGTTTCCGTCGGCAAAGTCAGTGTTGCAGGCACAGCTGAAGGGCTGACAGGCGAAAAAGACGGAGATTCCATCCGCCGCGGCTGCGCCGTCCAGAAC
>DAONGM010000148.1:0-2024 GCA_035404105.1 Pontiellaceae bacterium
ATAGTTAAACCACTCGCTCTTCACCTTATGCACCGGATTCATGAACAGAACGATCAGCACCACACTGACCGCCATGATCCAGAGCATGACCGGCGGAAAAGGATAATAAAGCACCATGGTCCGCGCGGTGAAATACATCGTCCAGGTGCTGCCGATCCAGCCGAGCTGAGCCAGCGCCTGCCAGCTGTTGATAATCCGTAATGTGTTCCAGGCATGCGCAATCGTCAGATGCACCGCTCCGATAAAGAAACAGAGCAGCATGATGTTCTCATTCGCCCGCTCCCCGGTCAGCCAGCCGATTTTAAACTGACTGAGTACCGCAGGCAGGTTCGCCACCCCGAACCAGACGCCGGTCAGCGTGCCCCAGATGATCGTACAGGTGCTGGTAATCATCAGCAGATTAAATCCCTGCTGCGGCAATTTACGGAAACGCCGCTTGGCAAACAGCGTGAGCCCGAGAAACAACAGTCCATAGCCGGCGTCGCCAACCAGCATGGCGAAGAACAGACTAAAAAATAAAAGAAAGAATCTGCTTATATCCACTTCGTGGTAACCGGGCGTAACGCCGATAATTTTGAAAACCGCTTGAATCGGGCTGACCCATTTCGGATTGCGCAGCAAGGTCGGCGGGTTATCTTCAGGTGCAATGTCATAAACCATCGCCGCCCAGCCGCTGGCCGCCGCCGTTTTCCGGACAGCCGCTTCCTGCTCGCCGGGGAAAAAGCCGCGCAGGTAAACAATCTCTTCGGCAGAACCCATCCCGGCGCGCGCTTCGAGATAATGCACGCGGCCGGTCGCCTCCTCCGCCAGCGCGGCAACGGCGGCGCGGTCACCGGCGTAGCTGTGGAATTCAGCTTCTGTCTGCACCAGCTCCGCGCGAAGGGTTTCCAGCTGTTTGCGCAGTTCCGCCAGTGACTGCGCGGGCAACGCAATCTCTTCGGCATCCAAGGTTATTCCTGCGCGACCAATCAGCGCAAAACAGACCGTGCTGCGTGTGCGGCTCAACTCAACCATTGACGCGCCGTCAGGAATCTCCGGCCGCACTTTTGCAGGTGCTTTGTATAATTTAACGCTGATGCCTTTAGCCTCCAGCTCACGAACAGCTGCCGGAGAAAAACTGCCGAACGGTTCGTAACGGCGGACGTCCATATCGAGCGTTTCAATCTGTTCAGTCAGCGCCTGTTTACGGTGAATCAGACTCCAAACCGCTTCGACCGTTTCTTGCGCCGTTTTTCCGGACGGCAAAGCATGCGGATGTTTCGGCAGCACTTCCAGCGCCCGCTGAAGATGTGCAAAGAGATCGCGCGCTTCATCCAGACCGGAGCCTTCCGGAAGCTGAACAGGCTGCAAATGCACCACGCCGAGTTCCCGCAGGGCCTCCAGCGTCTGCTCCTGCATCGCGCGGGTGCACAGCAGCGTCAGTTTTTTCATTTTGACGATCATGCCGATCTCACCTTTTCTACACTCTTGCCTTTGGCGATCTTGGAGCGGGCGACGGCCGCCGTCTGCTGGTCGCCCATGAAAATGCGAATGACGCGGATATTTTCACGGCATTCCGGAATCTTCACCTTCTCGAACAGATTCACGCGCTGCGACGTCGTACGCAGTTCGTCGGACAGCAGGCGGTGCTGCTCTTCGATGATCTGCCGC
Organism: Pontiellaceae bacterium; assembly: GCA_035404105.1. GTDB lineage: Bacteria > Verrucomicrobiota > Kiritimatiellia > Kiritimatiellales > Tichowtungiaceae > Tichowtungia. Next base: position 1,651 of record DAONGM010000148.1, read on the forward strand.
TCCACGCGCAGCCGGATGAGCTGACGCAGCAGATCCATGGCGCTGTCCACCCAGGCCGGCGTAGCGAACAGATCGGGCAGCGCTTCTTCAAAGCGCAGGCTTTCAAACAGCGGGATCTCGACCCCGGCGATATTGCCGCTGGACCGGCGGATTTCCGCAATCTGCACATAGGGCGTAAAATCGAACGGCTCGGAAAACAGCTTCACCCAGGCGGCCAGATCGGCCCGCGCTTTTTCCTCTTCCTGGCGCTTGGCGACGATCTGCGCTTCGAGCCCGCGCATTTCGAGCTGCAACTGCTGCTTCTTGAGCTGCAGCGTCGGCAGATAGCGCCGGAAGCGCGTCAGCGCGTCGCGCTGCGCCTTCAACTCGTTTTT
>DAONGM010000148.1:2124-4071 GCA_035404105.1 Pontiellaceae bacterium
AGCGGAATGTTCACGGAGAGCGCCATCATTTCTTTCTCAAACCGCTCGCCGTATTTCAGCAGCTTGCTGTCCCAGCCGCTCATGCGGAAGCCCATCGACTGCTTCTCCAGCGTTTCCTTATAGGCGGCGTAGAGCTGAATCATCGTATCCATGATGGTGCGGTGGTCAGCGCGCGTCTTGCCGTTGACCTGCTGTTTCAGGCGGCTGAGCGAACCGAACGGCTCGATGCGGCCGTTCTTGAGATAAAACTGTCCTTCGGTGATGTAGCCGGTGTTGTCCGGCACCGGATGGGTCACGTCGTCGCCCGGCATCGTCGTCACGGCCAGAATCGTGATCGAACCGGCGCCTTCAAAGTCCACGGCCTTTTCGTAGCGCGCGGCCAGCTGGCTGTAGAGGTCGCCGGGATAACCGCGGTTGGACGGAATCTGTTCCATCGTAATGGCGACTTCCTTCATCGCGTCGGCGAAGTTGGTCATATCGGTCAGCAGCACCAGCACGCGCTGGTCGGCCAGCGCGAACTGTTCGGCGACGGCCAGCGCGATATCCGGAACCAGCAGGCATTCCACCGTCGGATCGGCGGCCGTGTGGACAAAGAGAACGGAGCGCGACAGCGCGCCGTTTTCTTCGAGATAGTCGCGGAAATACAGATAGTCGTCGTGCTTGAGCCCCATGCCGCCGAGAATGATCACATCGACCTCGGCCTGCAGGGCGATACGCGCCAGCAGTTCGTTGTAGGGCTCGCCCGCCACCGAAAAGACCGGCAGCTTCTGCGACTCGACCAGCGTGTTAAACACGTCGATCATCGGAATCCCGGTGCGGACCATGTTGCGCGGAATAATGCGCTTGGCCGGATTCACCGACGGCCCGCCGATCTCGATCATGTTTTCGCTAAGCACCGGCCCGCGGTCGCGCGGCACGCCGCTGCCGGTAAACACACGCCCCAGCAGGTTTTGCGAAAACGGAACCTGCATGTTGCGGCCGAGGAAGCGCACCTGCGAGTCGGTCGAAATGCCGCGTCCGCCGGCGAAGACCTGCAGATAGACGCGTCCGCCTTCCAGCCGGATCACCTGCGCCAGCGACACGCCCATATCGGACGTCACCTGCGCCAGCTCGCCGTAGCGGATCTCTTCGGCGCTGACCACGATGACGTTGCCGGCGATCTGTTCGATGCGGTGATAAACCTTATGCATAATCCGTGACCTCCGCGAGCAGCGCGTTAATCCGCTCCTGCTGCTGCTTAAATTCTTCGCTCTCAAACGCGGCATTATTCCAGTCGCGCGTCGCCTGCGTCAGCGTCTGAAAGAAACTGCGGGCGGCTTCTTTGTTTTCAAATTTCAGTTTCGTGCGCAGGATTTTCGCCAGCGCGCCGAACACATACTGCTGCCGTTCGGCCGGCGTCGCGGCATCCACATCGCTGAACGCGTTCTGCTGCAGATAGACCGCGTCGAGGTATTCACCTTTCAGATAAACGATGAAGTCCTCAATCGAGGTGCCTTCTTCGCCGACGACCTTCATCATCTGATTGACTTCGCTGCCTTCGCGCAGGAAGCGGCGCGCCTGCTTCAGCTCGTCAGCGTCCACCACGCTCGGGTACTTGCTCCAGCTGTCGAGCGGGTCGATGGCCGGATAGCGGCGCGCATCCGAACGCGCACGCGACAGCCCGTGAAACGCGCCGACCACCTTGAGCGTGGACTGCGTCACCGGCTCCTCAAAATTACCGCCCGCCGGCGAAACCGTCCCGCCGATCGTCACCGAACCGGTCGAGCCGTCGTGCAGCCGCACCACGCCGCCGCGCTCGTAGAAGGCGGCGATTACGGATTCCAGATACGCGGGGAACGCTTCTTCGCCGGGAATCTCTTCGAGGCGGCCCGACATTTCGCGCAGCGCCTGCGCCCAGCGCGAGGTGGAGTCGGCCAGCAGCAGCACGTTCAGCCCCATCTGGCGGTA
>DAONGM010000149.1:0-4009 GCA_035404105.1 Pontiellaceae bacterium
CCGACCTATCCCGGCCCGTATGATTTCACCGAGTCGGTTGTCGTTAACGAAATTATTCCGATGATCGACGAGATCGCGCGGCAGACCGGCGCAACGATTATTGATCTGCACCGTCCGCTGAGCGGCAAAGCCGGGCTGTTTCCGGACACGGTGCATCCGAACGCCGAAGGTGCGCGGCTGATGGCCGAAGCGGTCTTCGCCGCCATTGCGGCCGAGAAAAAGTGAAGAATTCAGGCCCGTACGATTCCGGTTCCGCCGGCCGCAAAACGCAGCCGAGGTGAAACCCCCGCACAAATTTAATTTGTCAAAATCTGGCGGTTGGTCTATCTCGCTGATAGACTGCGAAACGTTTTAGCCGGAGACATCAGCCCCGTGGTGTCTTGTCCGATTCGACTTTCGCCACTGTTGAAAAAGCGCCCGGGAACCGGGCAATAAGAAAGGTGTACCGATGAAGATAAGGATTTTCGTTTTGGGACTTCTGCTGGCTCTGCCGGTTTCTATTTTCGCGGCCGAAAGCAGTATGACGTTCAGCAACCAGTGGCTGAAGGCCGGCTTTACACAACAGGGCGGCACCTGGCGGCTGAGCAGCCTGTCCCGTCTGAACGGCAAGGATGCGCTGGCCATTGCGGATGACGGGTTCGAAGTTCTGCGATTCAACGGCAACCGCTATACGCTGGATGATTATGCCGTGAAGGATGTGGCCGCCAAAACGGACGGCGATATTCAATCGATCATCTTCACCTGCGTTCCGGCCAAGAGCGGTACCGATGCGCCTGCTGAGGTTGCGCTGGAATATCAGTTGGATAAGAATCCGGAACTGCATAAAACCGTCCGCCTGAAGCTGGCAGAAGGCGACCGCATTGACCGCCTCGAGGTCTGGCGGTTATCCACGGATTCCAAGGCTTCGCGCGGCGGCGATAATGGTCAGCCGGTATTCGTCGGCGATTGGTTTATCGGTCTGGATTATCCGTTCTTCTACAGCCGCCACAGCGACAACTTTAAACAGCCCGCCTTTCATTACACATATCACTACTCGATCAATCTGGAAGGCGGCGATCGGGAGTATGCGCCGCGCAACGGTCTGATTACGGTTTTTCATTTCCCGAACAAGGCCAAAGCGCAGCCCGGCAACGGCTGGGGCATCGTCAGCAAGCGCGGTGTGATCGGGCTGCCGGCCAAACCGAACGACGGCGCCGAGCTGGCGCTGTTTGATTACATTGAACGCACGCGGCCCCGTTCCCGCAGCTATCTGCATTTCAATAACTGGTACACGCCGGAAGCCAAGCAGCTGACGGTGGACGGGTTCGGTACGCAGCTGACGAAAAGCATAAAAGAGCCGCTGGCCCGTTACGGCGCCAGACTGGATGCAATGGTTCCGGACGACGGCTGGCAGGAGAAAAACTTCACCCGGATTTACGAACAGTCGAAGCAGCACGAGCCGCTCGACAAAGTGGCGGAAGCTGTCCGCAAGCAAGGGGTGGATTTCGGCATCTGGGTTGGCATGTTCGGCCGCGGCGTCAACGCAAAGCTTGCGGAGAAAGCGGGTTATCGCCCGGCCTACCCCCTGGACATGCCTCCGATGGCACTCAGCCATAAGGCGACTTTCTATGATTTAACCGACGAGAATTATCAGCGGGACTACAAAGAGTCCATGCGCTGGCTCATTCAGAACTGCGGGGTCCGCTACATCAAGCACGACTTCAACTATATGTTCCACACATACGCCGCACTTCGGCATGCCCGGGAAGAGGCTGCAGATGCAACGCTGGATATGATTGCGTATGAGCGGTCGCTCGCACCGGGCCTGCTGATCAACTTTACCAACGGCTCCATGTTCACGCCGTTCCTGCTCCAGCATGCCGAATATATGTGGATGAACAGCGGCGACTCCGGCAGCAACTTTGTCTTTCCGCTGCTCTCCAAACTGGAGGTGGCCACTTCGTATCGCGACCATCATTTTTATAAAAGCTGGGGCGACCCGACCAACACCGTCCGCCCGTTGATTCCGATCGCTAACTTCATGACCCACGGGGTGCTTCACGCCGGCAAAAAAATCTACTTCGAAAAGGGCGACACGCTGCAGGACTGGTGCAATTACGCGGTTATGTATTTCGGCCGCGGCACGCTGCTGAAGGAACTTTATATTTCACCCAGCCAGCTCACCGAGCCGATGTGGGAAGCTCTGGGTAAAGCCTGCGCCTGGTCACAGGCCAACACCGATCTGCTGCGCAACAGCTGGTTCATCGGCGGCGACTGCGATCAAGGTGAACCCTACGGCTACATCAGCTGGAACGGAAACCGCGCCCTCCTGACCGTCCGCAATCCCGACCGGCTGGAAAAACCGCTGACCGTTCCATTCGACCGAACCGTTTACTATCGCGGCGAAACAGGCAAACCCTTCCGCGCCAAAGCCATCTACCCGTTCACCGAACAGATGCCGTGGAAACTGACTTCCGGACAGCCGTTCACCCTTCAAATCCCCGGTGACTCTGTGATGGTCTTCGAGCTGGAGGCCGGCCTGCCGCAAAGCACCGGCTTGGTTGCGCCTTCGCCGCTGCCGGCATTCAGTGCAAATACCAATGGAAAAAGTTTTGAAATTACACTCACCGTGCCGGATGAAGAGGCGCTTCGTTACGATCTGGTCGTGCTGACCGAATCCGCTAAACCCGCCAAACCCGCCAGCCGCAAAGATAAAACGCCAATGGATCGGGCCGCCATCACGGTAAATAACGCCGCCATCACGGTAAATAACGCCGCGGTCGAGCCGCAAAGAGACCGCGCCGGCACCGGCTTTGTCATCTCCTCCTTTGATCTCCGCCCCTATCGCGGACAGCAGATTGTCATCAAGGGCGGCGGAACAAACAACCTGACCCTCCGGCCAGCGGTCTGGCTGGTATGCGACCGTCCGGTTAAAGAACCTGCGCCCCCGGAAAACCGGATTCTGCCGATGCAAATATCCCGCGGATATCGCCATCAAAGCCAGCTGCTGATTGCACCGGAAAAATAACGGTTATTCCATAAAACGGCTGATGGCCGAAGCGGTCTTCGCCGCCATTACGGCGAAGGCTGATTAAGTATTTCCTTTTCTTCCGCTGAATCAGTAGGCTCGGCGGCCTGATGAAAAATAAACCGCTGATTCTCGAAGAGCTGATCATCTGGCTGCGCGGACGGTTCACGATGACCGACGAAGAAAAGACCTGCATGCTGCTCATCCTCGTCATCTGCTGGGTCGGCCTGGTCAGCCGTTACTTTTACCTGAAGAACCAGGCTCCGCCGGCGGCAGAAAAACTGATAGAGGATGGAGACGTTTCACAGAAGGAAACAAAGTAAATGAAGCGCCGCATTCTTCGGTGTTGTCCATCCGTCTTATTTGACTTCTACACTGGTTTTCTTTTTTCGTGCCTTTTTGTGCTTTTTGTGGCTGATTCTTGCGCATGATTAAAGCGGTTATTTTTGATTTCGACGGCATCATCGTAGACTCCGAACGGCTCCACTGGGCGGCCTTCAACAAAGTCCTCGAGCCCCTCGGCAGAACCATTTCATGGGCCGACTACATTAAAACCTTCATCGGCTTCGACGACCGCGACACATTCCGCCACGCCCTGCCCGGCCTTAGCGAACAGGAACTGCACCGGCTGATCGCCCAAAAAGCCGCCGCATTTCAGAACCTGCTGGAAAGCGACGGTGCCGCCGCGCTGCCCGGCGCGGTTGAACTGATTCAAAAGCTGTCCGGAAAAATTCCGATCGCCATCTGCTCCGGCGCGCTGCGCGCCGACATCCTGCCGGTACTCAGCGGTCTGGGCATCGAAAACGCGTTCGACATCATCGTCACCGCCGACGACACTCACATCAGCAAACCCGATCCCGCGCCGTACAAACTGGCGGCAAAAAAGCTGGGCGTAACGAGCGGACTGGCCATTGAAGATACGCCAGCCGGCATTGCCTCCGCCAAAGGGGCCGGGCTGAACGTACTGGCCGTCACCAACAGCTATCCGCCGGAATTTCTCAC
>DAONGM010000150.1:0-2583 GCA_035404105.1 Pontiellaceae bacterium
AATCCGTAGTCTGTTGCGGTTTACGCGAGGAATGTCCTATGAATGAGAAATACCCTTTTTCTGAAATTGAACCGAAGTGGCAGGCGCACTGGAACGAGCACGGTCTGTTCAAGACCGATCTGTCGAAGACGGCGCAGAAGTATTACTGCCTGATGATGTTCCCCTATCCCTCCGGCAAGCTGCACGTCGGCCACGGCCGCAACTACATCATCGGCGACGCCGTCGTCCGCTACAAAAAGATGCGCGGCTTCAATGTTCTCTCGCCGATGGGCTGGGACGCGTTCGGGCTGCCCGCCGAAAACGCCGCGATCAAGACCGGTACGCCGCCGCGCGAAAGCACGTTCAAGAATATCGCCGTGATGAAGGAACAGCTCGCCGCCTGGGGCTGCTGCTACGACTGGGAAAAGGAAGTCACTTCCTGCGAGCCGGAATATTACAAGTGGACGCAGTGGCTGTTCATCCAGATGTTCAACCGCGGGCTGGCCTATAAGAAGAAGAGCAACGTCAACTGGTGCCCGAACGACCAGACCGTGCTGGCGAACGAGCAGGTTATCGACGGATGCTGCGACCGGTGCGGAACGGTCGTGGTTCAGAAGGCGCTCGAACAGTGGTTTTTCAAAATCACCGATTACGCCCAGCGGCTGCTCGACGATATCGATAAGCTCGAAGGCTGGCCGGAGCGCGTCAAGACGATGCAGCGCAACTGGATCGGCCGCTCCGAAGGTTCGGAAATTGATTTCGCGCTCGTTCCGCGCGCCGACGGCAAAGCCGACAGCTCGAACAAAGTCTCCTGCTTCACCACCCGCGTGGACACCATTTACGGCTGCACCTACATGGTGCTGGCGCCGGAATACGCCAATCTCAAAGAGATGATCGCCGGCCTGCCGCAGGAACAGGAAGTGCTGAAGTTTGTCGCCGACAGCGCGAAGCTGACCAACCTCGACCGCGAGTCCGATGCGCTCGAGAAGAAAGGCGTTTTCACCGGCCGCTATGTCGTCAATCCGTTCACCGGCGAACAGGTTCCGCTGTGGGTCGGCGACTATGTGCTGATGTACGGCACCGGCGCGGTGATGGCCGTCCCGGCGCACGACACGCGCGACTGGGCTTTCGCGAAGAAGTACAACCTGCCGGTCAAACTTTCGATCCAGAATCCGGAAGGCTCGCTGGTTCTCGCCGAGATGAAGAACGCCTACACCGAAGACGGCGTCTGCTGCAACTCCGGCGAATTCACCGGCCTGAATAACCGCGAGGCCATCCGCGCAATGATTCAGCACGCCGAGGCCAAAGGCTTCGGCAAAGGCACCATCAACTTCCGCCTGCGCGACTGGCTGATTTCCCGCCAGCGCTACTGGGGCGCGCCGATTCCGATCGTCTATTGCGACCGCTGCGGCATGGTTCCGGTCAACGACGACGAACTGCCGGTGCTGCTGCCGACCGACGTCGAGTTCAAGCCGACCGGCGAGTCGCCGCTCAAAGGCTCCGCCTCGTTCATGAACTGTTCCTGCCCGAAGTGCGGCGAACCGGCGCGGCGCGAGTCCGACACGATGGACACGTTCGTCGACTCCAGCTGGTACTTCCTGCGCTACCTCAACGCCCGCGACGGCTCGCAGGCGATCGACACCGAAGCCGCCAACAACTGGCTGCCGGTCGACCAGTATATCGGCGGCATCGAACACGCCATTCTGCACCTGCTCTACGCCCGCTTCTTCACCAAGGTCATCCACGACCTCGGCCTGATCGGCTTCGACGAACCGTTCGCCAAACTCTTCACGCAAGGCATGATCTGCAAGAAGAGCGACATCGACGGCAAGCTCTACAAAATGAGCAAATCCAAAGGCAACGTCGTCAGCCCGAACGAGCTGATCGTCAACTACGGCGCCGACACCGTCCGCCTCTACACCCTCTTCATCGGCCCGCCGGAAAAAGAAGCCGAGTGGAACGACGCCGCGGTCGAAGGTTCCTACCGCTTCCTCGCCCGCATCTGGCGCCGCGTCTGGCAGCACCGCGATATTCTCCGCGGGGCAGCCGGCCCGGATGCACAGGCTGGAAAGCCTGCGCCACTGGACATGGCGAAAATGGAAAAACCGGAGCGCGACCTTTACCGCAAGCTGAATGAGTCGGTGAAGAAAATCACCAGCGACCTCGACGGTGCGTTCCATTTCCATACCGCCATTTCGACCATCATGGAACTGATGAACGCCATCGACGAAATCAAGGTCGACGACAGCTCGTCCGAGCAGGTCAAAGCCGTCTTCCGCGACGCCATCGAAAAAGTGATCGTACTAATTTCGCCCTTCGCCCCGCATATTTCCGAAGAACTCTGGAAAGAGCTCGGCCATACCGGAGGAATCCTTGCGGCCAAGTGGCCGGAAGTGGTTGAAGCCGCGCTGCACCGCGACGAAATTCAGATGGCCCTGCAGGTGAACGGGAAAGTCCGCGGACAGATCACCGTGCCCTCCACGGCGACGAAGGAAGAGATCGAAAAACTCGCCGTCACCGACGAAGCGGTCCTCCGCTGGTCCGAAGGCAAGGCGATCAAAAAAGTGATCGTCGTCCCCGGACGTCTGGTGAACATTGCGGTGG
>DAONGM010000150.1:2683-3986 GCA_035404105.1 Pontiellaceae bacterium
CTGCTGTTTGGGAAGCGGCGGAGTTTCAAGATAGAGTCCGTACCACTGCTCGCCGAGTCCGGCGTTCGAGAACTGTTTGTCTTTGTTGTTCGCCAGCATTTCCCAGTTATGGGCCAGGGTTTCATCGCCGGTGACGTCTTTCGCTTTAACCAGCAGGAGCCGGGCTTTTTCAGAGTCACCCTTCTGCAGATAGGCCCAGGACATCAGCCCGTAAAGCAGGGTTCCCCGGTTTCCGCGCATCCATTTGATATGCCGCTTGAAGGTTTTTTCGAGTTTCTCCAGTTCACCGTGTTCATACTGGCGGGCCATTTTCATGGCGATCGTCATGGGTTCCATCATCATCGGGCCTTTGAACAGCCCCATGGAAGCAAGCAGCCGGTCGACCGCTTCAAAGTCCTTGAGCTGATAAAGAAACTGCAGGCGCATAGTGGCGATCTGCCGGCCCATCAGCAGGTTCCATTTTCTGAAAGGCTCAAAGCGTTCAAGGAAAGCGAGCGCTTCCTTAATCAGCGCTTTCTGATCGCTCTCCAGCTGGCGCTGGATCTGTTTGATGTTCCCGCCGGGCTTACTTTGGAACAGCTGAATCTTCCGGTTCATCTGTTTCTGCCCGTTCGCGAGCATCTCCTGAAGCGCTTCCTGAACTTTGGTTACTCTTTTCCGGACAATCCATCCGGTTAAAAACTGTGCCCCGAGAAAAGCGGCAATGCCGGCGGCAACTGCTGAACCTGTTCCGGCTTTTGAAACTACACAGGCGGCGGCAGCCGCGGCGGAAACAATCACTGAAATCAGTAATGCAAACATGATGTACGTCCCTCTTCTTTAAATTCCTCTATCGGCGGCTCATCCCTTTACACATACAGGACAGTCACGAAGGCGGTTTTATACAACAGGCTGGAAACAAAGTCACCCCTGCGAAGACAACTTCCTTTGGAAATTCGGGGCAGTTAGCAGTGGGCTCTTCGGGGAGTTCCTGCTATACACGGCGCTCATTTTAATTTTACCCCGGATGGACCCGCTATGATCGCTACATCAAAAATCACCATGCGCTTCGGCAAAACGCCGCTCTTTGAGGACGTTTCGGTGAAGTTTGTTCCGGGCAACCGCTACGGCCTGATCGGCGCCAACGGCTCCGGCAAGTCCACGTTCATGAAGATTCTGACCGGGCAGATCGAGCCGAGCGAAGGCACGGTCTCCGTCGGGGTCGGCTGCACGCTCGGCTATCTGCGCCAGGACCATTCCGCTTTTGACGAGTACACGATTCTCGACACCGTCTGCATGGGCAATCCCAAGCTCTGGGCGCTGC
>DAONGM010000151.1:0-3862 GCA_035404105.1 Pontiellaceae bacterium
CCGGCGGTCCTTTCGTAGATGTCGAGAGTCTGCCGTGCCGTGCGGTTCCAGTCAAACTCTGCGGCATATTCTATGCCGTGCCGGCGTTGCCCCCAGCTCCAGCCGCCGGAAAGCGTTTTTTCAAGACACTGGAAAATTTCGTCGGAGCTGTACGGGTTGAACTTCGGTACCACGCTTCCGGCGATTTCGCGCATGGAAGAGGTATTGGAGCAGATGACCGGCGCGCCGCAGGCCAGCGCTTCAACAATCGGAAATCCGAAGCCTTCAAAGAGCGACGGGAAGGCCATCAGGTCGCAGGCGCTGTAGAAAAGCGGCATATCTTCCAGCGGCACGAATCCGGGGAAAAGAATGTCGTCATGAACCGGACTGGTGGCGGCGCGCGCCCGGATTATATCCGCGCCGTTCCAGTCCGCGCCCGGCAGAACCAGTTTATGCGGGCTGTCCGATTCGGCCTTGAACCGCTCGAACGCCTCGATCAGCCGGACATGGTTTTTCGCCGGATGTTCCAGCCGCGAAACATAGATGATGAAGGGCCGGTCGAGCTTGTATCGTTCGGCAAGCTGGGCGCGGGCGGCGGCTTTTTCAACGGGGCGGAAAATCTGATGGTTGATGCCGGAGTAGAGCACTGTGATTTTTTCCGGCGCTACGCCGACACGTTCGACGATATCTTTTTTCGAATAGTGGCTGACCGTGATGATGTGGTCGGCGTTTTTGATCTGCGACGGAACGATGCGGCGGTTATAGAACATTCGTGCGGCGTCATACTTGGCATCCATCGAAAGAGTTGCGACGTCATGCACCGTCGCGACAAGCGGGCATTTTTTCACCAGCGGAATCCGCCGGTAGCTCGGTATGTGCAGCAGATCAAATTTCCGGATTTTTCCGATAACCGGAAGCATCGTATTGTGCCACGCGATGTTAACCACCGGACGGGAAATGAAGTCCGAGTAGAGCGACTTTTGAAAGTTCGGTGCGGTCAGCTTGATCAGCTCGGCCTCGCGCATCGGCATCATGATATCGTAATGGCTGACCGGATCTTCCTGCTGGAGGTGGCCGATCAGCTCGCGGATGTAGGACGCCACGCCGGAGCGCCCGCCCTGCATCACAAAAGCTGAAAATCCAATGTTCATTGGCGACGGATTCTAAACACACCGGCGCGCTTTTAAAATAAACTTCCCTGTCAAAATTGGCGCACAGCCTTGGCAGGGGTTCGGATACCGGTGTACAATGTCACAACAATGAGAAGGAAGAACATTTTCAGAATTCTGATTGCTGTATTCCTTTGCGGAATCGCGCAGGGTGCGGAGCCGGTGCAGATCGACTTTTTCTTCGAGCCCGGCTGCCGTGAGTGCGAGCAGATACAGTCGGAGCTTCTTCCGGGGATTGAAAAAAAATTCCCCGGCGCCTGCCGGATTCAGCGGCATGACATCGGCGTAGAGACCAACTTCATCAACCTGCTTCAAATGGAAAACCGGCTGGGCTATGAGGCGCCGGATCGGGCCTATCTGATCGTCAACAAACAGTACATTTTCGGCGCGGAACCGTCGCACGAAGAATTTGCGGCGCTGATTTCAAATCTGCTGACGCAGGAGTCTGCCGGCCCCGCGCCGGCGGCAGCTTCAACCGCTCTGGCGCAGAAATGGTATGAAGGCTTTACGGTTCCGGCCGTTGCCGCGGCGGGACTGCTGGACGGAATGAATCCCTGCGCGATTTCAACGCTGGTCTTCTTCATGAGTCTGCTGGCGGTTGCCAAGGTCCGGAACCGTCAGCTCATCCTGCTCGGCATCGCCTTTTGTTTCGCTTCGTTCCTGACCTATCTGGCGCTGGGCTTCGGATTGTTTCGCGTCCTGCACCTGTTCTCAGGTTTTACCGTTCTGCGCAGCGTGGTGGAGAACGCCATGGCGGTCATTCTGCTGGTGCTGGCCGCGCTGTCGGTGCGCGACGCCGTTCGTTTCCGGAAAACCGGACAGTCCGCTGATGTCACGCTTCAGCTTTCCACCGGCCTGAAAAAGCGGATTCATGATGTCATGCGCCGCGGCCTCGGCAGCGCCAGTATTTTCTGGGGCGGACTGCTGATCGGAACCGCCGTCACGGTGCTGGAAAGCGTCTGCACCGGACAGGTTTATGTTCCGACGCTGGTTCTGATTCTGAAGGACAGCACCTATTCAGAATCGCGGGCGTGGCTGCTTCTGCTGCTCTACAACCTTCTGTTTATTCTGCCGCTGGTAACGGTCTTTACGGCGGTTTACTTCGGCCTAAAAACCGAAGCGCTGCTGACGTGGAGCCGCCGGAACGTGGTCGCCTCGAAACTGCTCCTCGGGCTTTTCTTTGTCCTGATGGCGCTGTTCATCTTTTGGAGATAAGCCGCGTCGTTGCAGGACAGGCTTCTCTGTATCCAGAGAGCCTGTGTTCGCCGAAGAGGCATTAAAAGTATACGCTCCCGGATACGGGACTCGACCAACGGGAGAGAGGCTTCGTTGTTGCGAAGCAACGACCAACGGGAGTGTCAACCGCGTCCTACAATACGGAAAACAGGTTAGATGTGCTTCAGCGCGGCCTTGCCGATCGAGTAGACATTGAAGCCGATCTTGTGCAGCGCCTGATGGTCGAGATGGTTGCGTCCGTCGAACAGGAAAGCGGGCTGGATCATGCTGTCGAAAATCTTCTGGTAGTCGAGCGTCTTGTATTCCTTCCACTCGGTCAGCAGGGCGACGGCGTGCGCGCCTTTGGCCGCCTTGTAAGGATCCGGCTCAAACGTAATGCGGTCAATCACATCGGCCAGATCAACCTTGGCGTGTTCCATTGCCTGAGGATCGGTGATCACTATTTTTGCATTTTCCGCCAGCAGTTCGCGGGCGATCAGAATGGCCGGGCTTTCGCGCGTATCGCCGGTATCGGCTTTAAAGGCGAAGCCGAACAGCGCGATATGCTTGCCGGCGATCGTGTTGAACATCTCCTTCAGCATGCGGGCGACGAAACGGCGCTCCTGATATTCGTTCATCTTCACCACCTGCCGCCAGTATTCGGCCACTTCGTGCAGGTTGTAGGTTTCGCAGAGGTACACGAGATTCAGAATATCCTTCTTGAAGCACGAGCCGCCGAAGCCGACGCTGGCCTTCAGAAATTTCGGGCCGATCCGGCTGTCGGTACCGATCGCGCGCGCCACTTCGCCGACATCGGCGTCGGTCGCTTCGCACAGCGCGGAGATGCTGTTGATCGAACTGACGCGCTGGGCGAGGAACGCATTGGCCGTCAGCTTGGAAAGCTCGCTCGACCAGAGATTGGTCGTCAGGATTTTTTCCTTCGGCACCCACGCGGCATAAACATCCGCCAGCGCCTTAACGGCTTTTTTACCTCTGGGCGTCGGATGCCCGCCGATCAGAATGCGGTCGGGATTTTCCAGATCGGCAATCGCCGTGCCTTCGGCGAGAAATTCCGGATTGGAAAGAACGTCGAAATGTACGCCGGTTTTGCCGCTGTGCAGGATGCGTTCCATGGCGGCGGCGGTGCGAACGGGCAGGGTGCTCTTTTCAACCACGATCTTATCAGAGGTCGAAACTTCCAGAATCTGGCGCGCGCACTTTTCCCAGTACTGCAGGTCGGCGGCACAGCCCGCGCCGTGACCGAACATCTTGGTCGGCGTGTTCACGCTCACGAAAATAATGTCCGCTTCCTTGATGCCTTTGACCACGTTGGTGGAGAAGAAAAGGTTTTTGCCGCGTGCCGCCTTGACCACTTCGTCCAGACCCGGCTCGTAGATCGGCAGAGTATCGGAATTCCAGGCATCGATGCGCTTCTGGTTGATGTCCACCACGGTCACTTTGACCTTCGGATTCTTTTTGGCGATCATCGCCATCGTCGG
>DAONGM010000152.1:0-3845 GCA_035404105.1 Pontiellaceae bacterium
CAGCAACCGGTCTCGCAGGATTGCTGACGGCCTCCGGCACAACCGCGTTCGCCGCGCCGGCAGCCCGGCCCAATGTGGTTCTGATTTACGGGGACGATGTCGGGTACGGCGATTCCGGCGTCTACGGCGCCACCAAAATCCCCACGCCGAACATCGACCGGCTGGCCCGCAACGGCCTGCTCTTCACCGATGGCCACTGCAGCTCGTCAACCTGCACGCCGTCCCGCTTCTCGCTGCTCACCGGGCGCTACGCCTTCCGGGAGGACATCGCCATCCTAAAGGGAGATGCGACCCTGTGCATCCAGCCCGAATCGTATACCATGGCCGACATGTTCCGCGCGGCGGGCTACAAGACCGGCGTGATCGGCAAGTGGCACCTGGGGCTTGGCAACGGAGAGGTCGACTGGAACCGGACCATCGCGCCCGGTCCGCAGGAACTGGGCTTTGATTACAGCTTTATCATGCCCGCCACCGTCGACCGCGTGCCCTGCGTCTATGTTGAAAACGGCCGCGTGGTTCGCCTCGACCCGAACGATCCCATTCGCGTGAGCTACAGCGAGAAAATCACAGACACCTATCCCGACGGCGTCGACCATCCGGAAGCCATGACCTACTACCGGAGCACCCCCGGCTTCAGGCACGACAACTCCGTCATTAACGGCATCGGGCGAATCGGCTGGATGTCGGGCGGGCGCGCGGCACTCTGGGATGACGAAAACCTGACCATCGATACGCTCCGGCAGACGAAACAGTTCATCACGGAAAACAAAAACCAGCCGTTTTTCCTCTACTTCGCTTCGCAGGATATCCACGTTCCGCGCACCCCGCATAAACGCTTCCAGGGCGCAACCACCCTCGGACCCCGCGGCGACGCCATGGTGCAGTTCGACTGGGCCACGGGAGAGATTCTGAAAATGCTGGAAGAGAACGGCCTGCTGCAAAACACGCTGGTCATCTTCTCCAGCGACAACGGCCCCGTTTATAAAGACGGCTACGAAGACGGCTGCACCGTGCGCCTGTCCGACGAAGAGTCGGACCACGGCCACGACGGCTCCGGCGTATTCCGCGGCGGCAAATACAAAACATATGAAGGCGGCACCCGGGTTCCCTTTATTGTCAGCTGGCCCGGCACGGTGGCCCCCGGAACCTCCAGCGCCCTCATCAGCCAGGTTGACCTGCTGGCCTCCTTCGCCGCCCTCACCGGCCAAGCCCTGCCCGCCGGAGCCGCCATCGACAGCCAGAACCGGCTCGACACCCTGCTCGGTAAAAATCCGCGCGGCGACGACGTGATTATTGAACAGGCGAACGGAAACATTCTGTCGGTACGGCAGGGCGACTGGAAATACATCGCCGGGAAAAAAGGGCCGGAATTGTACGACCTCAAAACCGACATCGGCGAACAGCACAACGTGGCCGCACAGCAGCCCGAAACCGTAAAACAGATGGCGGCGCTGCTCGAAACGTACCGCACCCGCGGACTGCGGGAATAGCCGCAGCGCCCCGCGCAAAAGCGCGCAAACGATTCGCATTCCGCTCGGTCGATGAGGTATCTTCCGTCTCATGAAAAATTTGATTGATCAGAAACGGGCCGTACAAAACCTCATGGACCTGCTGGCGGCGGAAGGGCCGAGCGGCGGCGAAGGACCGGTGGCAGACGTGGTGAAGCAGCAGCTGCTGAACGCGGGCTGCCGTCCGGAATGGATTCAGGAAAATGTCAGCCGCAAGCGCCTGCCGCCGAACTTCACCGTCGGCAACCTGGTCGTAAAAATTCCAGGTACGGTCAAAGCCCCGCGCATTATGTTTTCCGCGCATCTGGATACGGTGCCCATCTGCCGCGGCGCCGTACCGGTCAAAAAAGGCAACCGGATTGTTCCGAAAGGCAAAACCGCACTGGGCGGCGACAACCGCGCCTCGGTGGCCGCCATCGTCACCATGGCCGACACCGTACTGAAAAACAACCTGCCCCATCCGCCGCTCACCCTGCTCTTCCCGGTCGGCGAAGAGAGCGGCCTGCACGGCGCCAAAGCGTTTAAGCCGTCCGAAGGCGGAAATCCGGCGATGTGCTTCAACCTCGACGGCAGCGGCGAACGCGGCGGCGTAATCGGCGCACTGGGCGCCATTCGCTGGATCGCTGAAGTCCGCGGCAAGAGTGTGCATGCCGCCGTAAATCCGGAAGGCGGCGTTTCCTCGGCCGTGATTGCGGCCAATGCCATTGCGGAATTGAAAAAAGAAGGCTGGTTCGGACGGATTAATAAAGGCGTCTGCAAAGGGACCGCGAATGTCGGCACGCTGTCCGGCGGCGAGGTCGACAACCAGGTCATGGATCAACTGAAGGTAACGGGCGAATGGCGCAGCCACAGCTCGGCTTCGCTGAAAAAAATCGCGACGGTTTGGAAGAAGGCGTTCGAAAAAGCGGCCCGCGGAATCAAAAACAATCAGGGCGAATGCGGCTCCGTTGAGTTTTTCACCGCCAGCGACTACCGGAGCTTCCGGCTTAAAAACAACGAACCGGTGGTGCAGCGCTTCCTGAAAGCCGCGCCCAAGGCCGGCCGCAAAGCCTATACCGAAGTGATCAGCGCCGGACTCGACGCCAACATCTTCAACGAAATCGGCATCCCGACGATTACCTTCGACGCGGGCAACCACAACGCCCACGACCTCAACGAATATATTGATATTCCGCGCTATCTCGAAGCCTGCACACTGGCGACGGTTCTCGCTACGGAGGGTTGAAATGAAAAAAGCCATTCTGCTGACCGTCATGCTGGCACTGACCGCGCGTGGCGATGACTTTGCGTTTAAGCTCTACGGTCAACTGCGCACGGCGGAGGGAAATCTGTTTTTTTCACCGGCCAGCATTGAGTCCGCACTGGCCATGACGCGCGAAGGCGCGGCCGGCAATACGCTCCGGCAGATGAGCCTGCTGCTGCCGGAGGCGTCCGCCTTCCCGAATACCGGAACCAATGTGACGCTGGAAAGCGCCAACGCGATCTGGGTGGATAAACAGTTTCCAATCCTCGCAAAATTCCAATCCGCCGTGCAGGGAAAATACGGCGCGGAAATCCGGCCGGCCGATTTCGCCGGTCAGCCTGAAATCGAACGCGGAACCGTCAACCGCTGGGTCGAAGAGAAAACCCGCGATAAGATCAAAAACCTGCTGGCACCGGGATCCGTGACACCGGATACGCGCCTGATTCTGGTCAATGCGATCTACTTTAAAGGCGACTGGCTGCACGCGTTCGAAAAAGCAAAAACAGAAGATGAGCCGTTCTGGATGACGCCGGAAGTCAGCACAAACGTGCCGATGATGACAATGAAGCCGGAGCGTTTCAGCTACACGGAAACTGAAAGCTTTCAATGCCTGGAGCTTCCCTATCAGGGCGAAGACGTTTCCATGCTGATTATCCTGCCGAAGGAGAAAGACGGTCTCGCCCGTATTGAAGACGGACTCTCTTCCGATGCGCTGGCGGACTGGACCGGCACTTTTCGCAAAGAAGAAATCGAAATTCATCTGCCGCGCTTTAAGATCGAATCGCAGTTCGACAGTATGGCGAAAACTCTCGCCGCGCTGGGCCTGACCGATGCCTTCAATCCGGCGCTGGCCGACTTTTCAGGAATCAGCGCCCGGCCGCTGTTTATCTCCGACGTGGTGCATAAAGCATTTGTGCAGGTGGATGAAGAAGGTACCGAGGCCGCCGCCGCAACCGGGGTCGCCATGTGTGCAACCGCGCTGCCCATGTCGCCGAAAGTGTTCCGTGCCGACCATCCGTTCCTCTTCCTGATCCGGCACAACGCCTCAGGAACGATTCTGTTTATGGGAAGAGTTTTCTGTCCCGCAGAATAAA
>DAONGM010000153.1:0-3808 GCA_035404105.1 Pontiellaceae bacterium
AAAGTTGGTAGCGGGGCTGGGATTTGAACCCAGGACCTTCAGGTTATGAGCCTGACGAGCTACCAGACTGCTCCACCCCGCAGTTATTTGCGAAGTGGTGAAGGTATAGTTTTTCAGCTCAGTTGCAAGGGGAAAGATTTAATTTCTCTGCCGGACCGCCTCATAAAGCAGAATCGCCGCAGAAACCGAAACATTCAGTGAATCGTTTTTTCCAAGCATCGGAATTTTTACGTTCAGATCCGCCGAGCCTTTCCACTGACTGGAAAGGCCGGTATCTTCCGCGCCGACCACAATCGCAACCGGTCCGGTCAGGTCAACACCGGTATAAACAGCTTCGGCATCCGGCACGGCAGAGAGAACTTTTACGCCCTGTTCTTTCAGGAATGCGATGGCCTCTTCCGACGACGCCTCGGCAACCGGCAGATAAAACAGCGTGCCGATACTCGCGCGGATGACATTCGGATTATTCAGGTCAGTCGCCGAATCACAAACGATCACGGCATCCGCGCCCGCGCCGTCGGCCGTGCGCAGCAGCGCGCCGAGATTCCCCGGCTTCTCCAGACCCTCAGCAACCAGAATCAAAGGATTTTTCGACAGCTTCAATTCAGCGAGCGTTCTGCCGACCAGCGGGCCGACCGCCAGGACGCCATCCGGACCTTCCCTGTAGGAAATTTTTTCAAATACCGCGCGCGAACATTGAAAACATTCGCGTCCGGCCGTGTCGATTTGCGGTTTACCGGTTCCAAGTTCAGAGCAAAGCCAGAGTTCGACCGGCTGCCAGCCGTTTTCGATTGCCCGCGACACTTCGCGGGCTCCTTCGATCACCGTCAGGCCTTCTGCGCGGCGGGCAGAGGCTTTTCGCTGAAGCTTGATGATCTGCTTCACGCGCTCATTCTGCACACTGGTGATTTCAGCACTCATAGTCACAGACAGACCGCGCCGTCACGAGCTTTTTGACAAAAGCAACAACCTCCTGATGAGCCGGATGCGTCTGATATGCGGCCAGCGCGTCTCTTGAGGTGAATTCGGAATAGAGCGACATGGTTCCGCCGCCGGAATCAATTCCTGCCTCTATTTTAAGAACCCGCGGAATTCTGAGAACGAGCGTTTCCAACCGCCGTTTCATTTCTATCTTCTGTTCCGCAGAAACACTTTCCCTCATCTGCCAGACAACGATGTGCTTAACCATTGTATGTTAACTCCATATTTTTAGCGGCGGCGACTTCATCGAGACGCCCGACCGGCGTGGTGACCGGAGCCTGATGCAAGGCGTCGGGATTGGTCTTGGCCAGCTGCGCCAATTCAATCATGTCAGCGCAGAAAGCATCCAGCGTCTCGCGGGTTTCGGTTTCGGTCGGCTCGATCATAATGGCTTCCGGCACATTGAGCGGGAAGTAAATGGTCGGCGCGTGGTAGCCGCGGTCGAGCAGCGCCTTCGCCAGGTCGAGCGTATGAACGCCGCCGCCCAGCGTTTTACCGCTGAAGACGCATTCGTGCATGCAGCGGCCCTTGGTGACGGCTGCAAAGTACGGGCGCAGTTTTTCCTGCACATAGTTGGCGTTGAGCACGGCGCGGTCGCTGGTGGCGCGCAGGCCGTCGCGGCCGAGCATCAGCAGATAGGCGTAGGCACGGACGAGAATGGCGAAGTTGCCGTAGAACGGCGCAACGTAGCCGATGCTCTTCGGAAAGTCGTAGTCGAGCGTATAGGTGCCGTCCTTGGTTTTGGCGACGCGCGAGATCGGCAGATAGGGCCGCAGTCTTTCGCAGACGCCGACCGGTCCGGTGCCGGGGCCGCCGCCGCCGTGCGGCGTGGAAAACGACTTGTGCAGATTCAGGTGGCACAGATCGAAGCCCAGCTCGCCGGGTTTAATGCGGCCCATGATGGCGTTGAAGTTCGCGCCGTCGTAATACATCAGGCCGTCCACCGCGTGCACCGCTTCGATGATTTCCTTCACGCGCGGGTTGAAGACACCCAGCGTGCTGGGCAGCGTCAGCATCACGCCGGCGGTCTCGTCGTTCAGCGCCGCCTTGAACAGCTCGATATCCATGTCGCCGCTGGCGTCGGACGGGATCGTGACCACTTCGTAGCCGCCGAGCGCCGCGCTGGCCGGATTGGTGCCGTGCGCGGAATCCGGAATGATGATATGCGTCTTCTTATTGCCGCGGTCGCGGTGATAAGCCGCCATCATCATCACCGCCGTCAGCTCGCCGTGCGAACCGGCCATCGGCTGAAGCGTGAACTCGGCCAGACCGGTGATTTCCGAAAGCATGCGCTCCAGCGAGTAAAGAATCTGCAACGAACCCTGCGTCAGCAGGCCGCCGTGGCGCAGCTGCGGCCAGAGCGGATGCGTTTCGCACAGATCGGGCAGCGAGGCCGCGGCTTCACAGGCGCGCGGATTATGCTTCATCGTGCAGGAGCCGAGCGGATAAAAGTGCGTGTCGACCGAATAGTTCAGTCGCGACAGTTTCGTAAAATGCCGCACCACTTCGCTTTCGGAAACCTCCGGTAGCTCGGCAGGCGCCGCGCGCAGCAGATTTTCGCTGATAATGTCATGCTCCGAAATGCGGTCTTCCGGAATTCTCACCCCGCCGCGGCCCGGCGAACTTTTTTCAAAAATCAGTTTCATAACCAACAACCTTTCAAACCACTAATTTTCACTGATTCTCACTAATTGCGTTCCCTGATTCGTGTTCATTAGTGTGAATTAGTGGTTCGTTTTTATTTCAAAGTACTGCCTCTAATTTCGCGGCCAGAATATCGATTTCCTTCTTGGTGCGCTTTTCGGTGAAGGCGCAGAGCAGAACGTTTTCCATGCCGGTGTAATAGCGACCGGCGGGGAAGCCGGCGGCGATGCCTTCGCTGATCAAGTCGCTGACGACTTCGCCGGCGTCTTTCGGCAGCTTGAGCGCGAATTCGTTGAAGAACGGACGGTCATACAGCGGCTCGACGCCTTTGATGGAGTTGAGGCGCGTCCAGGCATAACCGGCGCGGTCCATGCACTGGCGGGCGACATCGACAAAGCCGTGCTTGCCGAGCAGCGAAAGATAAATGAGCGAACGCAGCGCGCAGAGCTGCATATTGGTGCAGATGTTCGACGCCGCCTTTTCGCGACGGATATGCTGTTCGCGGGCCTGCAGCGTCAGCACATAGCCGCGCCGCCCCTGCCCGTCTTTGGTCGCGCCGACGATGCGGCCCGGCATGTTGCGGACATATTTTTTCTTCGTCGCCATAAAGCCGAGGTACGGGCCGCCGAACGAGAGCGGCAGGCCGAGGCTCTGCCCGTCGCCGGTGACGATATCGGCATCCATTTCGCCGGGCGTTTTGACGACGCCGAGCGAAACCGGATAAGCTGAAACCACGGCAATGGCTCCGGCGCGGTGAACCTGGTCGATCAGGCCGGTCAGGTCGTCGAGGCAGCCGAAAAAGTTGGGGTTCTGCAGCAGGACGGCGCCGACGGTGCTGTCGAGCTGTTTGGCGAAAGCGTCGCGGTCGGCGAGGCCGCCGGACATGGCGACTTCGCGGTATTCGATTTTGAGGTTGCGGGTGTAGCTGCGCAGCATGGTGCGGTAGATCGGGCTGACGCCTTCGTCCACCAGCACGCGGCTGCGCTTGCTGATACGCAGCGCCATCATCATGCCTTCGAAGAGCGCGGTGCCGCCGTCGTAAAGCGAGGCATTGGAAACTTCCATGTTCGTCAGGCGCGTGATGGCGGTCTGATATTCAAACATCGCCTGCAGCGTGCCCTGCGCGGCTTCCGGCTGGTACGGCGTGTAGGCGGTGAAAAACTCGCCGCGCGACGTCAGCGAG
>DAONGM010000154.1:0-3801 GCA_035404105.1 Pontiellaceae bacterium
CCGGTCAGGTTTGCGACGATCCGCAGCATCCCTACACGCAGAAACTGCTTTCCGCTGTGCCGGATATTGATAAAGCCTTGGCTCAATAAGGAGGAATCCATGAAAAGTATGACGCCTATTCGTGACCTGACCGCCGCTGCCCGTGCCGGACTTTCCGGTAGCTGGGGAAAGTCCATTGGTGTAACAATGGTCTATATTATTCTGTCCATCAGCATCAGCCTGTTGCCTTTTGCCGGCAAGCTGCTGCAGCTGATTTTTGCTGCTCCGCTGATGGTTGGCGCCACTGTTTACTTTCTGGCGACGATTCGCCGGCAGAATAACCGGTTCAGTTTGATGTTTGACGGCTTCAATCGTTTTGGTACCGCATTCTGTACTTATCTGTTGGTATTGCTGATCACTCTGGCCTGGATGATTCCTTTTATCATTCTGACGGTGGCAGTGACCGTTTTAACTCATTCCTCACCGGACAGTTCCCGGTGGGCTTTTTGGACGATTCTATTTCTGATTATGTTGGCCGTCATGATCCCTATTCAAATGCGCTACGGTCTGGCTCTTTATGTGGTGGCCGACGACCCGTCCGTCCGCGCCCGGCAGGCGATCCGGCGAGGCATTGAACTGATGAGCGGTAATTATTGGCGGCTGGGACTCCTCTGGCTCCGGTTTATCGGCTGGCAACTGCTCGCTGTCCTGACACTTGGGGTCGGTTTTATCTGGCTGGCACCCTATTACATGGCGTCGATGACCGCTTTTTACGATGATTTGGCAAGGAATAGGTAAACAGCGGGATTCAAGCTTGCCAAGTACGGGGGCGGACTCTAGCATGTCCGCCTTCGTGTTTTTTGTGGCAAACTAAGGGAGAAAAGTATGTTTTTACAGACAATCGCTATGGCTCCGCCTCCGGGCGCAAACGGTCAACCTGGGCAGGCCTCACCGTTGCAGTTTTACGGAATGATGGCTTTTATGGTTCTTATTTTTTATGTCGTCATGATCCGCCCGCAGCGCCGTCGCGAAAAAGAACGCAGAACCCTGATCGCCGCCGTTAAGAGCGGTGACCGCGTACTGCTCACCAGCGGCATTATCGGCGAAATTGCCGGCGTGAAGGATAAAACCCTGATCGTGCTGATCGCTGAAAAAACGAAAATTGAAGTGCTGAAGAGCGCCATTTCGCAGGTTCTGGATGAAAAAGGCGAACTTCCCTCTGAGGCAAGAGTTTAACCCGCCGGGGATTTGATTTATGAACAAAAGCACAATGTGGAAGTGGCTGTTGCTGATCGCACTGACGGCGTGGTCGATGGCTCTGGTTACTCCGTTTAAGCAAAAGGTAAAACTCGGACTCGACCTGAAGGGCGGAACGAGCTTCACCGTGGAAGTGGACAAGAACGAAGTCCGTAAGCAGATTCTGGAAGGCGATGCCAAGCTCGAAGGTTCCGCGCTTGAATCCGCCGTCCAGACTCTGGTTAAAAAGACGCAAGGCGTGGCGCTGGAAGTTATCCGCAGCCGCGTGGACGGCCTTGGTATTGCCGAACCGGAAATCTATCCGCTGCTCGACAACCGGATCGTTATCCGTCTGCCCGGTGTAGATGTGAACAAACGCATCGAAGCCAAAAACTCGATCATGAGCGTGGCGTTTCTTGAGTTCCGTCTGGTTCATTCCGAAAGCGATGCCTGGGTGAGTGAGCTGTTTAACTCGGGACTGACTCCACGCGGGTTCAGCGCTGTACGCGTCGGTAATGAGCAGTACTATGTTCGCGACCGCAAGGTAGTCGAAGATAAAGCTCTCGACCGCGCATTCTGGGAAGATCTTAAGCGTTTCGGATCCAAACGCGGCGCCGAGTTTATGCTTGAAAAAGAAACCCTGAAGGACGGTTCCGTCGTTTATAAGCCGGCTTATATCGAAGTACGCAAACAGCTCACCGGGTCGGCGCTCAAAGATGCCCGGGTCGAGTATGACCAGTACAACCGGCCTTACATTTCACTTTCCTTCAACAAAGCCGGAGCCGAACGTTTTGGTAAGGTTACGGCCGCCTACGCGCCTCGCGGAGAAAACAATCTGAACAGCGAAACCGGCCGCCGGCTGGCCATCATTCTCGACGGCAAGCTCTATTCCGCACCGACGATTCAGGATGCGATTTATAGCGGCAACGCCCAGATTACCGGTTCGTTCACTGTTGATGAATGCACCCGCCTGGTCAACGTACTGCGCGCCGGCGCGCTGCCTGCGCCGGTTACCATTGTTGAAGAACGCACCGTCGACCCGTCGCTTGGTAAAGACTCCATCGACAGCGGTATGCGGGCCTGTATCTACGGCGCAATCGCTGTGGTCGTGTTCATGGCCGGTTATTATCTCCTCGCCGGTGTGATCGCCGACCTTTCGCTGTTGATGCTGATGCTGATGCTGCCCTTCGGAATGTGGTTTTCCTCCGGCATACTCAGCCTGTTCTCCGCCGGCGCCGGTGCGTCGGCCGGACTGCCGGTGCTGACGCTGCCCGGTATTGCCGGTATTGTGCTTACCCTCGGGATGGCGGTTGATGCGAACGTTCTGATTTATGAACGTATTCGCGAAGAACTGGCGCTGGGTAAGAGTGTCGTCAGTTCCATTTCCGCCGGTTATGACAAAGCTTTCGCCACCATTTTTGACTCCAATCTCACCACGCTGGTGGCGGCTGTCATCATGTTCTGGCAGGGATCGGGATCTATCCGTGGATTCGCGGTTACTCTGACAGCCGGTATTCTCGTGAGTATGCTCACAGCGCTGGTCTTTACCCGTCTGCTGCTTGATACACTGGCGGCAAAGACCAAACTGAAGACGATTAAAATGTTTTCATTCTTCCCGAAAACAAAAATCGATTTTATGGGCAAGCGGTATATCGCCATCGGTCTTTCCTGGGCGATCATTATCATCAGCTGGATAATCCTGTTCCATAAGGGCGAAAAGAATTTCGGCGTCGACTTTACCGGCGGCACCTCGATCACGTTTGCCTTTGATCAGAAACAGCCGGCGGAAGCCGTTCGCGCGGTTCTCGAAAAGGCCGGCATCAAAGATGCAGCCATTCAGTATCACGGCGAACTCGGCGTGGCGGAAGGTGCCAAGGCGAATGAGACGCTTGAAGTCAAAGTCAGTTACGAAAATGGTAATACCGCCATTGATGCGGTAAAAACCGCTTTTGCGGCGCAGGGTTACAAGGATATTGCCAACGACTCTGTCGGCCCGCAGATCGGCCAGGAACTGAAGCGCAAGGGCGCGATGTCGATGATACTGGCTCTGGTCGGTATTACCATTTACATCGCCTTCCGGTTTGAGTTCGGTTTTGCAATCGGTGCAATTGTGGCCACCGTGCACGACGTGCTCATCACCATCGGTCTCTACTGCCTGTTCGGCCGTGAACTCAATCTGACGATTGTTGCCGCATTGCTGACGATTATCGGGTTCTCGGTAAACGACACGATCGTGGTTTTTGACCGTATCCGCGAAAACATCAAGCTGCTGCACGGAACAAAAGCGTCGTATGCTGAAATTTCCAATCTCAGCATCAACCAGACGCTGTCGCGTACCGTCCTGACTTCATTGACGGTGGTACTCACCGTGATTTCCCTGCTGATCTTCGGCGGCGGCGCGATCTTTGACTTCGCACTGACACTCCTGATCGGTTTCACGGTCGGCACATACTCGTCCATTTATGTTGCTACGCCGGTGGCGCTGCTCTGGCACAAAGAGAAAAAAGGCTAAGAACGCCGATTCCGGACGGATGGGACAGCGCCCCGAAGTTTCGGGGCGCTGTTTTTTTGAAAATGGCTAAACAG
>DAONGM010000155.1:0-3731 GCA_035404105.1 Pontiellaceae bacterium
GTTTGGCGACGGCGCGCCGGCGGCTGAGTTCGGCCAGCCGTTTGCAGGCGGCTTCAGAGAGCCCGCTGAAAAACTTTGCGTTGCGGATGAGCTGGTATGGATCGGTCATGCGCGGGATTTAACCATGTCTGGCGGACGATGGGCATAAAAAAAGGATGCCCGGGAAGGCATCCTTTCTGACGGACGAAGTTCCGGTTAATCGATAAACCGGCGGCGGATCCAGGCTGCGGCAAGGATGACCAGCGCGGACATCGAGGCGGTTGCCGGTTCGGGAATCGGTGAATAAGTATAAGTTACTGCACCGGCAAACAGGCCGCTCGGGGTGTTGCCTTGAAAATAACCGTCGCTTCCATCGAAGGTGGCAGTCGTCGTAAAGGTTGGGTTAATGGATACGGCATAGGTTCCGGAACCGGTGTATTGAGAGAAAACGAGCGAGTTGATATCGCTGGCACCAATCGCCTGCAATGTTCCGGGAGTCCAGTTCGCATAGTCAGAATTGCCGGTTATATTAAACTGGCCGACTGTGTCTCCGGAGGTGCCGCTGAGACGGAACACCTGACTGGCATTAATCTGAAAATCTCCTTTTGATAAAGTCGTATAGTCTGTACTCAGAGTGCTGGCGCCTGATGAGAAGCTGTTTACCAGATTCTGAACCCGTGCCGTGCCGTTCTGTGCCAGAGCAGAGTCGTTATCCATTTGAACATTTGCGCCGGCTATGCTGACTACATATTGAACGTATACGGCCGTCAGTGTTCCCAGCGAGGAATCAAATTTCGTCAGATTGATAACCGTATTGACGTCATTGTTCATAACTGCGGAGTTCGTATAGGTAACAGTAGCGGCCTGAAGAAGCCCGGCGGCAAGCACTAGTGCGGCAGTCAGTGATGTCTTTTTCATAATTTATCCAAAAATATGTATAAAACCAATTCAGAGACAGGCTCTTTACGGCGCAGACTAGACCACAAATGTGACTTCATCGTCAATCGTCGGCATATAAGTTCTTAATGATATTGTTGTAGGGGCAAACATTACGACCGGGGGCCGCGCTGAAAGAATGAGGTTATCCGGCGTGGCAGCAGCTCTTTTTTTTGCGCGGAAGAACGCCGGAAACCAGCAGTCCGGCGAGGATGAGAGCGCAGAGGTATTCAAAGCGCCCCGCTTCGGCGGCGTGATGGTGCACCTGTTCAGTGATCCCCTGTGCGCTGATGATCCGGTTGAGCAGCCAGCCGGCAGCCAGCGAACAGCCCGCGAGTGTAGCCAGATAAATAATCACAGCGCGGCGCCCCATTGTTTGAAACACGGTGGCAATGGTGGCTGCATTAGTGGCCGGGCCGGTGATCAGGAATGCGAGCGCCGCCCCCGGCGAAAGTCCCATGCCGATCATTGCCAGTGCGACCGGAATGGATCCGGTTGAGCAGACATACAGCGGGATACCGAGCGCCATAACGGCCAGCATGGAGAGCCACTCGGAGTTCAGGTAGCGGGTGAAGAAGTCGTCGGGTACCAGCGCGCCGAGCAGCCCGGAAATCAGGATGCCGATCAGCAGTGCGCGCCCGATTTCCCGCGGAAGCGAGCCGAAGCCGTAGGCGAAAACCTGTTTCCATTTGCCGGCACCGCTTTCCGGTTTGCAGGAAGGACAGTGTTCATCGTCGCATGCACCTGCGGATTCTTCGGATGAAGGGGTAAGCGCTTCGACCGCGGCGCCGCAGATGATTCCGGTGATGAACGCCACGGCCATCCGGAAGACGGCGAAGAGCGGACCGAGCAGTCCCCACGTGGCGGCAATACTGTCTACACCGGTCTGCGGGGTGGAGGTGAGAAAAGAAATGGTTGCGCCCTTTGTTGCGCCGTGGCGGCGCAGCGAGGCGGCAACCGGAATGACGCTGCACGAGCAGAGCGGAATCGGCACTCCGAGCAGCGAGGCTTTTACAATCTGCCAGATGCCGCGTTTACCGAGGTGTGTTTCAATGAAAGAAACCGGAACGAAAGCCCCCAGCAGACCCGCTACGAAAAAACCGAGCAGAAGATAGGGAGCCATAATTGCCATGACATCCCACGATTTGACGATTATGCTGACGGCAGTTTCCATAACGGTACCTTTTTTTCACAAACTTGACGCAGGTCAAGGTTCTCTTTTCGGAAGCAAGTATAGTCCGTGGCATAGGTTACAGAAACCCAAAAACAGGAGTGAATATTATGAGTATGTTTTGCTATCAGTGTGAACAGACTGCCAAATGCACCGGATGCACCAGCTTCGGAGTGTGCGGAAAAGATCCGGATACCGCCACGCTGCAGGATCTGCTGGTCGAGGTGTGCAAACAGATTGCCGTCGCCGCAAAAGGTAAACAGAACCGCGCCGCCGATCTGTTTGTGATGGAAGGGCTCTTCACCACCGTCACCAACGTCAACTTTGACGCCGAAGATATCGCGGGCGTCATCCGCCGCGGCGGCGAAGTACTCAGAGAGCTCGGCGCGAAATCGACTGTCAACTTTGCCGCCGATCTCAGCGGACTGATTCGGCAGGGCGAAGCGGTCGGTATCGAAAGCCGCAGAAAAGCGCTCGGCGAAGACATTGCCGGCCTGCTGGATCTGATCCTGTTCGGTCTGAAAGGAACGGCCGCCTATGCCGACCACGCGTACATTCTCGGCAAAGAAGATCCTGCGGTTTTCGCCTTCTTTCATGAAACGCTGGCTTACCTCAAAGAAGGCGCGCCGACTGTTGACGCGCTTCTGCCGCTGGCCCTGAAAGTCGGCGAAGTCAACCTGACCGTCATGGGTCTGCTCGACGCCGCGAATACCGGCACCTACGGCCATCCGGTTCCGACGCCGGTGCGCATCACGCCCGTCCAGGGCAAAGCCATTCTCGTTTCGGGCCACGATCTGAAAGACCTCGAACTGCTCCTCAAGCAGACCGAAGGCAAAGGCATCAACATCTACACCCACGGCGAAATGCTGCCGTGCCACGGCTATCCGGAGCTGAAGAAATACAAACACCTCGCCGGCAACTACGGCGGCGCGTGGCAGGACCAGCGCGAAGAGTTCGAAGCCTTCCCCGGCGCGATTCTCATGACGACCAACTGCATCCAGAAGCCGAAGGAAAACTACAAAGCCCGCATCTTCACCTGCGGCCTCGTCCAGTGGCCCGGCGTGCAGCACATCGACGACGGCAATTTCGCGCCGGTCATCCAGGCCGCGCTCGAAGCCCCCGGCTTTGCCGCGACCGAACCGGAAAAAACCATCCTGGTCGGATTCGGCCATAACGCCGTCCTCGGCGTGGCGCCGACCGTCATCGAAGCCGTCAAGAGCGGTGCGCTGAAGCACTTCTTTCTCATCGGCGGCTGCGACGGCGCGAAGCCGGGCCGCAACTACTACACCGAGTTTGCGGAAGCCGTGCCGGAAGACTGCGTGATCCTCACGCTGGCCTGCGGCAAATACCGCTTCAACAAACTGGAGTTCGGCGCCATCGGCGGCATCCCGCGCCTGCTCGACGTCGGGCAGTGCAACGACGCCTACTCGGCGATCCAGATCGCCGTCGCACTGGCCGGCGCGTTCGGCTGCGGCGTCAACGACCTGCCGCTCTCGATGATCCTGTCGTGGTACGAACAGAAAGCCGTCTGCATTCTGCTCACGCTGCTGCACCTCGGCATCAAAAACATCAAAGTGGGACCGAGCCTGCCGGCCTTCATCACGCCCGCCGTACTGAACGTGCTGGTGGAAAAATTCAATATCGC
>DAONGM010000156.1:0-3728 GCA_035404105.1 Pontiellaceae bacterium
CCGGAAAGAAGCGCGCCCCGGTCTTTACGAATCAGGGCAACTGCCAGCGGAATGACGGCCACGGCCAGGCCGATCAGCGCGACGTGATTCAGTGCGACATGCAGATGTTCGGGTGTAAACATGATGATTTCTCCTTTTAGTTATTATACGGGGGCGTGCTGAAGCAGTTCGTAGAGCTGGCGGTAGTAACCGTCGTGCGCCATGAGTTCGTCGTGTGTTCCCTGGTCGATCAGTTCGCCGTGGCGCATGACGAGAATGCGGTCGGCGTAGCGGATCGTGGAGAGGCGGTGGGCGATGACGATGCTGGTGCGGTTGGCCATCAGTTTGCCGAGCGCGTCCTGGATGAGAATTTCCGTGGCCGTATCGACGTTGGCGGTGGCTTCGTCGAGGACGAAGAGCAGTTCGGGATTCTGCGCGAGCGTGCGGGCCATGACGATGAGCTGTTTCTGTCCGAGCGAGAGTCCGCCGCCGCGTTCGTTGAGAACGGTGTCGTAGCCGGCGGGCAGGGCGCTGATAAATTTATGCGCATTGACGGACTGCGCGGCGCGGACGATGTCGTCGCGGGTCAGGCCGGGATGCAGCAGGGAAATGTTATCGGCCACGGACCCGGCAAAGAGGAACGGCTCCTGGAAAACATAGCCGATCCGGCTGCGCAGCTCCGTTTTGCTGAAGTCACGCACGTCGGTTCCGCCGATGGTGACGCGTCCGCGCTGCACGTCGTAGAACCGGCCGATGAGGTTGATGATGGTGCTCTTGCCCGCGCCGGTCGCGCCGACGACGGCGAGAACCTGTCCGGGCTCGACGGAAAAGCTCAGGTTTTTGATCACCCAGTTTTCTTTGTCATAAGCGAACCAGACGTTTTCGAAGGTGATTGCGCCGCCGATGCGTTCGCCGGGAACGGGCTGTGCGGGATCGGGAATGGTTTCGGGCGTATCCATCAGCTCAAAGATGCGCTCGGCGGAGGCCATGGCGACCTGGAACGCGCCGGCTTTGTCGGAGAGCGAGCCGAGCGGGCGGAAGAAGTCGCGGATGTAGGCGAGGAAGGCGATGAGCACGCCGAGCGTCAGCGCGTTGCCGCCGTGCAAAAGCCACCAGCCGCCGGCGCCGAGAATGACCGCGATGGCCAGCGCCTGGCCGGTTTCAATGACCGGGAAATAGACGCTGAACCAGCGGACTTCCTCGTAGTTCGCGGCGCGCAGGTCGATGTTGTGTGCGTCAAAATCAGCTTTCGCGGTCGGCTCGCGGTTGAAGAGCTGGATGGTGGGCATGCCGGTGATGTCTTCCTGAAGCAGCGCATTCAGCGCGGCCTGCCGCTTGCGGATCTGCCGGTTCGCCTCGCGCAGATGGCGGTTGACCCAGACGAGCAGCGCGAAGAGCGGCGGAAGCAAAGCGAAGAGAACGACCGAAAGCCGCGGGCTGATGACGGCCATATAGCCCATAATGCCGAGCAGCATGAACAGGTCGGCGACGGTTCCGACGACACCTTCTGTGACGAAGTTTTCCAGGCGCTCGATGTCGGAGGTGACGCGCGTCAGAAGCGTTCCGACGGGCGTACGGTCGAACCAGGCCTGCTGCATGCGCAGCGCTTTTTTGAATACCGCGACGCGCAGGTCGTAAATGATCCGCTGGCCGATCCACGCGGTGAGCATGCCTTGCAGGTAGCGCAGCGCATAGCCGGCGACGGCGATGGCGAGGTAAATCCAGCTGATGCGCGACAGCCGGTCGAGCCGCACTTCCGCGGGCGCGGCCGTGTCCAGCAGGCAGGAGTCGGTCAGCTGTTTGATCAGCACCGGCAGGTAGTTGATTAAAGCGGAAACGGCCAGAATCAAAATCAGCGAGACCAGCAGTCCGCGCCAGTAGGGCAGCGCATAGTGCAGCAAGCGGCGTGCGAGACTGCGTTTTTTGATTTCCGGCGCGCTCATGGTTCGCCCTCCAGTTTCTGCTGGAGCTGCTGCAGGGCATTGAGTTCGGAATAGTAGCCGGACTGTTTCACAAGCTCATCGTGTGTGCCGCGCTGGGTGATGCGGCCGTCTTCAATGACGATGATTTCGTCGGTGTAGCGCAGGGTCGAGACGCGGTGGCTGACAAACAGACAGGTGCGGTCTTTCATGACCGGCCGGAGCTTGCCCATAATGGCGGCTTCCGTCTGCGTATCGACGGCGGAGAGCACGTCGTCAAGAATCAGAATCTGCGGTCGGCGCGCCACGGCGCGGCTGATCGAGGTGCGCTGGCGCTGTCCGCCGGAAAGCGTGATGCCGCGCTCGCCGAGTACGGTTTGATAATGCTCCGGAAACTCCGCGATATCGCCGTTCAGGTGCGCGATATCCGCCGCCCAGTCGATGGTTTCCTGGCCGGGCGCAGTAACGCCAAAGGCGATATTGTGTTCCAGCGTCCGCGAAAAGAGCACCGGCTCCTGCGCGGCGAAACCGATATGCCGGCGTAGCACATCGAGCGGAATGGTGCGGACGGGGTGGCCGCCGACGATTAACTTTCCTTCGGTGACATCCATCAGGCGGGCCGCCAGCGAAACCAGCAGGGTTTTACCGCTGCCGGTCGGGCCGGTGATGCCGACGGTTTTTCCGGCGGGAACGGTCAGGTTGATGTTGTGCAGGCGAACTGCGCCGTCGATTTCGAGCGAGATGCCGCGCCACTCAATCGACCCCTCCAGCGCGGTGATGCCGGAGTCGGTTTCGGCAGAGTCAGCAATCTTCGGTTCGCGCCGGAAAAGTTCCAGAATCCGCCGCCAGCTCACCTTGCCGCGCTGCATCAGGCTCAGCGTCCAGCTCAGCGAGAGCAGCGGCCACTGCATATAGAGCAGATACTGGAGAAACTGCACGATCACCCCGACGCTGACGGTGCCGCGGATCACCTGCCGGCCGCCGACGTAGAGCAGAAGCAGCGTGCCGATACCGAACCAGAACGCCATCAGCGGCCAGAGGAGCTGGCGGGCGGTTTGCAGCTGGAGCGTTTTTTTAATCAGACCGCGGTTCAGCAGCTCAAAAAATCCGGTGCGCCGCTTTTCGAGCGCAAACCCTTTGATACAGCGGATGCCGGAAAAGCTTTCCTGCGCAAAGTTGGAGACCTCGGAAACCTGTTCCTGAAGAACCTTCTGGCGGTCGCGCATCACGTTGAGCACCAGGAAGAAGAAGGCGATGATCGGCAGGTAGAGCGAAAAAATCAGCAGGGCGAGCTTCGGGTTGATCCAGACCATCACGATGGAGGCGAACAGCAGCGCCCCGCCGGTCCGAAGTCCCTGAAGCAGTCCCTGGCCGATGGCGTCGGTTACAATCGTCAGATCCGACGACATGCGCGTCATCAGGTCGCCGGTGCGCTCCTTGCGGAAAAACTCCGCATCGAGCCGCGTCAGATGGGCGAAGAGGTCGCGGCGCACGTCGTATTCGATTTGATGCGAAAGCTTGAGCGGAATTCCGCGCAACTGCCGGGCGAACCAGACGGTGAAAACCGCCAGACCGGCATAGAGGAGCACATAGCGCAGCAATCCGGCCTGCGTCAGCGTACCGGCGGTCAGTCCGTCGATCGCCAGCCGCATGAGGTAGGGCATGATCAAGTTGACGCCGACCGTCACCAGCACGCAGAGGCAGGTCAGCGCGATTCCGGCCTTATGCGCCGCGAGATAGCGGCTTAATTTGACGTCCGACTTCATGACGGCTCAAAACTAAAGACTCTGTTCCGGAATACAAGCGCAGAGCCGCATGATGCGGCGGGCA
>DAONGM010000157.1:0-3725 GCA_035404105.1 Pontiellaceae bacterium
GTCCAGATTTCGACGTCGGGATGATCCGCCAGCGCGACGCCGGCCGGAATGGTTTCCGGGTTTTTAAGCAGGGTTTGAATCATCGTCCGTTTGTCGGCGCCGGTGGCGAGAATCAGAATTTTCTGCACGCGGTGCAGCAGGTGCGGCGTCACGCTGATACGGTCGGGTTTTTCCTTTTTCATAACCGGGATCGCCAGACGTTCGTCGCGAAGCGCGGCATCCTGCAGATTAAACAGCGAAGCGGTGTGTCCGTCCGCGCCGAGGCCGAGCAGTCCGAGCGGGATTTTTTTCAGTTTCCTCAACTCTGCATCAAACGTCCGCGCGGCAACTTCGATCGGCCGGTCGGTTTGGATTTTCAAGAGGTTCGGAAAAAACGGGGAGATCGTGCCGTAGTTGCTTTGCGGGTCGGCGACAGGAACGTAACGTTCGTCGCTGAGAAACAGAACTCCCTTGGTATCAGATACTGCGCGGCGGTAAATTTCGAGAGGAGTTTTTCCTCCGGCGAGCATAACGCCGTCGGCAGTTCCAAGAGTTGGAAGAATTTCATGGAACGTTGCCAGACATTGGGAAATCAACTCTTCTGAGGTTTGGAATGTTCGCAGTTTAATCACGCGGAAACTTTATGCCGTATGTTTGCGGCTTGTAAAGCCGGTGTTAACAATTACAAGGAAGCCTGGAAGGCTGCGGTACGTATCGCAGGCATCCTGCCTGCCTTGGGATGTATCTATAAGAGCAGTTTGTTGATGGCGGCAGCGGCGCGGCGGCCTTCGCCCATGGCGAGAATAACCGTGGCGGCACCGAGTACAATATCACCGCCCGCGAAAACGCGGTCGAGCGAGGTTTTTCCGGTATCGTCGACAATCAGCGTGCCCCATTTGCTGGTCTGCAATCCGGGCGTCGTCTGGCGGATGAGCGGATTAGATTCGTTGCCGATTGCGACAATGACCGTATCGACTTCCATTTCAAATTCGCTGCCTTTAATTTCGACCGGACGGCGGCGGCCTGAACTGTCGGGTTCGCCGAGTTCATATTTCAGAACTTCCATGCCGGAAACCCAGCCGCGTTCGTCAGCAAGGATGCGGGTAGGATTGCGCAGCGTGTGAAAGATCACGCCTTCTTCTTTGGCGTGGGCAACTTCTTCAACGCGGGCGGGCATTTCGGCTTCGGTGCGGCGGTAGATCAGGTGAACTTCTTCCGCACCGAGGCGGACGGCACTGCGGGCGGCGTCCATCGCGACATTTCCTCCGCCGAGTACGGCTACTTTTTTCGACGGGAAGATCGGGGTGGCGGCGCGGTTGTCGTAGCCTTTCATCAGATTGGCGCGGGTCAGGTATTCGTTTGCGGAGAAGACGCCGACCAGATTTTCGCCGTCGATGTTCATGAATTTCGGCAGGCCGGCGCCGGTGCCGATGAAGAGGGCGTCGTAGCCGTCTTTTTCCAGCAGATCGGTCAGACGGCGGGTGCGGCCGATGACGAAGTCGGTTTTGATTTCAACGCCCATTGATTTAAGGCTGCTGATTTCCTGATCCACAATGGCTTTTGGCAGACGGAATTCGG
This sequence comes from Pontiellaceae bacterium, assembly GCA_035404105.1. Taxonomy (GTDB): domain Bacteria; phylum Verrucomicrobiota; class Kiritimatiellia; order Kiritimatiellales; family Tichowtungiaceae; genus Tichowtungia. The sequence continues at coordinate 1,558 of DAONGM010000157.1, forward strand.
GAATGCCGTAAAGAAGCACGCCGCCGGGGCGATGGAACGCTTCGAACACGGTTACTTCGTGGCCTTCGCGGCGGACATCGGCGGCAACGGTGATGCTGGCCGGACCGCTGCCGATGACGCCGACTTTCTTGCCGGTAGCCGGTTTGACGTCGGGGGATTTGATTAATCCGTTTTCGCGTTCCCAGTCGGCCACGAAGCGTTCGAGGCGGCCGATGGCAACGGCTTTGTCAATTGACTTGAGCGCTTTGCCGACCGTGCAGGGCGCCTGACACTGGCTTTCCTGCGGGCAGACCCGGCCGCAAACGGAGGGCAGCAGGCTGCTTTCGCGGATAATACCGATAGCTGACTGATAGTCGCCTTCCGTGATTTTTTGAATGAAGGCCGGAATGTTGATACCGACCGGACATCCTTTAACGCAGGGCTTGGTCGGGCATTGCAGGCAGCGTTCGGCTTCCAGTTTTGCCTGTTCCCCGGAATAGCCCAGCGCGACTTCCTGCATATTGCCGCGTCGCGCGACGGGATCTTGAGCGGGCATTTCCTGCTCCGGAATGGCCAGCCGCTGTTTCGGGGAGAGCGGTTTGGTCAGTCTGGCCAGTTCCTGGCGGGCTTCTTCAGTAAGCTGTTCGGGAGTTAAATGGCTCATACAAATTATGAACTATGAATGATGAAAGATGAAAAAGGGTCTGCAACAGCCTGACTAAAAAGGCTGACGCCGATTAAGTTCCGATTTCATGTTTCATATCTCATACTTCATCCTTCTCTTTGATTGCTTCTTCGAGGTGACAGCGGTGGTGGTCGGCATCTTCGCGCGGTTTGTAGGCTTTCAGACGGCTGATCATATTGTCGAAGTCCACCAGATGGCCGTCGAATTCCGGACCGTCCACGCAGACAAATTTGGTTTCTTTGCCGACGGTTACACGGCATCCGCCGCACATGCCGGTTCCGTCCACCATGATGGTGTTGAGCGAGACCATCGTATGCACACCGTAGGGGCGGGTGGTTTCAGCGCAGAATTTCATCATGACCGGCGGGCCGATCGCGACAGCCAGAGCCGGCTTCGGATCGGCTTCGCACAATTCTTTGAGCGGTGCCGTGACGAGCGCTTTGCGGCCGTACGATCCGTCGTCGGTGCAGATAATCAGTTCGTCGGCAATCCGGCGCATTTCCTCTTCGAGAATCAGCAGCTCTTTATTACGAGCACCCATGATGATGATCACTTCGTTGCCGGCGGCTTTCATCGCCTGGGCAATCGGGTGGAGCGGAGCGACGCCAATCCCGCCGCCGACGCAGATCACCCGCCCGAACTTTTCAATATGTGTCGGCTGGCCGAGCGGGCCGACGAGATGTTCCACCGTATCCCCGGCGTTTTTCAGCGCCAGCAGATGGGTGGTGCGGCCGACCGTCTGGAAAATAATAGTGATGGAACCTTCAACCGGATCGGCGTCCGCAATCGTCAGCGGAATACGTTCGCCGAAATGGCTGTTGAGCTGGAGAATAACGAACTGTCCGGCGCGGCGCTCGCGGGCGATCAGCGGCGCTTCAATGCGCATCTGGAACACTTCAGCGGACAACTGTCTTTTAGAAAGTATTCGGTTCATAAGCCGCGGATTCTAGGTCAGGAAGGCTGAAATGTGAAACAGGAAACCTGAAATTTTCGGGATAACTGCGGATCAAAGAGGAACGCAGCCTGCGGCTCCAAACAAAAACAGCAGAAGTGCTGGAAAACGGAGCGGCAGATGCGTATGGTGCCCCGTTTTCAGGCTGGATGTCAGAGCCGGTTCGCGGTATCTTCTACGGCTGATTGAACAGGGCAAAGGGAAAAAGACAATGACGGTAACGATGTTAAAATCCAAGATTCACATGGCGACGCTGACCGGTACGGAACTGTACTACGAAGGCAGTATTTCCATTGACCAGGATTTGCTGGATGCCGCCGGAATACTGGTCGGCGAACAGGTGCATGTCGTCAATCTGAATAACGGCAACCGTTTAGTCACCTACACGATTCCCGGGAAGCGCGGCTCCGGCATTGTTGAGCTGAACGGCCCGGCGGCCCGGCTTGGATATGTCGGCGATAAAGTGGTCATTATCACTTACGCCCAGATGGATGAAGCGGAAGCCCGCACCCGCAAGCCGACCGTTATTCTGGTCGATGAAAAGAACGCCAT
>DAONGM010000158.1:0-3694 GCA_035404105.1 Pontiellaceae bacterium
AAACCGCATCGGCGACGGCATAAACTTTGAAGCCCGATTTCAGCAGATGCATCGCCGTCTGATAAACGCAGACGTGGGTTTCAATGCCGCAGAGAATGACGTGGCGGCGGCCGGTTTGTTCCAGTGATTTCAAAAACGCCGGTTCGCCGCAGCAGCTGAACGAGGTTTTGGTAACCGGCGGCGCTGTGATGAACGGCTGGAATTCATCGCGGGTCGGACCGAGCTTTTCCGGAATCTGTTCGGTGACAATTACCGGAACGTCCAGCGCCTTCATGCCCTCCAGCAGGCGGCGGAGATTTTTAAACAGCGCATCCGCGCCGTCCACCAGCTCCGCAAGCCGGCCCTGTACATCGATAAAAATTAAAACAGCATTTTCTTTGCTCAGCATATTTTTCTCCTGCTGCGCCGCATGACAACAGCCGACGGACTAAATGCAATTTTTATAGCAAAACAAGACTGCTTTGCATGGCTTCTTTTCTTTTGAATGCACCCAAGCGTTGAGCGGACGATAACGGCTACCTTTACTTTTTTTCCTGTTTTGCCGTCTCAAGCGCTTTGATAACAGCTTCGATTTCACCGCCGTCTTTTGATCGGCACAGAACCGTGACGTACAGCAGCAAATCTCCGGTGCCGATTCCTGCGCGAACTGCGTACGGATATTCGCCCGGCTTTGTGGCTTTATCTGTGACAAAGAAATAATATCCGGAGCCGTCGATTCCTTTAAACTCCTGAATAGGAACCTGCTTTTCCACGGCATCAGGCAGCATGCGTTGAAGATCAGAGTCGATAAGTTGCCTTACGGATTCTGGCTTGGTGAATGAAAGGTCATTTTTTGGGCTCCAGATTGGAGTAATCATTACTTCGAATTCATCACCCTGTTTTGGAGAAAAGGTGATTGTTGGGGGGAGGGTTTCATCCTTTGGTTGTTGGAAACGCTGTTTCCATGAAGTTGGAATATCAAGGGTGAAGGTTCCGTGTTGTGGCAGAGGGAAAGAACGTGTCTGGAAGACAAGTTTTTCCGGGTTGGCCGGAGCACTTCTCCCAGAGATCATTTCGCATTTTAGAGACTCTACAAAGGTATCCAGTATTTTTCGGGCCGAATCCTCGTCCTCGAATGGAAGTTTCGAGATGTGAACATCAACCCATTTTCCTTGGTATTCAAAGTAAAGGTTGATGTTCGGCATATCGATCGCGGTGCCTTTGTACTTCCCCCGTAATCTGTACGACACTTTGACGAAATCTTTAGTTTCTTCGATTTCTACGGTTGACTGATCAATCATCGGGTTCTTTTTGCCAAGAGGCCAGTAGTAATCCGCACATGCCTTATTACCGCGGGATTCGCCGTCCGGTTCCTCAACAAAAAATGAAATAACAACTCCGTTTTCGGATGAGCCGAGGTAGCTGACACCAGAGCTCGTCTTATCACACTTGGTCCAGATGATGGGCGGAGCATCGAAAGAAAGATTCCATCCTTCGCCCGGAATAGGCAGGCTAACAGGTTCGGCCTTAATTGATGCTGATAGGGCTAGCCCCGCTACACAAAGTGAGTAAAACATTTTTCTCATCGTATTCATCGGATGTCCTTCCGCGTTATTCCTCATGAGGAATGGTTTTTTTGTGATGCATCAAACCCTTTCGAGTTTTTTATCTTTTTCTAAGAACGCATACAAGCCGTGTCACCTTAAGTTTTGATGGAATTTCCAAAAGATGGTTGCTGATTGCGGAGAGGTTGAGGGGCTACGCTCCGCGGACGATGATTTCGCTGGCGTAGGGTTTCATAAGTTTTTCGATCTGACGGAGGCGGGCGGGAGTGGTGCGTTTGGTTTCGCGCAGGCGCGGGTCGGGCAGGTTGTCTTTCGGGATGAAGGGCTGGATGCAGTAGCGGCGGGCGCCCTGGATCAGTTCGCCGATTTCGCGCATCTGCTCGTCAGTGTGGAATGGTTCGATGACGGTGGTGCGGAATTCGTAGTCCAGACCGCTGCTCATGATGAGTTTGACGGATTCGGCGATTTTTTCGGTCTGTGTGAAGCCGACGAGTTCGGGGTAGCCGGAGAGTCCGGCTTTAATGTCCATGGCAACGTAGTTTACCAGCGGCAGGCATTCTTTCAGAACTTCAGGCCGCGCGCCGTTGGAGTCGAGTTTGATTTTAAATCCGTAGCCGCGGAAAAATTCAATGAGCGCGATCAGGTCGGGAGCCAGTGTCGGTTCGCCGCCGGTGATGCAGACGGCATCCACCCATTCGGTTTTGAATTTGCGGCAGAGTTCGTCGAGACGGCTCCACGGCAGGCCTTTCTGCTTTTTGCCCATGAGCGGGGCGTTATGGCAGAAGCCGCAGGAGAAGTTACAGCCGCTGATGAAAAAAACCCCGCACAGGAAGCCGGGGTAGTCGATCATCGAGGGCTTTTCTAAAAATGCGTAAACAGGCGACTCACCTTGCGGCAGAGCCGCCTGCTTACGCGGAGCTGACGCTCCGGGGGGCATCACCCGCGGGCCTCTTCGAGAACCGCAGTGATCATCCTGGGGGAGATGATTCCTTTACCTTCGTCGCTGTAATCGGTTTGCAGGCCGACGTACTGGTAGAGCTTTGATTTGCCGCAGACGGGGTCGCGCGGCTGCGGGTTGCGGGTCGGAACCGGAACGTAGCGTTCGGTTTCTTCCTGCCGGCGCGTGACGAGCAGGGCCGGAATCCGCTGGGGGTTTACGCATTCGGCGGAAGCGAAGGCGACGAGGCCGTCAACCGTTTCGACATCGCAGTATTCTTTTTCGAAGTCGGACCACTCTTTTTCTTCAAGCAGTTTGTCGAGGCGCTGGTTGAGCATTTTGCATTTGGCGCAGCCTTCTTTGCCGAACACTTTAATTTTAAAGGGCTTTTTCATGGGTAAATCTCCTTGGTTCAAACGGTTCAGCCTTTGACGGACACCGGTTTCTTTTCCGTGCAGGGTTCGGCGGTTTCAATCGCGTATTGGCCGCGCTGGCGGGCTTTGAGTTCGCCGTAGCGTTTGGATTTGTTCCAGTTCTGCACTTTGCTGAAGTAGCCGACCACGCGGGTTTCGCCGACAACGTCGGCGGACTGGCAGGCGGGGCAGGTTTCGATCAGTCCGCGCACCTGATGGTGGCAGTTGTTGCAGAAGGTGAATTCCGGCGAGATGCAGACCTGCGCCGACTGCGTGCGGAAGAAGGTTTCGGTCATGAGCTTCTCGATGGAAGCGGCCGAAGGCTGTTCTTCGCCGACGAAGGCGTGGGTGATGGCGCCGGATTCGATCAGGCTGTGATATTTGGACTGCTCCACGATGCGCTGAACCAGACCGACCGGAGCGTCGGCGGTGAGATGAATGGAGTTGGTGTAGTAGCAGACATCTTCGGTTTCACCTTTGACTACATCTTTGGCTTCATCGTGGAAATAGATGAGGTCGGTCTTGGCCAGACGGCGCGCGGCGCTTTCGGCCGGCGACTCTTCGAGTGTGAACTTGAGGTTGTACTTCTTGCTCAGCTTTTTGGTGCGGGTGTACATGTGGGCTACGATCCGCAGTCCGAACTGCTGGGCTTCGTCGCTGTCGTGCAGTTCCTGGCCGATCAGGAATTTGACGGTGTCGTTGACGCCGATCAGACCGAGAATGTAGGTGCAGGTATCGAGGTTGACGTACGGTTTGCCGTCGTTCGATTCTTTGCCGATCTGCCAGAGCGGATGGCCGTT
>DAONGM010000159.1:0-3672 GCA_035404105.1 Pontiellaceae bacterium
TCTTCGAGCCAGCGGATCACATCCGCCGTCTTCATCTTCGCGCCGGAATAAACCGCCGTCAGCGGAAAGGATTGGCGGAGCGGCACAATCTCCAGCGGTTCGGCGCGATACGCCACGACTCCGCCGAACACACTCGCCGCGACATCTGAGCCGGAACCGCGGCCCTGCACGCGATGAATGGTCGCCAACGCACGTTTGAAAAGTTCATTCAAAAATATGGAATCAAAAGAACCCGCCCCGCCCTGCGGGCACCCCTCCGACGGAGGGGATTTTAAAAGGTCCCCTCCATGGGAGGGGTGGCCGGAGCAAAGCGACGGACGGGGTGGGTTATTCATCAGCACGGCGTGCGTGGCGACGGTGACGGCGGCGGACGAGCCGAAGCCGATGTCGCTGGAAAATTCCGATTCGATTTTCAGCTCAACGCCCTGCGTCAGCGGATACTGCTTCACCGCGTCGAGTACGAAGCGGAAATCGGGATGATCGGTCAGCGCACCGAGCGGAGCTTCATAGGTTCCAAGGTCTGAAAAAATCCGGAGGGTTTTCTCTGCACATTGAGAAAGCGAAACCGTAATCCGTTGATTGATGGCGCAGACCAGTGCGCGTCGGCCGTGAAGCACGGCGTGTTCGCCCAGCAGCATCAGGCTCCCGGGAGCGGAAGCCTTAATTGCTGATTGATGATTGATGACTGCCGATTGATTGCTCATTAAAAAAACGCGCCCGGAGGTCGCGTTCCACCTTTGTGCTCTTTGCGTTCCTTCGCGGTTAATTTCTACACGATTCTCGTTCCGAGCGGATCGCCGCGGACGGGCGAGACTTTATAGCCGTATTTATCAGCCAGTGCGACAGGCATGAAATCGGCCAGCACAAGCACCACGCCGCCGGCCTGGCCGCGAACCGATCCGGCACCGCAGATTTTCGCCGCGCCGCCGGCGGTTTCAACATCAGCGATAAACTGCTGAACCTTCGGCGGCACGACGCCGATGCGGCAGAGCAGCCGGTGGTTTTCGCGGAGCAGCGAGCGCATCAGCGCACTGTTGTTTTCGCGGACCGCTTTTTCGACTTCGCCGGTCACCGCTTCAAAATCGTTCCAGATCAGATCGTGCTGAAACTGTTCTTTCACCTGCACCACGCATTCGCCGGTGGTCGCTTCGGGCGTGCCGGTTTCAATGAGGTACATCTTCATGCGCGGCAGCGGCACCGAACGCGCCTGGCCGTTCTGGAACGCGGCGCATCCGCCGTAGAGTGAAATGTAGGAATCTACGCCGCTGGGATGGCCGTGCTGAAGCCGTTCGGTTTCCAGACTGAATTCGTAATACCATTCCGGCCGGAAATCGACGCGCAGGAAGTGGCCGAGCGCGCGCAGTTCGCTGAGTACCGACGCGGCGGAAGAGCCCATTCCGCTGCCGACCGGAATGCTCGACTTGAGTTTGATGACAATGCCGCTGTCGAGCGAACGGTGCAGTCCGTCGAGTACGGTAATAAATCCGAATTTAAAAAGATCGACCGGCTTATGGAGCACATCGCGAATACCCATTTTGCCTTCAAGAAACAGGCGGTAATTGTTAAGTGCGCGGCGCTTGAAATCCTGAAGCGCCAGCATGGTGAACGATTCGCGTTCGCTGACGCCGGGCATTTCAAAAGCAATCTGACCATCGGCAGTGTCTTCAATCGTCGCCGTCACGCTGCGGTCAATCGCCATCGCCACGGCCGGCTTTCCGTACACCACGGAATGCTCGCCGCTCAGGATCAGTTTGCCTGGAGATACAGCCTTCATTGCCGGTGATTAGACCATCTTCGGCTTAAAAACACAACGTCCTGAGCTCATACGAATTCCAGGTTCGCCGGCTCCGACATTCGCTAGTTGATATTGGATATTCGGGCGCCGTGAAAACAATCCCAACAGCAAATGTCCAATAACTCGAACCGGCTATGCCGGTTCGTAAATCCGCTTATGACCCTGCATCCCGGCGAAGCGGAAAGGTCCGGTGCGGTACTGAGGAAAAGTGTGTTCGCCGCCGTCGACCGGAATGCCGTAGTTGTAAATATCCTCGTACTGCTGGAACGTCAGTTCGGTGCGTCCGGCAAGCAGCGTCCGGTGCTGCTTCGCAAACAGCGCGGCGCGGTAATTTTCTTGCACAACGCCGCTGAAAAATTCGCCGACGCAGCCGGAGCCGTAACTGTAGAGTCCGATGCGTTTCCCGGACAGATCCTCCGCCGCGTTGTCGAGAAGGGAAACCAGTCCGACATACAGCGAAGCGGAATAGCAGTTTCCCGCCTGCCGGCTGTAAATGAGCGATTCGCCGATCACACGGCGCAGTTCTTCGTCGGAAGTTCCCTTCGCCAGTTTCTGGTGCGCTTTTTCCGCCATCCGGGTAAACGGAATGTGGTAGCAGAAGCGGGCAAAGTCATCGAGCGAGCGGCCGCTCTCGGCGGCATACTGCTTCCACGATTCCAGCAGCGCTTTGATGTAAACCATCGTCGAGTACTTGCCGTCCACCAGCGCTTCGGAAAGATAGTTCGGCCGCCAGAAATCCATTACATCATCGGCATAAAACCCGGCTTCAGGATCGACGGCCAGCAGGCGCGGATCGGCGGAAACGGTGAAAGCGACCGCGCCGCAGCCCTGAGTGGATTCGCCGGGACTGCCGAGTTCGTAGCGGGCAATATCGGAAGCAATCACCAGCACTTTGCTCTGCGGTTTCATGGCGACGAGTCCCATCGCCATGCGCAGCGCGGCGGTCGCGCTGTAGCAGGCCTGCTTCAGCTCCACCACACGGCAGCGCTCCGGCAGACCGAGCAGGCCGTGAACAAACAGTCCGGCGGATTTCGACTGGTCGATGCCGCTCTCGGTGGCGAACAGCAGCGCTTCAACCCCGTCGAGCGCGCCCTGCTCTTTCAGCCGGAACGCCGCGCTGGCGGCCATCGTAACGACATCTTCATCCGGAGAAGGAATCCCCATCTTTTCCTGCCCGATGCCGGTATAGAATTTTTCCGGATCGACGCCGCGCGCTTCCGCCAGCGTTTTCAGGTCGATGAAATACTGCGAAGTATAAAACGAAATCTGGTCGATGCCGGTTTTCATGGTTTAACAATCAGCTTCGCGCGGCCTTTGATTTTTTCAACGCGGTCCGCGCCGAGCAGGAACATCGCCGTCACAAACTCGCGCCGCAAGCGCTGAATCACCGCGCGCACCGCCTCGACGGACTCCATCGCCGGATTCAGAAACGGCCGCGCCAGCCCGCAAAGCGACGCGCCTAGAACCACCGCTTTCGCCATATCCACACCGGAACGGATGCCGCCGGAAGCAATCAATGTGACGCTCAGCGGCGCGAGCTGTTTCAGCGCCAGCGGCGTCGGAATACCCCAGTCCTGGAAAAGCTGACCGAGCGACGCATCTTCGCTGCGCTCGCCTTCGACGCGGCTCCACGACGTTCCGCCGGTACCGGCGACGTCGATATACTTTACACCGGCTTCAATCAGCAGTTTCGCGTCGGCGGCGGAAATTCCCGCGCCGACTTCTTTAACGATCACCGGCACTTCCAAGCCCTGGACGATCTCGCCGATTTTTCCCAGAAGACCGGAAAAGTTGGTGTCGCCTTCCGGCTGAATCGCTTCCTGCAACGGATTCAGGTGCAGACAGAGCGCATCGGCTTTCAGCACCTGCACCACGGC
>DAONGM010000160.1:0-3628 GCA_035404105.1 Pontiellaceae bacterium
TGGGTGAAGCGGATGCATCACTGGTGGACGGACTCAAGCGGACCGGTCCGTTCGGGCAGGATAATCCGGAGCCGGTCTGGGCGGCCTGCGGAGTGAAGGCGGTCGACAGCCGTATTCTTAAGGAAAAGCATCTCAAACTGACGCTTTCCGACGGGAAAACGCAGTGCGAAGCGATTGGTTTTAATCTGGCCGAGAAGCTGCCGGCCGGGCTGATTGATGTCGCTTTTACGTTGCAGGAAAATGTCTGGAACGGCCGCACGACGCTTCAGCTTAATATCCGCGATATCCGCCCCGCGGCAAAGTGACCGTCAGGTTTACTTTGTGTACCACCAGCCGAGAACGATCAGCCCGAGGACGATCCGGTACCAGCCGAACGGGATGAAGCTGTGTTTCTTCAGGTAGTGCATCAGCCATTCGATGACGCCGGCAGCTACGAGAAACGAGACGGCGAATCCTATGCCGAGTACGAGGTATTCAGTCATTGAGAAGGCGACGCCGCTTTCGAGCAGCTGAAACAGGCTGGCGGCAGCGATGGTTGGGATCGCCAGAAAGAAGGAGAATTCCGCCGCCAGCGTCCGGTCCAGTCCAAGAATCATTCCGCCGAGGATGGTGGCGGTTGATCGCGAGGTTCCGGGAATCAGCGCAAGGCACTGTATGATCCCGATCAGAAAGGCGATGCGGAAGGTTAAGCCGTCAATGCAGTGCAGTGCATCCGGTTTTACTCTGTGTTTTTTTTCGAACAGGATGAGAATGACGCCGTAGAAAATCAGTGTTGCCGCGACGGTGACGGGGTTAAAAAGGTATTCCTTAATGAACCTGTGGAAGAACAGTCCGGCGACAGCGGCGGGGATGAAGGCGACGAACGTTTTTGCCCACAGAAGCCATTTGTTGCGCCGTTCCGGTCCGGTTCCGGCAAAGGGCCACAGTTCGCGGCGGAAGAGTACGACGACCGCCAGAATCGCGCCGGACTGAATGAAGACTTCGAAGACGGCCGTGAACTGCCGGTTTTCGGAAAGCCGGATGAATTCGTCGGCCAGAATCATGTGTCCCGTGCTGCTGACGGGAAGAAATTCGGTGATTCCTTCAATCAGTCCCAGCAGAAGTGTTTTTAAAAAAAGCAGAACAGTCATCGGGGCCCCAGACAGGTTTTTATGTGGCAAAATAAAACGCGCGCACTATGACAGGCGGAGAACGACAAATCAAAGCTGTTTTAGGGAAAGCCGGAGGCCGGTGAGCATCCGGGCGGAAACTGCCGGCGGGCAGGCGTTTTTTCTGGCTATCGCGACGGCCAAATCGTATTCAGACGATGTGTTTCGGCTTAAGTTTTGTACCGGGAAAAATTTATATGGAAGTATCGCGCAAGGGTCTTGTTAATTTTGCCTGGATGTCTACGGCTGCGGCGGTTCTTACGATCGGTTTGAAAGCCGCTGCGTATTTTCTCACCGGTTCGGTCGGGCTGCTTTCCGACGCCCTTGAGTCGCTTGTCAATCTGGCCGGTGGACTGATGGCTGTGGCCATGCTGACGGTCGCTGCCCGCCCGGCGGATGAAGAGCATCCGTATGGGCACAGCAAGGCCGAGTATTTTTCAAGTGTCGTCGAAGGAGCCTTAATTCTGCTGGCGGCCGCCAGCATCGGTGCGGCCGCCGTTCACCGGCTTATTTTCCCAAGAATGCTTGAACAAATCGGGCTGGGGCTGGGGATCTCCGTTGCGGCCTCGCTGGTGAATCTGGCGGTTGCGATTGTTCTTCTCAGGGCCAGCCGCCGTCACGATTGCATTACACTCAAGGCGAATGCGCATCACCTGCTGACAGACGTGTGGACCTCGGCCGGCGTTCTGGTCGGTATCGGTGCTGTGGCGTTGACCGGCTGGCAGCGTCTGGATCCGATTATTGCACTGATCGTTGCCGGTAACATTGTCTGGACCGGTGTCCGCATTATGCGGGATTCGGTGGGCGGACTCATGGATGCGGCGATATCCGCCGAAGATCAGCAGAAAGTCCGGAGTATTCTGGAGGCCCATTTGGAAGAGGGCGCGCAATATCATGCGTTGCGCACCCGGCAGGCCGGCGCTCAGCGGTTTATCTCTTTCCATATGCTGGTTCCGGGGGACTGGACGGTGGCTCGCGGGCATCAGCTGATTGATCATATTGAGACCGATCTGCGCTGTGCTTTGTCGCACGTCACTGTATTCAGCCATCTGGAATCGCTGGAAGATCCCGCCTCCTGGGATGATACAAGTCCGGGCTGCTGAAATCCCGGTTCTCTGCTGACTTTGTAAATCTGTTTTACGCAATACCGGCGCGGTCCGAATAGGGTTTACAACATGTCGGCCTGCCGGTATAACCGCGCGGTCAATCACATGAAACCGGAAGCCGTTTATGACGAAAGAATGGATCAGTTTAGCCGTATTTATCCTTTGCTATGTTCTGTTCGTCTTTCTGCCCGGGAAACGTTCCTGGGTCGCATGCGCCGGCGGCGCGCTTCTGATCGCTGCCGGTGTGCTGACATGGCGGGAAGCCCTTTTCAGTAAAGTCAGCTGGAACGTGATGGGGCTTTTTTTCGGCACCCTGATTCTGGCCGAGATTTTTATGATGTCGCGCGTTCCGGCGGTTATGGCCGAATGGCTGGTGGATAAAGCCAAAAGCACGCGTGTTGCTATGCTGATCCTGTGTGCGCTGTCGGGCATCATTTCGATGTTCGTGGAAAATGTTGCCGTGGTGCTGCTGCTTGCACCGGTTGCGCTGAGTCTGGCCGACAAGCTCAAAGTCAGCCCTGTGCCGCTGCTGATCGGTATTTCGGTCAGCAGCAACCTGCAAGGAACGGCGACGATGATCGGCGATCCGCCGAGCATGATTCTGGCCGGTTATATGCGCATGGGCTTCTGGGATTTCTTTGTGTATCAAGGGCGGGCCGGTATTTTCTTCGCTGTTCAAATCGGTGCGGTCGCCTCACTGCTGGTGCTGGCCTGGCTGTTCCGTCAGCACCGCACCAAATCGGTTTTGCTGGCTCAGGAAACTGCCCGTTCATGGGTTCCGGCGTCGCTGCTGGGTCTGCTGGTTATCGGACTCTCTTTTGCCACGCTGTTCGATCCGGACTTTAAGTGGTTTGCCGGAACCTACACCTTGATTCTTGGTGCGATTGCGTTGATCTGGTTCCGCGGATTTGCGCGCTGGGGAAGTTTGCGTAAACTGGCCAAGACACTTGACTGGGATACGACTTTTTTCCTGATCGGTATCTTCGTGCTGGTCGGCGGCCTCAGTGATTCCGGATGGATGGATAAACTGGCCTCCGGCATGTCCGGCTGGGTCGGCTCCAACGCCGCGCTCGCTTTTACTGTCATCGTGCTGTTTGCAGTTCTCGTATCGGGATTTGTAGATAACGTGCCGTTTCTGCTGGTGATGATTCCAGTCGCCCAGAAAGTGGCCGACCAGATCGGCGCGCCCGTTCCGCTGCTTATGTTCGGCCTGCTGATCGGCGCCTGTCTCGGCGGCAACCTGACGCCCATCGGCGCATCCGCCAATGTCGTCACGCTCGGAATCTTGAAGAAGCGCGGCTGTCAGGTCGGATTCAAAGAATTTATGCGGATTGGAATTCCCTTCACCCTTGCGGCGGTTCTTTCCGCCTGCGC
>DAONGM010000161.1:0-3615 GCA_035404105.1 Pontiellaceae bacterium
ATCGGCAGCGCATTAAATCCTGCAAAAAGAAAAACGGTCAGCAGCGCCGCGGCAACGAGTTGCGCGGAGAGCGGGTGTTCGTTCCAGACCGGTTCGCGCAGCTCTTTTTTCAGCAGGAGCGCCAGCACCGCTCCGACACCCACCAGAAAAACCAGCGTTGCATATTGCTGCTGCCAGAGCAGCAGCCCGGCGCAGACCGCCAGCGCAACGGCTCCGGCTCCGAGCAGGATCCTCCAGATCTTTTGATGCACCGGATGCCCGACCGTCCGACCGATCCAGGCCGTCAGCAGTAAAATGAAGAGCGGCAGAAGCGGCAGCATGTAATGCGGGCGGTAGTGTCCACCGACCGTAAACACGGCCAGCGTGACGATGCTGACATACAGAATCAGTCGAGCCACTCCTGCCGGCTTGGCCGGCTTGCGGCGGCCGCGGAAGATCAGCAACGGGATCAGCAGGCTGACCGGCAGCAGCAACAGAAGAATTCTGAAGACATAATAGAAACTGAGAATTTCTTTCCAGTCGGACAGGGTCTGCAACAGCGAACCGGACAGCTGGGTCTTGCTCAGATCAATCCCCTCCACCCGCAGCCGCTGCTGAAGCAGCAGCCACCACGGCAGAGCCAGCGCAACCAGAATGACCAGACCGCTGAAAGGTCGCAGAACCTTCAGGGTCCGGCGGCGTTCGGTGCCGCACAGCATAAACAGCAGGAAGCCCAGCAGAAAGACGGCCGGAATCTGCGGACCCTTAGTCAGCGTAGCCAGACCCGCCAGCACCCAGCCCAGCGCCGCCAATCCCCGCTGACGCGAAGTTCCGTCCGCCGAGCGCCAGGCACCGATCCAGGCGAAAAGCTGAAGCACACAAAGCGCCGAATACAGAAAGTCCGGGCGCGCATTGTGGGAAAATCCGGCAAATCCCTGAGTGCTGAGCAGGAGGACAGCCGCCAGAAAACCGGCGCGGCGGCCGTAGAGTTTTTCGCCGGTGTAGGCGGTGGCCAGCAGCAGCAGCAGGCCGGACAGCATCGAACAGGCCCGTCCGGTCCACGGCTCGATATCGGTACCGGCCAGGCGGGACAGGCCCAGCGTAAACCAGTAGTTGAGTGGCGGCTTGTTCAGGCGCGGCACCTGGTTGAAATACGGCAGAACCCAGTCGCCGTTCGCGTTCATTTCGCGGGCGGTTTGCAATACGAACGCTTCGTGGTCTTCGACCGGGATCGAGTTGATGCCGGCAAACAGCGCCAGCCATGCAACAAACAGGATCGCCAGCCGCTTTCCTCCGAACCCCGGCAGAACGCGGCGGAGCGGACCGGGCGGATTAATGTGCATCTTCATAGGAACAGCGTTTAGGTGACACGACGCGGCGGGCATACCAGCGCATGGCAAAGCAATCGGCCAGACCGCGCCAGAGGCGGTTGTTGATTCCGTATTTCGATTTCCCGGCCGGACGCGGAGCATGGGCAATTTCGACTTCCTTAACCGCAAATCCCTGCAATTTGAGAATCGTCGTCAGAAAGCGGTGCAGGCCGTTAAACACCGGCACTTCGCGAAGCGCCTCTTTGCGAATAACCCGGAATCCGCAGCCGGCATCCCGGACCGGCACGCCGGTGATCCAGTCGCGGCTGCTGTTGGCCACACGGGAAGAGAGCCGCCGGATTGCGGTATCGTTGCGCTTTGTGCGCACACCGCAAACCGCGTCGGTTCCGGGCGTCAGCTCGGCCAGCAGGCGGGGAATTTCCGACGGCGGATTCTGCATATCGGCATCCAGCGTCACCACCACGTTTCCGCGCGCCGCGCGGAATCCGGCGGCAATCGCCGCGCTCTGCCCGCAGTTGAAGCGGTGCGTCACCGGCCGGACCGCCGGATATTTTTGTGCCAGCGTCCGGATCACTTCCGCCGTTTGATCCGTGCTGGCATCATCCACCAGCAGAATTTCGAACCGGAGGGCGGCCGGCTGCAAAGCGTCGTAAATGGCACGCACCAGCAACGGCAGGCAGTCCTGCTCGTTAAAAGCCGGCGCAATCACTGAAACGTCTATTTCTTCCCGCATTTTTTCTTCCGTTCGATGAGATGGATATTCCGGAAATAGACCAGCAGTCCGCTGGCCTGACCGAGAATAAAGACAGGGTCTTGCTTATAAATGGCATATACGAGCAGCAGCGTTGAACCGGCCAAACTGATCATCCAGAACGCTTCCGGCATCACGCTCTCGCCGGCCCGCTCGCTGGCGATCCATTGAATAATGAACCGCGAGGCAAACAGCGCCTGCGCAAAAAAACCAAGAATCAACCAGCCGTTCATAGTCCTGCTCCTGAAGTTTGGAAAAACAGCCCTTCTCTATAACCGTGCAGAGCCTGATTGTCGAGGCGCATATCAACCCGATCGCGTTCCGGATTCCGGTCAACGGCAGCCCAAAACGTCCGGAATCAAAGGCTAAGGCGAAACACACCGCGAAAGGAGTACACATGTGCGTTCTGACCGGCCTGGATCGCAAAACCGCCGGAGTATTGCATTGACGATGCTGGCTGACAAACACATCATTTTCAGCGGCTTTGTACAAGACGGACGTAAAAAGGAACTCGAGTTTGAATAAAACGGTTATTGCAAATCTGTCGCCAGCTCATTTTGATGGCGATTATGACTATTTCACATTCGAAAAGATCCGCATGCACGACCGGAATAAGTACCGGTTCGTCCTGATCTACATCCAGCAGCAATCGACCCAGCCCAACCGGATGGCGGAAGAAGGCTTCCCCTGCTACTACCTGTTCGAAAAAAATCAAAACGTCCGTCTGATTCCGGCCGTTCGCAAACTGATCCGGATTCTCAAAGATGAACAGGCCGACCTGATCCACGCCCATAACCGCCATTGCATCGTCTGCGCCGTCTGGGCCGCGCTCTTTCTCCCGAAAATCAAAGTACTGGCGCACGTCCATAGCTTTAATCTGGTCCGGAAATTCAAACGAAAACTCTTTTACCGACTGCTCGGCTGGCGAATTAACGGCTTTGCAGGCTGCTCGGAAAGCACCACAGCCTTTTTGAAGAAAAAACTGACCTATCTGTTGCCCCGGCAGTCAGGTATTGAGAATCACGACACGAGAGAACAATGGCCGCAAAAAACACGAAAATCCACAGGTTCAAAACCCTTCCACACCTTTCTACGACCGTTTCTTGTGTTTTTCGTGGCTAAAAAATCCCGCTGTTCCGGTACCGACAAATTCACCACCATTCCCAACTCGATCAATGTCGAGCGGTTCAGCCGGCCAACCGCCGACCGTCAGACAATCCGGTCTGAATGGGGCTTCACCCCAGAACACTTTCTTTTCCTGGGGCTTGGACGACTGGCCGCAGAGAAAGGCTTCGACTACCTCATCCGCGCTTTCAAACCGGTTTATGAAAAATACCCGAACGCCCGCCTGCTGATCGCCGGAGAAGGTGAGGAGCGGCAGCGGCTCACAGACCTCATCCACACATTGAATCTTCAAACCGTGGTTTTTCTGGCCGGATTCCGTAAAGACGCCATCAACCTGCTGCATGCAGCCGACTGCTTCGTGCTCTCATCGCTCAAAGAACCGTTCGGATTGGTTGTACTCGAAGCGATTGCCGCCCGCTGCTCGGTCAT
>DAONGM010000162.1:0-1332 GCA_035404105.1 Pontiellaceae bacterium
TTGCGCTTCGATCTGGATATCGATTTCGAAGAAGCCGTCCTCGGTTCCTCGCGCGAAATCCGCATCAACGTCAACGAAACCTGCGAACGCTGCAAAGGCAGCGGCGCAGAACCCGGCTCCGGACGCAAAACCTGTTCGACCTGCCGCGGCAGCGGCCAGGTGGTCAGCGGCGGCGGGTTCATTCAGTTCCGCCAGACCTGTCCGGCCTGCCGCGGTGCGGGTCAGGTGATCGAAAAGCCCTGTACCGCCTGCCACGGTCAGGGGCTGGTTCGCAACAAACGCACCATCGACGTGAAGATTCCGGCCGGAGTCGAAACCGGCTCGCGCCTGCGCATTGCCGGCAAGGGCGAAGGCGGACTGCGCGGCGGCCCGGCAGGCGATCTTTATATTGTACTGCACGTCCGCGAACACGAATTTTTCAAGCGCAACGATCTGGATATTGTCTGCGAAATTCCGGTGCCGTTCCATATCGCCGCGCTGGGCGGCGAAGTCCCTGTGCCGACGATTCACGGCGGAGCCGAACTCAAAATTCCTGCCGGCACGGAAAGCGGCAAGGTGTTCCGGATGAAGGGCAAAGGCATCAGCAGTCCGCGCTACGGCACCGGCGACCAGCATGTTGTCGTTCAGATCGAAATTCCGCAGGGGCTCGGCAGCAAAGAAAAGAAAAAGCTGCAGGAAGCCGCCGAGCTGCTGAACGAGAAGCACTTCCCGCTGAGGCAGAAAATGCATAAAGCGGCGGAAAAATTCTACGAGCGCAAACGGATCCTGGAAAAAGGCCAATGAGGATTAACAGCTTCGCGGACCCGGCGGCGCTGCGCGCGGAGCGCGTAGTGCTTGCTGCGGATGAGTCGCACCACCTTGCACGGGTTCTCCGCGTCGAGGCGGGTCAGGAGCTGACGCTGTTTGACGGAGAGGGAACCCGCGCCGACGGCGTGGTTGATGCCGTGACCAAAAAAGAGGTGATCGTCCGGATTACCGCGCGCGAAACCGTTCCGCCGCCGGCGGTGGAGATTACGCTCATTCAAGCGGTCTGCAAACCGGACCGGTTCGAGCTGATCCTGCAAAAGGCGACCGAACTCGGCGTCCGCCGGATTCAGCCGGTCGTTACACAAAATGCCAGTCTGCCCGCCGGCAAAATCGAGAAGATGATGGAGCGCGGCGTAGCGATTATCCGCAATGCGGCGCAGCAGTGCGGTACGGCCTGGATGCCGGAGCTGCTTGCGCTGCAAAAATTCAGCGCACTGTCCCTGAAGGCCGACGCCGCGTTTATCGGCTCGCTCCACCCGAATGCCCGTCCGTTCCGCGACGCGTTCCGGGCGCTCGATGCCTCCG
>DAONGM010000162.1:1432-3601 GCA_035404105.1 Pontiellaceae bacterium
GCCTGGTCGATGTTTAACAAAAACATCCCGCTTGAGGAGTATAAGAAAACGGCCCACGAAGTGACGGCCTCCGGCTTCAATGCCGAGGAAATCGTCAAACTGGCTGAAGAAAGCGGCATGCACTACATCACCTTTGTGGCCAAGCACCATGACGGCTTCTGCCTGTGGGACAGCCAATACACCGACTTTGACAGTAAAGACTATTTCAACCGCGACCTGCTCGCTGAGCTGGTCAAAGCCTGCCATGAACACGGCATGCCGCTCTGCATTTACTATTCCATCGGCATTGACTGGACCCACCCCTACTTCCTGCCGCGGGAACTCTATTCCGTGGGCCGCCCGAAATATGATGCCGCCGGCAACGCGTACTTCAAATACCGCGTTCCGGAGGACTTTGAGAACTACCGTACGTTCTGCAAACAGCAGCTGGCTGAGCTGTGCACCAAGTACGGTCCGGTCGCCGGGTTCTGGTTCGACCCGCTGGGCGGCGTGCTGGCTAACAGCGAGATGTTTAAACTTCAGGAAATGTATGACGTCATCCGTCAGCTCCAGCCGCAAGCCCTCATTCACTTCAAGACCGGCGCAACCGGCACCGAAGATATTCTGGTCGGCGAACGCTCTCTGGCGCCCATCAGCTCTTTCTATAAAGGCGATTCCCCGCAAAATAAACGGATTCGCGAGCTGTCCGACGCCGCCTGGAAGGCGAACTTCAGAAAGAAAGCTGAAATTGCCGTCACCAGCCAGGGTCCCTGGGAATGGTCCCCGACCGTCACCTGCCGGCCGGCCGACGGCCTCTGGAAGATGCTGCTGATCGCGGCGGACAATAATGCGAATCTGCTGCTCAACTTCGGCCCGAAGCCTGACGGCTCGATTCCGGACGATGTGGCAACCAACTTCCGCCAGCTCGGCGAGCGGATCCGCAAAGAAGGCTATCCGCCGCTCAACAAGACCACCTATCTGGAAAAACGTCAGAAAGGTGTCGTGGCGGATGACACCGAAAAGGAAAAGACGGCCCGCTGATTAACGTTCCGTTCTTGCGGATCGCAGGCGGCGGCTCAACAGCCGCCGCTTTTTTTATAACATGACGGAGTAAATCTGCCGTATTGCATCGGCCCCCCGTCTTCCGGCATGATCGCACAAGCTGAATCCAAAAACAGAAGCGGGAACTGCATTCATGAGTACTAAAGTTATTGCGCTGGCGAATCAAAAGGGCGGCGTGGGAAAAACCACCACCGCCGTCAATCTGGCTGCCGCGCTGGCCGAACGCCGTAAAAACGTATTGCTGATCGATCTCGATCCGCAGGCTAACGCAACAAGCGCGCTCGGTCTGGAGAAAGAGGAAGGCGCCAGTATTTATTCCGCGCTGCTCGGCGAGGCAGACGTCCGCACGCTGATTAAGCCGACGGCGACGAAGCGGCTGCACATGATTCCGTCGGAACTTGATCTGGCGGGCTGCGAGGTGGCGATCGCCCGCATGAACAATTATCTGCACTGCCTGAAGAACGCTCTGCGCCCGATTGTTGAGCAGGACGAATATGACGTGATCCTGCTCGACTGCCCGCCGTCGCTCGGCATTCTCTTCATGAATGCGCTCTACACGGCTGATTCGATTGTGATTCCGATTCAGGCCGAATATCTGGCGCTGGAAGGCCTGAGCGTGATCGTCAGCGTGATTGAGCAGGTGCGCTCCGCCGGAAATCCCGGTCTGTCCATTGAAGGAATCGTGCTGACGATGTATGACGTGCGCACCAATCTGGCCCAGCAGGTGGCGGCGGAGGTTCATAAACATTTCGGCGACCGGTTGTATAAAACTTTTATTCCGCGCAGTGTGCGGCTGAGCGAAGCGCCCAGCCACGGCAGGCCGATTACCGAATATGACACGGCATCAAAAGGTGCCAATGCCTACCGGCTGCTGGCGAAGGAGTTCCTCACCCGCCAAAGCGAAGCGCGCCTGCCCGAACCGGCCGCTTCATCCATTTATTCCGTACCGGACGAATCCGCCGAACCTTTTGAACCTGCCGCAGAAAATGACTTGGCAGACTCCGCCGAAGACACTACCGTGTGAAACCTTTTTTGCGGAGAGGTGTCAGAGTGGTTTAATGAGCACGCTTGGAAAGCGTGTGTACCCTTAAAAGGTACCGGGGGTTCGAATCCCCCCCTCTCCGCCAT
>DAONGM010000163.1:0-3590 GCA_035404105.1 Pontiellaceae bacterium
CGGCGCGGCGGCTCGTACAGAAACGGTTTTGTTTTGGTGCCGACATACACCGCTTCTTCGCCGAGCAGATGCTCCAGTTTCTGGATCAGCTCCGGCGAAGCGGTCACCTGCGAAGAGCGGTCGGCTTTGATGAAAACCTTTTCGCCGGAATCGAGCAGGACGCAGAGGTTCAGCGGCGTCGGGCCGGAATGTGCTGCCGCGATTTTTTTCACGGCCTGCAGTTTTTCTCTGCTCAGCGAGGCTTCCGTCAGATGCAGGCTGACTTTTTCGGCGAAGAGGGTCGGGGCGGCGGACAGCGGGAAGAGTTCGGAGACCTGGATTTCCAGTTCGTCGCGGAAGTCTTTGGTGATGCGGCCCGCGGCCATCAGCGGTGCGCCGTCTTCGAGCAGTTTTTCAAATTTCGGGAAGTCGTCAGGCCAGACGACGGCGTTGACGGCGGCTTCGAGCCCTTCGAGCCGGAAGCGGGCGTACGGTTTCGGGCTGTCTTCCGGTTTCTTCGGTTTGGTGAACACTTTTTTATATTTATCCACCAGCCCGCCGACGCGGATCATCGCTTTCTGCTCGTCGGTTCCGGCGGCTTCCAGGACGTCGGCCAGCTCGCCCATGCGCTGGAGCGCGAAGGTGCGCAGCGTCCATTCATACTCGGCCAGCGGATGGCCGGAGATGTAAAAGCCGATCAGTTCTTTTTCGGCCGAGAGCATTTCGCTGTCGGGCCACGGGTCGGCGGCGGGCAGGTCGTCGTCGTTGTCCTGCGCGGGGCCGCTGCTACTGAGCATATCGAAGAGCGAGCTCTGCCCGCTCTGTTTGTCGCGCTGCGCCGAGGCGGCGCGGCTCATCGCCATTTCAATGCCGGCGAACAGGCGGCTGCGCGGCTTGCCGCAGAAGTCGAAGGCGCCGCATTTGATCAGGCTTTCCAGCGTCTTACGGTTCACTTCGCGCGAATCCATGCGGGAGCAGAAATCCATCAGCCCCTTGAACGGGCCGTTTTTTTCGCGCTCGGCGGTGATGGTTTCGACGGCGCCGGCGCCGACGTTTTTCACGCCGGCCATGCCGAAGTGAATCGCGCCTTTGGCGGGGCGGAAGCGGGCGACGCTTTCGTTGACGCTCGGCGCGCGGACGTTCAGGCCCATTTCGCGGGTTTCGGCCAGCATCATCGCCAGCTTGTCGGGGTTGCCCATTTCACTCGAGAGCATGGCGGCCATGAACTCTTCGGGGTAGTTGGCCTTCAGCCACGCGGTCTGGTAGGAGATGATGCCGTAGGCGGCGCTGTGCGATTTGTTGAAGCCGTACTGCGCGAATTTTTCGATCATCTCCCAGAGCTTCTGGGCCAGCTTCTGGTCGATGTTGTTGGTTTTTTTGCAGCCGTCGATAAAGCTGGCGCGCTGGGCGTCCATGACGGCTTTATCTTTTT
Source organism: Pontiellaceae bacterium (assembly GCA_035404105.1). Lineage (GTDB taxonomy): Bacteria > Verrucomicrobiota > Kiritimatiellia > Kiritimatiellales > Tichowtungiaceae > Tichowtungia. Next base: position 1,412 of record DAONGM010000163.1, read on the forward strand.
TACCCATGGCGCGGCGCAGCAGGTCGCCCTGACCGAGCGAGAAGCCCGCCAGCTTATTGGCCGCCTGCTGAATCTGCTCCTGATAAACGATAATGCCGTAGGTTTCTTTGACGATGCTTTCGAGCAGCGGATGCTCGTACTGGATTTTCACCTTGCCGTGCTTGCGCGCGATAAATTCGTCGATGAACTGCATCGGGCCGGGGCGGTAGAGCGCGATCATGGCGATCAGGTCTTCGACGCGGTCGAGGCCGATTTTGCGCAGCGTGTCGCGCATGCCGGGACTTTCGACCTGGAACACGCCGATCGTGTCGCCGCGGTTGAGCAGTTCGTAGGTCTTCTTGTCGTCGAGCGGGATTTTCAGAATATCCAGCTCCACGCCGTGGTTGGCGCGGATATTGTCCACCGCTTCCTGAATCACCGTCAGCGTTTTCAGACCGAGGAAGTCCATTTTGAGCAGGCCGATGGCTTCCATCGGCTTCATTTCAAACTGGGTGATGACCTGTTTGTCTTTATCCCGCGAGAGCGGAAGAATGTCGATCAGCGGTTTTTCGCCGATGACCACGCCGGCGGCGTGCGTGCCGGTATGGCGCGGCAGACCTTCGAGGATCTGCGCGTACTTCATGATTTCGCGGGCGGTCGGGTCGCTGGCGCAGGCGCGTTTGAAGTCGGGGTTTTCGGCCAGCGCCTGTTCGAGCGTCGCGCCGGGCGTTTCCGGCACCATCTTGGCGAGCTTGTCGCATTCATTCAGCGGCAGGCCCAGTACGCGGCCGAGGTCGCGGATAACGGTTTTTGCGCCGAGCGTTCCGAAGGTGATGATCTGCGCGACGTTTTCGAGGCCGTATTTGTTTTTGACGTACTCGATCACCTCGCCGCGGCGCGCCTGACAGAAGTCGATATCAAAGTCCGGCGGCGAAACGCGGTCGGGGTTGAGGAAGCGCTCGAAAATCAGGTTGTAGAGCAGCGGGTCGAGCGCGGTGATGCCGAGCGCGTAGGCCAGCATACTGCCGGCGCCCGAACCGCGGCCCGGCCCGACCGGAATGTTGTGGTCTTTGGCCCAGCGGATGAAGTCCTGCACCACGAGAAAGTAGTTGATGAAGCCGGTCTTTTCGATGATGCCGACTTCATAGTTGAACCGCTCGGCGACGCGCTTCTCGATCTCCGTCTTCGGGTTCTCGAGATCGTCGACCGGATAGAGCTGTTTCAGCCCCGCAATACCCGTCGCCATCAGGTATTCCTTCTGGCTCTTGTATTCCGGCGGAATGGCGTAGGTCGGGAAGTGGAGCGGCGGGTTGTCGACGTTGAACTCCACATTGCAGCGGCGCGCGATTTCAACGGTGTTGGCGATCGCTTCCGGATGGTCCGGGAAAAGCCGCTCCATCTCGGCGCCGCTCTTCATATAAAATTCGCTGCCGGAATAACTCATCCGGTTCGGGTCGCTCACCAGATTGCCGTGCTGCAGACAGATCAGCACATCGTGGGCGTCGCGGTGCTCCTGCCGGATGTAATGAACGTCGTTGGTCGCCACCAGCGGCAGACCGGTGCGCTTGGCCACCTCGATAATATGCCGGTTGGCGGTGCGCTGTTCCGGAATGCCGTGATCCTGAATTTCCAGGAAGAAATTATCGACGCCAAGAATCTCAGCATACTCTTTCGCCAGCACGACCGCCTTGTCGACGGCGCCCTCGGCGCAGGCCTCGGCGATTTCGCCCTTCAGGCAGGCGGAGAGGCCGATCAGCCCCTTGCTGTACTGCCGCAGAATCTTCTTATCAATGCGCGGCTTGTAATAGAACCCCTCCAGATGGCCGAGGGAAACCAGATGCATCAGGTTGTTGTAGCCCTCATTATCTTCCGCAAGCAGAACCAGATGCAGATTGTCCGCCTGCGAGGTCTTTTCATCCATCCCGTTGCGGGCAATGTACACCTCGCAGCCGATGATCGGCTTGATGCCCGCTTTGCGCGCCTGCTTATAGAAATCAATCACGCCGTACAGCACGCCGTGGTCGGTAATCGCCAGATGCTCCTGGCCCAACTCCTTGGCGGTTTTGACGGCCTCCGCCACCTTGCACGAGCTGTCGAGCAGGCTGTATTCCGTGTGAAAATGAAGATGGCAGAAGGGTACGGATTTCATAGGTTGGCGCCCATATTACCCATCCCGCCCGCCGGGGAAAGACCGGAGTTT
>DAONGM010000164.1:0-3520 GCA_035404105.1 Pontiellaceae bacterium
TCGGCGAGCAGGTCGTCGAGTTTCAGGCCGGTCAGGTGCGTGAGGGTTTTGATCAGCGCCATCAGCACGAGAATCATCACGGCCATGCTGGGCAGCATGACGACGATGTAGCTCAGACCGGTCATTTTGCCGATCTCAGCGGCGTAGGCTTCGGTGCCCGGCGGACTTTTCAGTACGATTTTCGCCAGCGTGTAGTTGAGTGCCGATGAGAGAAACATGGACGAGGCAAAGCCCCAGGTCAGGCCGACCAGCCGTTTTTCGAACTTCGTTTCGTTACCCTGTTCGCGCAGTTTTTCGTGCAGGAGCGGCACGTTGAACAGTTTTTCGCTCATCAGGATTTTTTTGATGAGCGGGTAAGGCGTTTTCAGCGAAATCACAATCGCCAGTCCGATAATCAGCGGAATGGCGGCTTCTTTGACGGCAATCCACTGCGGCGGCAGTTTCAGAATCCCGAACACGCCGGTCAGCAGGACGCTGATGATGCCGATGATCGCAACAAAGTCCGCGCGCCGTTCTTTGACCAGCGTATGGATGCCGTAGCCGATCGGGAGAATCAGCGCGACGACCAGACCCCAGACCGGGCCCAGGTATTTGTCTTTGCTCAAACAGGTCAGGATGACGACGGGGATGACGACATTCAGCAGGATGCTGATCATCGGGTTTTCTTCTTTAGGACGGGGATTGGTCATGGGTTCCTTTCGAATCAGTCGGAGGCCAGAGTCGTCTGTTTGGTGTCCGCTTCGCAGAATTCGATCCAGTCCAGCTGAGCCGCGCTTTTGGAGCCCGTATATTGGCTGTTACAGGAAATTCCTATTCCGATTTCGTCCGGCACCGCACCGAATGTTTTTTTAAAATCCTCGGCGACGTTCCGTTCTTCAATGAAAAAGGTTTCGCCGTCCACATGATTTTCGTTGCGGACCGTGAACCATTTGACGGAGAACAGGCTGGCGTACCGCACGGTGCCTTCTGCGCCGACCGGCGTCTGTGTTTCCCAGCGGTAGGCGATCGACTGCTGCCGGAATCTGCTGCCGGAGCTGACGTAAAGGCCGATGACCTGGTCGTCTTTTTCCGGGTCGCGGCCGTCGGCTCCGGGCGGAAGAACGGTTGCACGCCAGCGCCAGCGGATAATCGGCGTTTTATTTAAATTCACCGGCAGAGGATAGCTTGACAGCAGAGATGCGCTGGCTTTTTCAGAAGTTACCGAAAGCCACTGATGCCCGGGAGCTGCCGGATTATTCTGAACTTCGAAGATGGAGGCTTTGGTAAACGGCTTGCCTTCCACCGACCAGCCCGGAGGTATGGCTCTAAAAGAGATACGCTGGGCGGCGGCTGTGCCGGACAGGAAACAGAGCAGCAGGCATCCGCAACCTACAGAGTATGCCGCCGTTTTCATGTTCGCAGTTACCGGGCCGACGGTTTTCGTCCCAGTGCAGAAAAAAGGAGAGCCAGAGCCGGACGTCCGGCCCGTTTTCTCACCAGCATCTCAGCCAGCGGAGCGATCAGGAAATAGATGTAAGCCCAGATCACCATTGCGGTCAGGCCGAAAACGGCAATCGAGCCAAGAACCACGCAGACAAACACGAAACTGAGTACACGGGGTTCTCCCGAGACGCAGCGGCGCGCGTGCGGGTAAGGAACGTTACTGACCATCAGCAGACCGGTGAGAAAGGCATATCCCAGCAGGAAGTAGAAAAACAGGTGCGGGCCGAGATCCAGCCGCGGAAGAAAAAGTCCCGCACTGTAAATCATGCTGGCGCCGGCCGGCGACGGAAGGCCCGTAAAACAGCCGTCATCTTTTTTACCCCCGGCGAGCAGCGTGTTGTAGCGCGCGAGCCGCCACAGGGTGCAGCCGAGATAAAAGAGGGCGACAGCCCAGATCATCAATATGCCTCCGGTCGAGGCGACGGGACAGTTGCGCCGGATGAAAACAAAAACAGTGACCGCCGGAGCCACGCCGAAAGAAATCGCGTCCGCCAGAGAATCCAGATTGGCGCCGTGCAGACTTTTTGCGTGCAGCATTCGCGCTGCCAGCCCGTCGAGAGTATCAAATACCATTGCGCCCAGTAACAGCCAGATACAGGCTTCCGGAAGCGCTTCGCCGCGCGCATAGCTGGCAATCGCATAGACAATCGATGCAAAGCCGCAAAAGGCGTTGCACAATGTGATCAGACTCGGCAGGGGATTAAACCGGGCTTCATCATCTTCTTCATCAATAGATTCGTTTATCATAGCCGTTGAATCAGTTTTCGACACGACCCATCAGAGTGCTGCCAGACCGGACCTTATCGCCGATCTGTACGCAAACGGTTATGCCGATTTCGCCGGGGAAATACAACTCGGTACGCGAACCAAACTTGATCATCCCGTAAATCTCGCCTTTTTTCAATACATCGCCGGGCTGAGGGACGCAGACAATCCGGCGGGCAATTGCGCCCGAAACCTGACGGATTGCGACGGGAAAGGTTTTGCCGGCGGCTGAACCCATGCCGGCGATCACCAGCGATTCGTTTTCCTTCGAACAGCGTTTGTCCCGGGCGTCCAGAAAGCGGCCTTCTTTGTACTTGCGGTACTTCACCTCAAGGTCGCACGGCGCACGGTTCACATGGACGTCCAGCACCGACAGAAAAATACCGATTCGCGTCAGTTTCTGTCCGGCAAAAATCTCAATTCCGTGGTCTTCCACGGTTTCGATGTCACGCACCACGCCGTCGGCCGGCGAAACCAGCGCATTGGCATCCGCAATAATCCGGCGGTTCGGAACCCGGAAGAAAGCCGCAACGGCCAGCCACAGCAGCCAGGTTAATCCGATCAGCACCTTTCCGGCTGCCGGGCAGACGGTTTCTGCCAGCCAGAACCAGACCAGTGACAGCAGCAGCGCAATAACTCCGGCGCCCAGCCATTCTCTCATTCCATGTTTTGTAAGCCGCATAATCAGCAATCCTCCGTGGTTTTCCGGCAGTCCATTCGTGCCGTTTTCCGTCTGGCTTTCTGCGCCCGGTAGCGCCGCACCATTACAATTGTACAAAAATAACCGGATATCGCTGCCAGGACTCCCAGCAGCATTCCGCCGACAAGAAAGGAAACAATCAATTCACCGCCCAGCGTTCCTGCCGTTTTCAGCGACGGATTGGTCATGGCATCCAAAACCAGGTTTTTAATTTCCGGATAGGATAACAGATCTCCGATTAAAAAACTGCCTATATAACACTGAACGGGATAAATCACCGAAACCGTCAGCGGGTTGACGATCCAGGTCGACAATAAGGACGCGCCGCGCGCGCCGCGAACCAGCATGGCCAGCGCAAAGGCCAGCGGCATATGTCCGGCCGGAATGATGAAGGCTGAAAACAGTCCGGCAGCGACGCCGCGTCCGACACTCTCAGGAGTGCCCGGATGCCGCATCAGCTTCAAATAAAACTTTACTGATTTGCCTGATCGCTTCCGCATGAAGGCTCTTTCAAAAAAGGGATAGCATAGCGGAGTTTTTGAATATTGGAACTTTTCTCTCCGAATTTTGCGA
>DAONGM010000165.1:0-1755 GCA_035404105.1 Pontiellaceae bacterium
CAAACGGCGCAAAGGCCAAGCGACCAATAAGGAAACGGACTTTGGTCGTCCGCGCGGCGCACCAGCTTTGACCACGTTGCCAAAGCCGCCAGCAGAAAGGTGATTCCCAGCACCAGCAGAAACGCCAGCCGGTTCGTATCTGCATGGGGAGCATTGGAGCCCGCCCGGCCGACCAGCGGCAGCAGCATGCAGTTGAAAAAGAAAGAAATGCCGGCCGCCACTGTCAGCACACTGCCGGTGGCCGGTTTCTGAAGAATCTTTTTTAACTCTGTATTCATGGCCGTTCGTTATAACCCAAAACTGGCGCCAAACAAGATTTTTCCAAACAGCGGAAAGGGGCTATAGTCGCTTCTGAAATTACGGAACCGTCTGAATATGAGCGAAAAATGGATCACTGTAACGGGGGCACGCGAGCATAACCTCAAAAACATCACCGTGCGCATCCCCCGCAATAAACTCACCGTCATCACCGGCCTGAGCGGTTCAGGCAAATCGTCGCTCGCCTTCGACACGCTGTATGCCGAAGGCCAGCGCAAATATGTCGAAAGCCTCTCCGCCTACGCCCGCCAGTTTCTCGAGCAGATGCAGAAGCCGGATGTGGATTCGATCGAAGGGCTCTCGCCCGCGATTTCCATCGAACAGCGCACCGCCGGCTCCAATCCGCGCTCCATCGTCGCCACCACCACCGAAATTCACGACTACCTCCGCCTGCTCTTTTCGAGCATCGGCAAAGTTCACTGCCCGTCCTGCGGCAAACCGATCCAGCGGCAGAGCGCCGAAAACATCACCGAACAGCTTTTGCAGATTCCGGAAAAGACCAAGGTCCTGCTGCTCGCGCCACTGGTGCGCGGGCGCAAGGGCCAGCACGAAGAGATCTTCGCCGCGATCCGGCGGCAGGGCTTCGTCCGCGTCCGCGTCAACGGCGAACTCTGCGAGCTGGATGCCGTTCCGCCGCTCGACAAAAATAAAAAGCACACTATCGAAGCCGTGATCGACCGCTTGGTCATCGACCCCGCCGCACGCAGCCGCATCAATGATTCGGTTGAGCTGGCGCTCGCCACCGGCGAAGGGCTGATGATCGCGATGGTTGAGGTAGGGACGGATCGCCGATCCGTCCGCGGCGCGCCCGGCGGTCGCGCCCTACCCGAGAACAATTGGGAAGACCGTCTTTACTCCGAAAAAAACGCCTGCCTCGACTGCAACATCAGCTTCGAGACCTTCACGCCGAAGCACTTTTCCTTCAACAGCCCCTACGGCGCCTGCCAGACCTGCCACGGCCTCGGCAACCTGCTGACGTTCGACGAAGAGCTGGTCGTCCCCGACGAAACGCTCCCGCTCGAAGAAGCCATCCACCCGTGGCGGCGCGGCGGGCGGCGGGCCATCATCTATTACAAGAAACTGCTGGCCGCCGTCGCGGATCATTACGGTGTTTCGCTCAATACGCCGTTCAACGAACTGCCGGCTTCCTTCAAAAAAACTCTCTTCTACGGCTCCGGCGACGAACCGGTCAGCTACTATCTGCGCCGCCACAAGGTGCAAAAGCCGTTCGAAGGGCTCATCCCGAACCTCCAGCGGAGCTACACCGAATCGGAAAGCGAATTCAATCAGGAGCGGCTGCGCGCCTATATGGGCAACCAGCGCTGCACCGCCTGTAACGGCGCGCGCCTGCGGCCCGAAACGCTGGCCTGCACCGTCGGCGGAAAAAACATTTACGAAATCTGCTGCCTGTCCATCGAACAGGCCCAGCAGTTTTTC
>DAONGM010000165.1:1855-3509 GCA_035404105.1 Pontiellaceae bacterium
CCCGCGACATCCTGAAGGAAATTCAGGCGCGCCTCGGCTTTATGATGGACGTCGGCCTCGACTACCTCACGCTCGACCGCGAAAGCGGCACGCTCTCCGGCGGCGAGGCCCAGCGCATCCGGCTCGCCACGCAGATCGGCTCGCGCCTGACCGGCGTGCTCTACGTTCTCGACGAACCGAGCATCGGCCTGCACCAGCGCGATAACGACCGGCTGCTCGCCACGCTCAAGGAACTGCGCGACCTCGGCAATACCGTCGTCGTCGTCGAGCACGACGAACAGACGATCCGCGAAGCCGACTATGTGATCGACCTCGGCCCCGGCGCGGGTGTCCACGGCGGGGAAATCGTCTTTGCCGGCACGCCCGCCCAGCTGCTCAAAGCGCCGGGATCGCCCACCGCGCAATATATGCGCCGCGAAATTCAAATCGAAACGCCGGAGCAGCGCACCAAAGCCTCCGCCGGCTACATCGAAATCCGCGGCGCCGCCGAGAACAACCTGAAGAACGTGAATGTTAAAATCCCGCTCGGACTGCTCACCTGCGTGACCGGCGTTTCCGGCTCCGGCAAAAGCACGCTGGTCGACGACGTCTTGCGCCGCGCCCTCTACCGCCGCTTCTTCGGCTCCAAAGAGCGCCCCGGAAAACACAAGGAACTGCTCGGCGTCGAACAGATCGACAAGGTCATCGTCATCGACCAGTCGCCGATCGGCCGCACGCCGCGCAGCAATCCGGCCACCTACACCGGAGCATTTTCGATCATCCGCGACCTTTTCACGGCGCTGCCCGCCTCCAAGGTGCGCGGCTACGGGCCGGGGCGTTTCAGCTTTAACGTCAAAGGCGGACGGTGCGAGCACTGCCAGGGCGACGGCCTGCTGAAAATTGAAATGCACTTCCTGCCGGACGTTTACGTCACCTGCCCGCAGTGTGGCGGAAAACGCTACAACCGCGAAACGCTCGAAGTCCATTACGGCGGCAAAAACATCGCCGAAGTGCTCGAAATGACCATCAACGAGGCGTGCGAATTTTTCGCCGCCATCCCCGGCATTGAGCGCAAACTGCGCACACTCCGCGAAACCGGACTCGGCTACCTCTGCCTCGGCCAGTCCGCCACGACACTTTCCGGCGGCGAAGCCCAGCGCATCAAACTTTCCGCGGAGCTGAGTAAAAAAGCGACCGGCAAAACACTCTACATTCTCGACGAGCCGACGACCGGCCTGCATTTTGCAGATGTCCACAAACTCATCGAAGTGCTGGAAACCCTGCGCGACGGCGGCAATACCGTGCTGGTGATTGAGCATAACCTCGACGTGATTAAACGCGCCGACTGGCTGATCGACCTCGGCCCCGAGGGCGGCGAGCGCGGCGGGAAAATCGTCGTCGCCGGAACTCCCGAAAAAGTTGCCGGAACTCCCGAATCCTATACGGGAAAATATCTGGCTGAGATGCTGGGAGCTTGAGAAGCCGCAAATATTTTTACCCGTGGAGAAAGGCGTTCGGCCTTTTTTGCTACTTCGCTCCGTGATATCTAAACGCTCGTCTAAAATTATTATCTTCAGCCTCTGCTATTGTTGATACAAAACACTCACCGCGATCCAGCTCAACTATCGTCTTGTCGTATTGCTGATCAAATGGCAGATGATATATTCTTTCTTTA
>DAONGM010000166.1:0-3474 GCA_035404105.1 Pontiellaceae bacterium
CCTGCGCCATACGCACGATGGTGTCATAGACCGCGGTGTCGCCGTGCGGGTGGTAGTTACCGATCACTTCCCCGACGACTTTCGCGCATTTGACGAACGGCTTGCTGCTGTTCCAGCCGCGCTCTTTCATGGCGAACAGAATGCGGCGGTTGCCGGGCTTGAGGCCGTCGCGCGCATCGGGCAGGGCGCGGCCGATGATCACGCTCATCGAATAGTCGATGTAGGCGCGCTGCATTTCATCTTCAATATTGATCAAATCAATACGCTGGTGTTGTTGTGTGTTCATTGCGGTGCGGTTTCCTGTGCATTAAATATCGAGGTTCTGTACATTGAGGGCGTTCTTTTCGATGAACTCGCGGCGCGGTTCGACCTCGTCGCCCATCAGAATCGTAAACATCTGGTCGGCCTTGAACGCGTCCTCCAGAACCACGCGGGTCATTTTGCGCTTGGCCGGATCCATCGTGGTTTCCCACAGCTGTTCGGGATTCATTTCCCCGAGACCTTTGTACCGCTGAATCGACAGCCCGCGCCGGCCCAGCTCGCGAATCGTCGTGAGCAGTTCCAGCAGAGAGTGCAGCGCTTTCTTTTCGCCTTTTTCGTCCGTCAGATAAAACTCCGGCGTTTCGAGGTGCGAGAGACAGCGGGCGTGGAAGCCCTTCGCATCCAGCTGGGCAATCAGCTTCTCCAGCCGTTCGGCGGTGTGGATCTCGATCCAGCGGAAGCCCGGGCCGCCCGTCAGCGAATCCGCGATTTCCAGCTCTTTGCCCATTTCCGTTTCAGTCTGCTCGCGCAGGGCGCGCAGCTCGGTGTCGTTGAAAGCATAATGGATCTTCGGCTCGCCCTTGCCGTGGTCGATTTCAACCCGGAACGACGGCAGTCGGCCGTCGCTGTTCATCCGGCGGATGTAGTCGTCGAAATCCATGCCCCGGCGCACCATCTGCCCGGCGATCTTTTCTACTTCGCTCAGCAGCTGCAGCACTTCGGGAAGCTGTGCAGACTCCAGCAGCGTGTTGCCGAGCGGGCAGACCAGTGTCTGGTCTTCCGAGCCGAGGTCGAGCAGGATGCGCGTGAGATGGGCTTCGCTTTCGATGTACTCCTCGCGCTTCTTGCGTTTGATTTTATAAAGCGGCGGCTGGGCAATGTAGATATAACCTGCTTCGATCAGCTGCGGCATCTGCCGGTAGAAAAACGTCAGCAGCAGCGTGCGGATGTGCGCGCCGTCCACGTCGGCATCGGTCATGATGACGATGGTGTTGTAGCGCGTTTTGCTCAGATCGAATTCATCGGCGCCGATACCGGTTCCGATGGCGGTGATCATGGTGCGGATTTCTTCGTTCGCCAGCACCTTGTCCAGACGCGCCTTTTCCACGTTAATGACTTTACCCTTCACCGGCAGAATGGCCTGAAACTCGCGGTCGCGGCCCTGCTTGGCGGAACCGCCTGCAGAGTCGCCCTCTACGATGTACAGTTCGCACAGCGCCGGATCGCGGCTGGAACAGTCGGCCAGTTTGCCCGGCAGTCCGCCGCTTTCGAGCGCGCCTTTGCGGCGGGTCAGGTCGCGGGCTTTGCGCGCGGCATCGCGCGCCCGTGCCGCCAGCATCGCCTTTTCGATCAGGCCGCGGGCCACGGACGGGTTTTCTTCAAAATACGTTCCGAGTTCTTCGTTAACGATGGCCTCGACAACGCCCTGTACTTCCCCGTTGCCGAGTTTGGTCTTGGTCTGACCCTCAAACTGCGGATTGGGAATTTTGACGCTGATGACGGCAGTCAGACCTTCGCGGATATCATCGCCGCCCATGGCCTGCTTGTCGTCTTTGATCAGCTTGTTGGTGCGCGCGTACTGATTGACCGTGCGGGTGAGGGCGCTGCGGAATCCGGAGAGATGCGTACCGCCTTCGATCGTGTTGATGTTGTTCGCAAAGCTGTAGATGCTTTCGTTGTAGGCATCGCTGTACTGCATGGCGATTTCCGCCGTAATCCCGTCGCGCTCGCGCTCGAAATAAATCACATCCGGATGGATGGCCACTTTGCCTTTGTTCAGGTGCCGTACGAACTCGCTGATGCCGCCTTCATACTCGAACACCTCGTCGCGCTGCGGTTCTTCCTGAGCCAGCCGGATGCGAACTCCGCGATTCAGAAAGGCCAGTTCCCGTAAACGGGAAGCCAGAATATCCCACTGGAAACCCTCGTGGGTGAAAATATCGTGGTCGAGTTTGAAGGTAACCTTGGTTCCGGTCTTCTGGGTTTTCCCGATTACTTCGAGCTGTGAAACGGTGGCGCCGCGTTTAAAGCGCTGATGATAAACCTGTCCATTGCGGCAGACTTCGACTTCGAGCCACTCCGAAAGAGCATTTACACAGGAGACGCCGACGCCGTGCAGACCGCCGGAAACCTTGTAGGAGTCATTGTCGAACTTGCCGCCCGCGTGCAGAACCGTCAGAACCACTTCTACGGCCGGTTTATGTTCGGTCGGGTGCATATCCACCGGAATGCCGCGACCGTCGTCGGTGACCGTGAGCGAACCGTCGGAGTTGATGGTGACATCAACATGCGTACAGTAGCCGGCGAGTGCTTCGTCGATACTGTTGTCAACGACCTCATAAACGCAATGGTGATAGCCGCGGATGCCGGTATCGCCGATGTACATGGCAGGACGTTTGCGGACCGCCGCCATCCCCTCAAGAACGGTGATTTGGTCCGCGCCGTACCCGGCAGATTTCTTCGGTTGCTGTTCAAGATTTTGATCTGACATAAGCGTTCTTTTTCCTCTCAAAATTCAAAGAAAACAGAATACAGAAACGGCTTAAATGAAGCCATAGAAAACTGGACAAAAAATGCGCAAAAATCCCTTATTTTGCAGGGGTTTTTGACATTTTCGGAAATGCGTCCGGCGTTTTGAAAAAACAAGCACAAAAAATGAAAAAACCGGAAAATTAACAGACCGCAAAACTGAATTTTTTGCGGTCTGCAACCCGGGGAAGGGTCTATCTGAATGTCAGACCGGAACCACCATTACCGGGATTTTTGATCTGAGCAGAATGCACTCGCTGATGTGTCCGACCGACGCCTTGCAGTTTGCTCCGCCATGCCCATGTGCGCCCGTAATAATCAGGTCAACTTTCAGGCGCAGAGCCTCCGAAAGAATAGTATCGCACGCCGGCCCTTCCACAAAAACCGAAGTCACCTTCACTCCGGCCTTTTCGAGGGCCAGTGCATCCCGTCTCAGGCGCATGGCTTCAGGCTTCGTGTCGTATTCGTCCTGACTGACAGCCGTCTGTGCGGGTTCGGCGTGAACCAGAAAAACCTCTGCACCCATTTTTTTTGCATAGGTTTTTGTGATTCTCAGAATGCTTTCTGAAGTGGTGGAGAAGTCAACAGTTGCCAGTATTTTCATTGTGCACCCCTTTCTTCTTCGCTTCTATTATCGGCAGGCCGCGGAGGGAAGTAAACCGGAAAAGAGCGAAGAATTATTTA
>DAONGM010000167.1:0-1059 GCA_035404105.1 Pontiellaceae bacterium
CTTCCAGCAGGATGGTTGTGGTGCTGTCTTTGATTTCGGTGTTCGCGCCGCCCATAACTCCGGCAAGCGCGACGGCTTTACCAGCGTCGGCGATAACCAGCATTTCGTCGGTCAGCTGGCGTTCAACGCCGTCGAGCGTGGTGAACTTTTCGCCCTTGGCGGCGTGGCGGACGATGATCTTTCCGTCCTTGAGCAAGGTATAGTCGAAGGCGTGCAGCGGATGGCCGGTTTCGAGCAAAACGTAGTTGGTGATGTCCACGACGTTATTGATCGAACGGATACCGCAGGCTTCGAGGCGGCGTTTCATCCAGTCGGGCGACGGCCCGATCCGGGCGTCTTTCAGCACGCGGGCGGTGTAGCGCGGGCATTTGGCGGAGTCGTTGACTTCGACGCTGATTTCTTTTTCGACCGGTTCCGCGCTTTCTTTCAGTTCGATCGCAGGCATCTTGAGCGGTTTGCCGTAGATGGCGGCGACTTCGCGGGCGATGCCGATAATACTGAGGCAGTCGGGGCGGTTCGGTGTGATTTCGAGTTCGAAGACGGTTTCCGCCGGGCCCATGACGGCGGCGAGCGGCGTGCCGGGTTTGAGCGAAGCCTCCAGCACCAGCAGTCCGGAATGGTCTTCGCCGAGGCCGAGTTCGTCCTTGGCGCAAAGCATACCGAGCGATTCGACGCCGCGGATTTTGGCTTTCTTGAGCTTAATGCCGCACGGCAGAGTCGTACCGACGGTGGCGAACGGATATTTGCCGCCGACCGCGACGTTCGGCGCGCCGCAGACGACGCGCAGCGTTTCGGCCGCGCCGTACTCGACGGTGCAGAGGCGCAGCTTGTCGGCGTCCGGATGAGGCTCGATTTGTTTCACTTCGCCGACAACTACGCCTTCAAACGTACCGCCGAGCGTTTCGATATGTTCGACCTCGAGCCCGGCAAACGTCAGTTTGTCCGAAAGCCCCGCGATCGTGTCGTCAAAATCCACATATTCCTTCAGCCAGCTCAGCGCAAATTTCATAGTTCAGTTCCTTAAAAACAGGGCGGCAGTTAAACATGAACCGCTATTTC
>DAONGM010000167.1:1159-3449 GCA_035404105.1 Pontiellaceae bacterium
CGCCGGTTGCGGATATCCTGTTCAATAAAGGTATTCGCGTGATCGCGATGCGCTGTGCCGGATACAACAACGTCGATCTCAAAGCAGTATATGAGCGCATCCACGTCGCCCGCGTTCCGGCCTATTCGCCGTATGCCGTTGCCGAACACGCCGTCGCGCTGATCATGGGGCTTAATCGCAAGACGCACAAAGCCTACAACCGAACCCGCGACAGCAATTTTGCGCTCGGCGGACTGCTCGGCTTCGATCTGCACGGCAAGACCGCCGGCATCATCGGCACCGGCCGTATCGGTCAGATTCTGGCGGGCATCCTCAAAGGCTTCGGCATGCGCGTGCTGGCGTTCGACCGGTTTCCGAAAACGGACTGGGCCGCCGGGGCGGGCGTGGAATATGTTCCGCTGGAAGAACTCTACCGTCAGTCGGATATCATCAGCCTGCATTGTCCGCTGATGCCGGAGACGCAGCACATGATTAATGCCGCGAGTCTGGCTCAGATGAAGGACGGCGTGATGCTGATCAACACCAGCCGCGGCGGACTCATTCAGACGAAGGATCTGATTGATGCGCTGAAAACCGGAAAGATCGGTTCCGCCGGTCTCGATGTGTATGAGGAAGAAGACGGATACTTTTTCGAGGACCGTTCCGGCGAAGTGCTGACCGACGATGTGCTGGCGCGGCTGTTTACTTTCCCGAACGTGCTGGTCACTGCGCATCAGGCCTTTTTCACCAAAGAGGCGCTCTGCAATATTGCCGAAACTACGCTTTCCAATCTCGACGCTTTTTTCCGCGGCGAAACGATGGCCAACGAAATCTGCTACCGCTGCAACAAGGACGGCTGTCTAAAAAAACAAAGCGGCAAGTGTTTCTGAGATAAAGATTGAAAAAGCCGCCGCCGTGCGCATGATCTGGCGCGTTATGGTTGAGGTAAAAGCAGTTATTAAAAATCACGCCGGCATTCACTGCCGGCCGACTGCCGTGATTACACAGGCTGTTGCAGGTGTCAAAAGCACGGTTACAGTCATTGCACCTTCTGGCCGCTGCCAGCTCGGTTCTGCGCTGGAGCTGATGATTCTCGGTCTCGAACTGGGCACGCAAATCACCATTCAGGCTGAAGGGCCGGACGAAGCCGCCGCCGCCGCAAAATTCAAGGAGCTCTTCGAAACCGAGTTCGACTTCCCCAACGCGGGGCACGGAGGCTGACGTGATGTACGCCGCGCCGTCCATTTCGGAAACATTGTTCCCGAGGGCGGCCGCTTATCGCCGGCAGCAGCCCGCCGAAGCCGTTTGCGAAACCGCCGGGCGCTGGTTTCCCTATACCGAACGCCACCTGCATGCGCTCTGGTTTGATGAACGCCTGCGCCCGCAGAATCTGAAAACTTCGCACGGCGAACCGGTTGCCGTCGAAAATCCCGGACGCTGGAATCTCGAAGCCGGACCGGACTTTTCCGGCGCGGTGCTTTTGATCGGGCGCGAAAAGCGGCGCGTCGCCGGCGATGCCGAAATTCATATTTTCCCAAACGGCTGGAAAAGCCACGGCCACGCAAACGATCCGCGTTATTCCGGCGTCCGTTTTCACATCACCTGGTTTTCCGGAAAAATCGACGAATCGCTTTTTCCGCCCGGCACGGTGCATATTCCGCTGGCGGACGTTTGCGCCGCTGATCTGGAAAGCCTCGACCTTTCCGCCTATCCGTATCACGAGCCGCACGCCGCTGCAGAATTTCCGTTATCCCGGAAGTCGCCGGACGCAATTTCCCGGATACTGGAAGGCGCGGGCGAAGAGCGCCTCCGGCAGAAAACCCTGCGCATGGCGTGGCTGATCCGGCAGCGCGGCGAAGCGCAGGCGCTTTACGAGGAAACCGCCGCCGCGCTCGGCTACAAGCACAACAAAACGCCGTTCCGGAAGCTGGCGCAAAGTCTGCCGCTCGAAGCGCTCGCGCAGTACGGCGATGACTGGAAACCCGTTTACGCTGTACTGCTCGGCATTTCCGGCCTGCTTCCGAAACAGCCCGGTTCCGGCTGGCCGCAAGCCTCCAAAACGGAACTGCGTTCGCTGTGGGACTGCTGGTGGCGCGAACAGCATAAATGGGAAGAGATTGCGCCGCTTCATAAAAACGAGTGGAGGCTGGCGGGCGTCCGTCCGCTCAATCATCCCGTCCGGCGGCTCGCCGCGCTTTCTCAATGGGTCGCATCTGGAACTTTTCAAGGTAGGGCGCGTTCGCCGAACGCGCCGCCGGTCCTGATCTCTGTCGAAGGGCGGACGGCTCGGCGAGCCGTCCCTACCCAATTT
>DAONGM010000168.1:0-3356 GCA_035404105.1 Pontiellaceae bacterium
CGGCCTTCATCACGCCCGCCGTACTGAACGTGCTGGTGGAAAAATTCAATATCGCGCCGACCACCACGGTCGAAGCGGACTTGAAGCAGTGTCTGGCGAAATAACGGCCTGAATCAAAATCGGCACAAAGAACTGAAACCCTTTGTGCCGAAACCTTTTAATCGGCAGAGACGAAAGAAGGTGCGCCATGCCAGTAAAAGAGCGGCTCATCGTTGTCGGCAATGGAATGGCCGGCGGGAAGCTGATTGAGGAAATTCTGAGTCGCGGCGCGGAACGTTACGCCATAACGGTCATCGGCGACGAGCCGTGCGGAAATTACAACCGCATCAAACTGGTGGTGAAGCTTAAGGAGCCGGCGCTGCCGGACTTTTTCCTGAACACGCCGGAGTGGTATGACAAGAACGGTATCGAAG
Organism: Pontiellaceae bacterium; assembly: GCA_035404105.1. Classification (GTDB taxonomy): domain Bacteria; phylum Verrucomicrobiota; class Kiritimatiellia; order Kiritimatiellales; family Tichowtungiaceae; genus Tichowtungia. The sequence goes on from DAONGM010000168.1 coordinate 414, forward strand.
CGCTGCTGGGCGCCGTGGTCACCGGTATTGACCGCACCGGAAAAACCGTAACGCTGCAAGACGGGCGGATGCTGGCCTACGACAAGCTGGTGCTGGCGACCGGGTCGCATCCGTTTATTCCGCCGATGACCGGGCTGGATCTGCCCGGCGTGTTCTCGCTGCGCAAGCTGCAGGATGTGGACCATATTCGCGACTTCCTTAAAGACAAGAGCCATACGACCGTGCTGGGCGGCGGCCTGCTGGGGCTTGAGCTGGCGCTGATGCTGCGGCTGATGGGCAAGCAGGTGATCGTTTCGCACCTGATGCCGTCGCTGATGGAGCTGCAGCTGCCGGAAGAAGCGGGCGGCTATCTCAAGCGCCATCTGGAAGCGCTGGGCATCCGGTTCGTTATGGGAACTTACATCACCGAACTGCTGGGTTCCACCGCCGGCGTGGAAGAAGCCCGGTTCAAAGACGGCTCCTCGATCAAAACCGATGCGGTCTTTTTCAACTGCGGCATCCGCCCGAACAAAGAGCTGGCCGAAAAAGCCGGATTGGTTTTCAACAGGGGCATCGCGGTGAACGACCGGTTGCAGACCAGCGATCCGTTCATTTACGCCTGCGGCGAATGTATTGAATTCAAAGGGGAAACGTGGGGGCTTGTTGCTCCGGTTTACGAACAGGCCAGAACGCTGGCGGCCGTGCTGTGCGGCGAAGAAACCGTTTACACGCCTTCGGCACCGGTGCCCGCCCGGTTGAAGTCGGATATTCCGGTCATCAGCATGGGCCGTTTCAAGCCGCAGGCTGGCGATGAAGTTGTGCAGTACACCGATCCGCACGGCGCGATTCATAAGCAACTCATCATTTGCGACGACCTGCTCAAAGGCGCGGTCCTGGTCGGTGAAGACCTTAATGCGGATGTCATCGAGCTGCACTACACCGCCAGAATTCCGGTTCCGGCGCGGCGGGCCGATCTGCTGTTCCCCGGTGCACGCGCCGGCGAAACGATGATCGATGGAAAACAGATTCCTGACGGAGCGCAGGTCTGCGACTGCAACGGTGTATCCGCCGGGAAAATCCGCCGCTCCATTCAGCACGGCAACGACACGCTGTATAAAGTGATGCTTAATACCAAGGCCGGCACCGGCTGCGGAAACTGTAAAAATAAAATCAAGGCTCTGCTGATTTCCGAGGTCGGCGAACTGCGGATTGATCCCGCCGAAAAATATTACGCCGCAGGCGTTCCGATGAACCGCGAAGAGTTGACAGCCTTTATCCTCGCCAACAATCTGCGCTCTGTTTCGCAGGTGCTGGCCTCGGTGCCGAATGCGGTGGATGACTCTAAAACCCGCATGGCGCTCGACTACCTGCTCAATTACATCTGGATGTCGGATTACCTTGTCGAAGATGACGCCCGCTGCGCGAACGACCGCTATTCGGGAAACATCCAGAACGACGGGCGCTTCAGCGTCATTCCCAGCATGGCGGGCGGTCAGACCACCGGCAGGCACCTGCGGGCAATCGCGGATGTAGCTGATAAATACGGTGCGCTGATTAAAGTTACCGGAGCCGACCGCATCGGACTTTATTCCATCGATAAGAAAGATCTCAAAAACGTCTGGGATGAACTGCAGATGGGTTCCGGACATGCCTTCACCAAATGTTTCCGCGCCTGCAAATCCTGTATGGGCTCAACGCACTGCCGCTTCGGGCTGATGGACTCGCTGGAACTGGGCCGCCGTATGGGCGAGCGCTATCGCGGAATCATGTCCCCGGCGAAAGTCAAAATGGGCGTTTCCGGCTGTCCGCGCAACTGCTCGGAAGCCACCATCAAAGATTTCGGTGTTGTCGCCGTCGAAGGCGGCTGGGACATTTATATCGGCGGCAACGGCGGCTCGCAGGTTTACGTTGCCCATAAAATCACGCAGGTGAAAACCGATGACGATGTCGTGCGTCTGGCCGACCGCTATTATGAGTACTATTGCCGCCACGCCAAATACGGCGAGCGCACCGCCCATTTCGTCGAGCGCCTCGGACTCAAAACGATCACCGATGCTATTCTGCACGCGCCGGATAAAGAACTGCTCGAACTCGAAACCCGCTTTGAACAGGTGCGGGCGAACTATAAAGACCCGTGGGAAACCGCCGTCGCTCCGGTGAGTCGCGAACCGGTTCCGCACAACCAAGTCACGGAAAACGGCTTTACACAAGTGGCGCTGGTCGAAGAGGTTCCTCCCGGCTCATCGCGGCAGTTCGACGTGGCCGGTCATCCGGTCGCAGTTTTTCACACGCGCAGCGGCGAATGGATTGCCGCCGACGGAATCTGCCCGCACAAACAAGGCCCGATCGTGGACAGCATCTACGGCAACGGACGGCTCGTCTGTCCGCTGCACAGCTACTCCTTCGACATAAAAACCGGCGCCTGTGACAACCCCGATATCGGTAATCTCAAAATCTACGCCATCGAAATCCGCGACGGCTTCATTTTCGTGAAACCCTGAACGATAGTTTGATACACACTGCAACAAGCTGTGAAAAAGCGCGCAGGCTCATGAAATAAAGCGGTATGAAGCACTATTTTCGCAGAATGAAAGCCAAGGGGAAATGTCCTCCGCGGAAACCGCTTCATAAAATATGGTAGTCATTGGCCGGCAGTTTTCTGGGCATTGGAATCATTGCGGGCTTACGTCATCTGCCCGATTTTGTTGCGGTTGATAACTTTATTCCGGTCGGTTCATTCGGTGCATCGGCTGTATTGGCGTACAGGGGTTCCAATGGCTGACAATATGTCTGGAGACCAAAAAAGGCATTATCCTGTGTATTGCATTTAGATGTTCGAGCGAATTCAGCCTGCAAAAAGACGCCCCGGATTGCTCCGGGGCGTCTTTCCGACAGGGGGTATAACCGCAGTCTTACGGTTTGCAGACTTTACAGGGCGTATATCCCGCGCCGGCTGCGGCATCG
>DAONGM010000169.1:0-3353 GCA_035404105.1 Pontiellaceae bacterium
CTTCGACCTGAACATACGGATTGATTTTCCGAAGGTTGGAAACCAGCGCATCGGTTTTGAGCATTCCGATCTGATCTACAAAGTATTGCTGGCGGTTGAGGTTGCTCGGCTCCACTACGTCAAAGTCGGCAACAATCAGTTTGCCGACGCCGGTGCGCGCCAGAGCGACGGCGATGGCCGAGCCGAGGCCGCCGAGCCCGGCGATGCCGACGGTCGCAGCCTTCAGCCTGGCATGTACGCCGGGCGTATGGCGCGAAGCCATCAGCGCTTCCAGTTCGTCCGCCGACGGCGTTTCGCCGCGACGGATCAACGAAACTTCATCGCCGGCTTTGAGCAGAACGTCAGCGGTCATCGCCGCGCCGTTGAGAATGACCACATCGGCGGAAGGCTTCACGGCGTCGCGCAGTTCGAAGAGCGTTTTTGCACCGGTTTCAAACTGCCGTTCATTAAGTCGAATATTCATACTGAGCATTAACCATGTTTACGGGAAGTTTCTACAGAAGGACACGAAGGAAAACGAAGGGAGAATCCGGTAAAAAGAGCCCTTCGTTAACCGTTGTTCCCTTCTGTAAATTTATCTTCTATCTGCTGTTGAGACAGTTCCTTCCCGGCAGGTGCGGAGAATGATTTCACGATCATGTGGATACCGGTCAAAATAATGAAAACGGCAAATATCCGCTTGAGGACGATATCGGAAATACCGAAGACAAGATGTGTTCCGAGCATCGCTCCGGCAATACCGCCAAGCGCCATCAGGCCGCAAACCGGCAGGTTGATCGGAACATCAGGATTCAGTTTATAGCGAATGGCTCCGGCCAGTGCTATGGGCAGCATGATGAAAAGCGACATCCCCTGCGCGCTTTTCTGCCCGAAGCTGAATCCAAGCGCCAGAATCGGGACGATTAAAACGCCGCCGCCGACACCGAACAGGGAGCTCATAATGCCGGCAGCCAGTCCGGCGATGATATACAGATACCAGTTTTCCATTTATTCCTTCCTTTCAAAAAACCGTTTCAAAAACTCCAGTTTGCGCACGCGATGTTCCAGCCTGCCGCCTTCGTGCCCGGCGTGCGCATAGACGGCCATTTCTTTAACCGCGCGGATTTTATTATAGGCCGCATAGGTACACTCCGGCGGACAGACTGTATCCTTCAGACCGCACGAAACCAGTACCGGACAGGTAATGTCCGGCGCGAGGTTGATGTTGTCGAAGTACGACAGATTCCGGAGAACCGTTTCGGTCCGTTCAGGAAACATCGCCAGATACTCGGCAATTCCCGCGCCGCCGCCGCTGCGGGTTGCAATCCGGTGTTCCATCCGGCAGCTGCTGGGGACATCCGCCATGCAAAGCGACACGGAACGGTCAAGCGCCGCCAGCCCCAGCGCCATTCCGCCGCCCTGACTGTGTCCTTCCGCCGCAATCCGTTCCGGATCGATCTCCGGAGTTTCGCGTGCCAGCCGGACGGCGCGCAGGAAATCGGTCCAGACGCAGTAAAGATAGCTGTTCATCAGGTCGTTGAGATTCAACGTCCACCAGCCGGACTTACCGTCGCCGTCAAACGCCGTAACTGAACCGGTCGTACCGCACTGAAGTCGGAAGTCCGGTGAAATCACAGCACAGCCCGCCGCCAGCCAGTGTGAAAAATCATCCGGCGCTCCGCGGCTGCGGTTTGCGCCGTGACAGTAAATAACAACCGGAACTTTATGATCCTTCGCTTCAGGCGGGAGCAGCAGCCAGGCATGAATCGGCGTCCCGTCGAGTCCGTCAAACGTCAGGTCGCGAATATCAGGCGAAGAATCCGTGCTGAGTTTTACGTTCAGCGGAACCTCTTCGCACCGCCGGCGCGCGGCCAGCCAGAACGTATCCATATCCGGTTGCGCGGTCTGCGGGACATTCACCGTTGCGAGCTGATCGGTTTGAGACATGCGGCTTTCTTCTTTCCTTCACTCCGGAGGCTTCTTAGAATCCGCGCTATGAAAGCATATCGTCCGTTTATTGTCATCCTGCTCGCCGCCCTCATTTTACCAGGGGCGGGCAACTCCCAGAGCATTTCTGCAGACACCGGGGAAAAGCCGCTCGTGTACCAGATTCCGATTCAGGATCAGATCGAGCCCGCCCTGCTCTACGTCGTCCGCCGCGGCGTCGCCGAAGCCGCCCGCGAAAAAGCCGCCGCCATTGTCTTTGTCATGAACACGCCCGGCGGCGGTGTGAAAGAAGCTCGCGAAATCATCAGCCTGATCGGGCAGATTGACGTACCGGTTTACACCTTCGTCGAAAAAGACGCTTACTCTGCCGGCGCCATCATCGCGCTCTCCACAAAGCACATTTACATGGCCCCCGGCAGCGTCATCGGAGCGGCCACCCCGCTGGTAATGAGTCCGTTCGGCGGAGTCGAAAAGATGCCGGACGCAATCGAAGAAAAAATGACATCCGCCGTCGCCGCACTGGTGCGAGCCGCCGCCGAACAGGGCGGACACGATCCGCAGCTTGGCGAAGCCATGGTCCGGCGCGAGCTCGGCTACACGGCTGGAACCAATGTGCTGAGCAAAGCCGGAGAACTGCTCACGCTGACCGACAGCGAAGCCAGAGGTATTCTTTCCGAAGGCACCGTGGCCGACGTACCGGCGATGCTTAAAGCCGCCGGACTGCCGGACGCGGAAATTAAAACGCTCGAAGTCACGCCTGCCGAAAAAATCGCGCGCTTCATCGCCGCCTTTGCACCGATTCTCCTGATGATCGGACTCGGCGGAATCTACATTGAAATCAAAACGCCGGGCTTTGGACTGCCGGGTATTCTCGGCACGACCGCACTGGTTCTATTCTTCTTCGGCCACCACATCGCCGGACTGGCGGGCATGGAAGACATCATTCTCTTCATCGTCGGCTTCAGTCTGCTTCTTGTGGAAATATTCATCCTGCCCGGACATATCGTATTCGGCGTCAGCGGTATCGGGCTCATTCTGATTTCGCTGCTCAACGCCATGACCTGGAAAATTCCGGGACACTTCTGGCCTTCGCTCAGCGACAGCACATGGCACTACGCAATCGGCAATCTGGCGCTGGGTCTGACAGGTACCGTTGCGCTTGGAATTTTTGCCGGAAAATACCTGCCGAAATCGCGGGTCCTCCGCCCGATGGTGCTGAGCCAGCAGACGAATCGCGCCGCGGGCTTTACGGCGGCGCATGACCGCAGCGACCTGCTTGGCAAAGAAGGGTTCGCCGAAATGAACCTGCGTCCGGCAGGCCGCGCGATTTTCGGCAACGACCGCGTCAACGTCATCGCCCGCGGTGAGTTTATTGAAAAAGGTTCCGCCGTGCGCGTGATCGAAACCTCCGGCAGCCGCATCGTCGT
>DAONGM010000170.1:0-3349 GCA_035404105.1 Pontiellaceae bacterium
GAGCCGGTTTCGTCGGTGCGGATGCGGATACACTGCTCCAGCGGCATGACGAATATTTTACCGTCACCGATTTTCCCGCTCTTGGCGGCTTTGATAATCGCTTTGATGGTGATGTCGACAAACTCGTCGTTCACCGCGATTTCCAGCCGCACCTTTTCGATCAGGTTGACGGAGCGGACCTGTCCGCGGTAGTGCTCGGTGAATCCCATCTGCTGGCCGCAGCCGCGCACGCGGCTGACGGTCATCTTATGCACCTCGGCGTTGAACAGCGCCGCTTTGACGTCTTCGAGTTTTTCAGGCTGGATAATGGCAATAATCATTTTCATGGCGAAAGTACCTTTCGAGTTATTCGTTACTGGTTATTTGTTATCGGGAACTTTTAACTGATAACTGTTTTCTGATAACTGAATTACAACGCGTCTTCAGGATGAGCCTCAATCCGGTGTACCGCCAGGTCGGAGCCGATCAGCTCTTCGTGCGGATTCAGCCGGATGCCGACGGTGATTTTCATCAGGCCGTACACGATCGTGCTGGCCGCCAGACAGAAAAGTATCACCGCCACCGTTACGATCAGCTGAGAAAAGAACGAGACGCCGCCGACACCGCCGAGCGCTTTCTGGCCGAAAATACCGGCGGCAATGCCGCCCCATGCACCGCAGGCGCCGTGCAGCGGCCAGACGCCGAGTACATCGTCGATCTGCCACTTGGCCGTTTCCGTCTCAAAGAGGAACACAAAAATCGCGCCGGCGATTGAGCCGACGACCAATGCGCTCACCGGATGATAAATGTCCGACCCGGCGCAAACCGCCACCAGCCCGGCCAGCGCGCCGTTATGCACGAAGCCGGCGTCGTTTCTGGAAATAAACATGGCGGCAATCGTGCCGCCGACCATCGCCATCAGCGAGTTGATCGCCACCAGCCCGGAGATTGCTTCGACGGAGCCCGCGCTCATTACGTTAAAGCCGAACCAGCCGACGATCAGCGTCCAGCTGCCCAGCGCGAGAAACGGTATGCTGCTGACTTTGATGGAGTTGGTTTCGTAGCGCTTCAGGCGCGCGCCGAGCAGCATAATTGCCGGCAGCGCCAGCCAGCCTCCGACCGCGTGTACCACCACGGAACCCGCGTAGTCATGGAACGGCGCACCGAACGTCGCCGCCAGCCAGCCGGTTGTGCCCGCCAGCGTGTTTGAGAAGCGGCCCCAGAGAGAACCTTCCACCAGCGGATAAACCAGACCGACAAAAATTCCGCCGGCCAGCGAGTTGGTCCAGAACTTTGAACGCTCCGCCACACCGCCGGAAATGATCGCCGGAACGCAGGCCGCAAAGCCGAGCAGCAGGAAAAATTTTACATACGCGAAGCCGTGGTTGCCCGCCAGCGTTTCGACCGGTACCAGAAAAGAAACGCCGCGCGCAATCGGGTAGCCGATCAGAAAGTAGATGATCGTCGAAAAGCCCCATTCACAGATGATCTTGTTGAGCGCATTCACCTGATTTTTCCGGCGGACCGAACCGACTTCCAGAAACGCGAACCCGCCGTGCATCGCCAGAATCATCACCGCGCCGATCAGAATGAACAGCGTATTGGAAGACTGCGCCAGCTCATCGGGCGAACTCTCCGCTGCCTGCGCGGTACCGGTCAGCAGAAAAGCCGACAAAACCGTAATGACGAGCAAGCCCCACCTTTTTTTAAACCACATAATTGTTTTCCTCCGTTGGTCAGCGTCCTGTTTCCGGCACAAATTAAAGATGCAGGAAAAGCACGTCCTGTGCCTCGAGAGGAAAAGCCGGCAAGAGATACCGGTCTTAAGTATTTGTAATTAATGAATTAGAATTATTAAGCGCCGCAGGCAACCGCGCCGGATGAGCGGCAGCGAATTACACACTTGTATTCTTTAGCGCAGAAATACGACAAAAGAGGATCTGCCGGAGAACATTTTGTATTGTCGCCGGATTTGTATTTTTCCATCCGGAACAGGGCGCCGGAGTCCGGAAGAATGGATGCTGTTCACGGAGCTGCTCTGCGCGGCCGCTTTCATTGCAGAGCTTGAGATCGCCGGCTGGAGATTGATAATAAAAAACCTCAGCCGCCTGACAGCAGCTGAGGTTGATCCGGCGATCCGATACGCTTATTCGGTATAGTTGATCAGCAGCCGCCCGAACATCGTGGTGCCGGTGCCCGGCGCACGATTGGTTACAGATTCCATACCGTCAGCTTCTGTGCCGCTGCCGGTTTCCACGAAGTTGTTGGTCCATGCAGGAGCCATCAGGCTGCCGGTCGACTGCACGGTATAGTTTACGCGATTGCGTGTCAGGGAATCGACACGGCGGCGGTAGATAAACTCAACACCTTGCGGCGTGACACGTATTATCGGCCGGTTTCCGGCGTTCGCCGCATTGGTCGGGTTGCTGCCCAGCGCATACTCGACCAGATTGTTGAACCGGTCGCCGTCCGGATTCGCCTGCAGATAGGCGTCTTCGCCGCTCAGGTTGTGCGCTTCTGCCCATGCAGTGTAATCCGGAAGCAGGCTGACTTTAAAGTTGATGCCCAGACCGCGCACGACAGCGCCTTCACTGGACGAATAATTCGTCGAGGCCGTCAACGTTCCGGTCGCGGGATCCCAGATCGGAGCATAGCGCGTATTCGTGCTCACCACATCGGTTGCCAGATTGGTGTAAAGGCCCCACGGCGGGTCGGCGCGGAACGAAGTGGCGGCGATCGCGAAGCCCTGATCAATCGTCACATTCGTTACGGCAAAGGTCAGAACGGCGCCGCTGTCGAAGAAGTAATTTTGCAGTCCCGGCTTGCACGACACCCAATGGCCAAAGGTCGTATAGCTGTTCGGCCGCACATTCCAGCCGCTGACCAGCGCCGTGGGCGTCGTTGTGAGCTTCAGATCAAACGTCATCGTGACGTTCGATACACCGCTGATCACCATATTCGTGATGGTCACGCCGTAATAGTCAGCGGTGGTGTTGGTGCTCAGGGTCGGCCGGTGATCGACGAAAAACTGTCCGGAATGGCTGACGGTCGCCAGCAGGTTGGTTAAGGTTTTCGTCGGCTCAATGCCGGTCATGGTAATGACGTCGAAGAGCGTTGTCCGGACCGTCAGGCTCAAGGTGGCAGTGCCGGTCAGGCCGGTCGGGTCGGAGACTTCGACAACCCAGGAGTTGCCCCCCAGATCCCGGATACCCGGCGTGCCGGACAGCGCGCCGTCGGATGCAATCTGGAGCCACGCCGGGCCGCTTACCTTGCGGTAGGTCAGCGCGCTGTTTTCGGGATCGGCCGCCGAGCCGGAAAGCGTTTGGCCTGTATAATTGGTTCCGATCAGCGCGATTCCGCGCGTGAGGGT
>DAONGM010000171.1:0-2083 GCA_035404105.1 Pontiellaceae bacterium
GTCTTACGGTTTGCAGACTTTACAGGGCGTATATCCCGCGCCGGCTGCGGCATCGTGTGTGGTGAACGTAGCAGTGCAGTTTGCGTTCGTGGCGTGGTGACAGCTCGACAGGTGGAATATCTTGCTGTCCGGATTGCCCTTGTAAGTGACGGCCGGGTCGGCGGCAGTGGAAACAAGAGCCGTGCTTAACATTACAGCGGCGATAATCGCTAACTTTTTCATTCCGTCTCCTTGTGTTGGTTCTGTTTTACACCAATACGATCCCGTATCGTATTTGCCGGAAAACGTACCAGAGTTTTAAAGAATTGAAAGAAGTTCTCTTCTTAAAATTCAGACGGCGGCAGCGGCCGGCGATTTTCAAAACTTGAAGCGGCAGCGGCGGCAGGATAGCGTTCGGGCCGCTTGAATAAAAAACTTCCAGAACTCCTGGCTCCTGCCGGAACCGCCGAATCGGCGTGGGCCGCGCTGGCGTACGGCGCGGATGCCGTCTATGCCGGACTGCCGCGCTTTTCCGCCCGCGCCGAAGCGGGCAACTTCACGGCCGAAGCGCTCGACGAACTGATCGGCTACGCCCACCACCTCGGCCGCCGCGTCTACATCACCTTCAACACGCTGGTGCAGCAGCGCGAGCTGGCCGCCGCGCTGGAAACGCTGGCGCTGATTCGCGATCTGAATGCCGACGGAGTGATCGTGCAGGATATGGGCGTCGTCCGGCTGGCGCAGAAAAATTTTCCGTCGCTCCGCCTGCACGCCAGCACGCAGCTGACGGTGCATAATCTGGAAGGCGCGCAGCAGCTGGCGTCGCTCGGCTTTAAACGCGTGGTGCTGGCGCGCGAGCTGGGCCTGCAGGCGATTGAGCACATCAGCCGGAACTGCGGCATCGAAACTGAAACCTTCATTCACGGCGCGCTCTGCTATTCCTACAGCGGGCTCTGCCTCTTTTCCTCGCACCTGCTCGGCCGCAGCGGCAACCGCGGACGCTGCGCCTACTGCTGCCGCCAGCCGTTCGAGAGTAACGGCGGAAAAACGCTGCCGTTTTCGATGAAAGATTTCTGCGCGGCGGACCATCTGCCGGAACTCATTTCCGCCGGGGTCGCTTCGCTCAAAATCGAAGGGCGGATGAAGAGTCCGCTCTACGTCGCCGCGGTCACCGATTTCTACCGCAAGGCGCTGGCCGGCGACACCGCCGATTCCGCGCAGCGGCTCTCCGATATTCAGACCATCTTCGGCCGGCCTTCTACCGCGCTGTATCTTGAAGATCCGGAGTCGGATCCCGTCGATCCGGTCAATGACGGACATCGCGGCGCGCAGATCGGAACGGTTAAAGCCGTTGCCGGTCCGTGGCTGCTGCTGCGCAGCAACCGGGCGCTGCAAAAGCACGACGGACTGAAGGTGGCGATGCCGGGCGAAACGTCCGCCTACGGTTTTGCCGCCGACGAAATGCGGCTGGCGTCCGATCCGGAAAGCAAGCGCCGCTTCGAGCTTCCGGCGGACGCGGAGATTGCGCTGAAGCTTCCGGCGGACGCGCCGCGGCTCGAAAAGGGGGCGGCGGTTTACTGTTCCTATTCGCAGGCGGTTCGCCAGCGGTACGAATTTGCGGCGCCGCGCCCCGGACAGTTCCGCCAGCGGCGGCCCGTCAATGTTCAGATTTTTCAATCGCCGGAAGTTCTGCGGTTCGTGGCGTCGGCGGACGGCGCGCAGTCGGAGCTGCTTTTGTCCGGGCCGTTTGAGGCGGCGAAAAATCCGGAGAAAGCCGCCGCCGCGCTCCGGCAGTGTTTCGAAAAGCTGGGCGACACCGACTGGAAACTCGGCGAACTGACGCTGGACGGCGCGGCGGTTTTTGTTCCGGTGTCGGTTTTGAATGAGGCCCGCCGCCGGCTGATTTCGGATTTTTCCGAAGCCTGGAAAAAGTCGCACCAAAACCCTCCCCGTCCGTCACTTCGTTCCGGCCACCCCTCCGAAGGAGGGGATCTGTTAAAATCCCCTCCTTCGGAGGGGTGCCCGCAGGGCGGGGTGGGTTGCATTCATTGGTCGGTGAAAGCGCGCAGTTTTCTGGCGCTGGAAAACGTGGATGAGTTCGTGC
>DAONGM010000171.1:2183-3343 GCA_035404105.1 Pontiellaceae bacterium
GCCAGATCGGTGTCCTGCCGCCAGTTGAGTTTGGCTCCATGGCCGACCACCCAGGTGCGCATGATGCGGTTTTTCAACCCTTTGATCCGGATGGCGCCGTTCGGTTTGTTCGGAACGAAGAGATACAAAATGTCGCCGCCTTTGGTTTTTCCGAGGTAGTCGGAGCTGCCGAGGGTGGACGGGCCGTTGTAGTAGGCCAGATCAATGCCGGCGCGGGTGTCGTAAATGGCCTTTTCATGCTTGGAGGTCCAGCGGCCCAGCGCCTGCAGGACTTTGACCTGCTGTTCCGCAATGGTGCCGTCCGGCTTCGGGCCGATGTCGAGCAGCATGTTGCCGCCCATATGCAGGCAGTCGGCAAACAGGCAGATCACTTCGTACGGCGTTTTGTAGTTGCGGTCGGTCGGCTGGTAGCCCCATGAGGCGTTGATGGTCATGCTGGTTTCCCAGCGCTTGTGGGGGTTGGTGAGCGGAATGCCCTGTTCCGGGGTCATGTAGTCGCCCTGGCCGGGCAGGCGGTCGTTCATGATGGCGTTGGGGTTGCCGGCGTGAATCAGATCGGCCGTGGCCTGTGCGCGCCACTCTTCGGCGGAAAACCACCAGTGGCCGTCAAAGTACCACATGTCGGGACGGTATTTGTCCGACAGCTCTTTGTACTGCGCGAAGTTAAAATCCATGAAGCGGTTCCAGCGGGCCGGATCCTGCTCGGGGCGGTAGTCCCACTTGGCGCGGTTCTTTGAAAATTCGCGGCTCTTGACCGGGAAGTCCGGATGCGACCAGTCCATCAGCGAGTAATAGATTCCGACTTTCAGTCCTTCGGCGCGGATGGCGTCGACAAACGGCGTCAGCACATCGCGGCCGGCCGGCGTTTTTTTCGGTACGCTCAGGTCGTTGGCCTTGGTGTCCCACAAAGCGACGCCGTCGTGATGCTTGGAGGTGATGACGGCATAGCGCGCGCCGCTCTGCTTGATCAGCGCAGCCCAGGCTTTGGGATCATACTTGTCCGCCGTGAACCCTTTGAGCTGGGCGAAATACTGATCGGCCGGGAGATAGTTGTTGAAGTACGACCAGCTTTCATCGATGCCGTTGACGCCGTAAATGCCCCAGTGAATAAAAATGCCGAGCTTGGCGTGGTCGAACCACTCCATCTTATTGGTCGCCGC
>DAONGM010000172.1:0-3294 GCA_035404105.1 Pontiellaceae bacterium
GCGGCATAAGAGCTTGCGTCGAAACAGGGAGCCAACTATCTTGTTCGCCTCTTCGGGCCCGTAGCTCAGTCGGTCAGAGCAGGAGACTCATAATCTCTTGGTCCTCGGTTCAAGTCCGAGCGGGCCCACCACTCTTTTTCCGGTTCAACTCCTCCGCCACCCAGCACGACTGTTTGGCCAGGCCGAGCAGGATTTTGGTGTCGTTGACGGTGAGTTTGCCGCGGCTGAAGATGCGCCGCAGGCCGAGCATCATGTGATCGAGCTTTTCGTTTTCGCAGAAGCCGGTGGCGAGCATCATGCGGCTCCACGCCTCGTACAGGCGTTCGCGCATGCGGCCGTCGGCCTCCGGCGAGCACTCTTCCGGCGGGGCGTACGACGGGTTGTTGGCCAGCAGAAAAATTTCGTAGCAGCAGACCATGACGGCGTGCGAGAGGTTGAGCGAGCGGTAGAGATCGCTCGACGGAATGTTGATGATGTGGGTGCAGAGGGCGATCTCTTCGTTGAAAAGCCCTTTATCTTCCCGCCCGAACACCAGCGCCACTTTGTGGTGCGCGGCGGAATCGAGCACGACGGGCGCCAGATCGCGCGGCAGATAGGCGTGGTCGCGGTAAAACCCGGTGCGGGCGCTGGTGCCGGCCACGACGGTGCAGTCGGCCACGGCCTCTTCCAGCGTCTTGAAAATGGCGAGCCGGTCGATCATGCCGTCGGCGTTATAGGCCAGCTTGCGGGCCTCTTCCAGGTCGAACTGGTCCGGCCGGCCGACCAGCGCGAGATCGGTCACCCCCATATTCATCATGGCGCGGCAGACCGAGCCGATGTTGCCCCCGTATTTGGGTTCGACCAGCACAATGCGGATATTTTCGAGCGGGTTCATAGGTGGGCGCGATTTGAACAGATCCGGGGGTGCGTCGACAATGCAAAAGACCGGAGAGAAAGCAGAACGGGGTTGAACTTGCCCCGGTTCTTCTAAATACTCCCGCGAAATGGCTGACTTTCCCACAACTGCGCCGCGTCCGCTCTGCGTCGACCTCGATGGAACGCTGGTCAAAACCGACACCTTTGCGCAGGCGCTGCTGCTGCTCGTCCGCACCCGTCCGGCCGCGCTTTTTTCCATTCCCGGCTGGGCCGCCGGCGGACTGGCCGCCTTCAAACGGCGCATCGCCCGGGAAATCCGGCTCGATCCGGCCGCGCTTCCGTACCATGCCGAACTGCTCGCTTTTCTGAAAAGCGAACAGGCCAAAGGCCGCCCGCTGATTCTGGCTACGGCTTCCGACGAACTGCCGGCGCGCGCCGTAGCCGATCACCTCGGCCTCTTTTCAGACGTCATCGCCAGCGACGGCGTGACCAACCTCAAAGCCGGCCGCAAACGCGCCGCGCTCGTCGCGCGCTTCGGCGAAAAGGGCTTCGACTATGCCGGTAACGCCACCGACGACCTCGCCGTCTGGGAATCGGCGGCCCATATGATTGCCGTCAATCCCTGTGCGACGGTGCGCCGCGCGCTCAACAGCCGCCCGGCGCAGCTTTTTGAAAACCGCCCGGCGAAACTCAACGTCTGGTGCAAAGCCCTGCGCGTTCAGCAGTGGGCCAAAAACATTCTCATCTTTCTGCCGATGCTGCTGGCGCACCGGCTCAGCACGCCGGAGCTGTACATCAAAGCCGCGCTGGCCTTCTTCGCCTTCAGCTTCGCCGCGTCGGCCATCTATATTCTCAACGACCTGCTCGACCTGCACGCCGACCAGCACCATCCGCGCAAAAAAAACCGGCCGCTGGCGGCGGGCAACCTCAGCCTGCTCGCCGCCGCCATCGCCGCGCCGCTGCTGGTGCTGACGGCGCTGTGCACCGCGCAGCTGCTTCCGGCGCAATTCACCGCCATCCTGTTTGTTTATCTACTGATTACCACCCTCTATTCCTGGCGGCTGAAACAGCTCGCGCTGCTCGACGTCGTCACACTCGCCGGACTCTACGCCATCCGCATCCTCGCCGGTACCGCCGCCTACGGCGTCGAAACCTCCGGCTGGCTGATCGCCTTTTCGCTCTGCATCTTCTTCAGCCTCGCGCTGGTCAAACGCTACGCCGAACTGCGCGAAGCCGTTGCGGCGCAGCCGGAAAAAATCGGCGCGCGCGGTCGCGGCTATCACGCCCGGCACCTGCCGTGGCTGTTCCGCTGCGGAATCGCGGGCGGCGTGCTGTCCGCCGGCGTGCTGGCGTGCTACATCACCAGCCCGAAAGTCCTCGAATTTTACAGCCGCCCCGCTGCGCTCTGGCTGCTCTGCCCGCTGCTGCTCTACTGGATCATCCGCGTCTGGCGGCTCGCCGCCGGCGGACGCCTTTCGGATGATCCGCTGGAATTTGCCGCGCGCGACCGGCAGACGTGGCTGATCGGCGCCATCAGCGCAGCCGTTTTAATCTTAGGGAGTATTTTATGAAACCGACCCTCGTCATCATGGCCGCCGGAATCGGCAGCCGCTACGGCGGACTCAAACAGATCGACCCCGTCGGCCCGTCCGGCGAAATCGTCCTCGACTATTCCGTGTACGACGCCATCCAGACGGGCTTCGGCAAAGTCGTCTTCATCATCCGCCCGGATATCGAAGAAGCCTTCAAAGAAGTCATCGGCCACAAACTCGACGGAAAAATTCAGGTCGAATACGTATACCAGACGCTGGAAAAACTTCCTGACGGAGGGTCTGTTCCGGCCGGCCGCACCAAACCGTGGGGCACCGGACAGGCCGTACTGATGGCCGCTCCCGTGGTTCACGAACCCTTCGCCGTCATCAACGCCGACGATTTTTACGGGCGCGACTCCTTCCGGGCCGTGGCTGAACAGCTGCAGAAAACGGATGTGAACAGCACGGATTTCTGCATGGCCGGCTTCTACATCAAAAACACCCTCTCCGAACACGGCGGCGTCGCGCGCGGCTACTGCGACGTCGAAAACGGAAAACTCAAACACATCGTCGAACGCTTCAACATCGAGCGCAAAGACGACGGCGTGATCCACTACGCCGGCGGAACCATGAACGACAACGACATGGTTTCCATGAACACCTGGGGCTTCACTCCGAAACTGTTCGACTTTCTCGAACGCGGCTTCGAAGCGTTCCTCGCGCAAAAAGGAAACGAACTCAAAAGCGAATTCTACCTGCTGGACGTGGTCGACGGCATGATCAGCCGCGGCGAAGCCGAAGTCACCGTATCGCCGACCGCTGAAAAATGGATGGGCGTCACCTACGCCGACGACAAACCGCAGGTCATGGCCGGTATCCGCGCCCTCATCGACGCCGGCCTCTATCC
>DAONGM010000173.1:0-3284 GCA_035404105.1 Pontiellaceae bacterium
CTCAAACAGCGTTTTGCAAACGCCGGCGGCGATGTCCGCCGCTTTCTGGCGGCCATCGCCTTCGCCAGTTTTTCCACCAGCGTTCTTGATGCGGTCTTTAATAATTTCCTGAATGAAACCTTCACCATCAGCAGTCTGACCCGGACGCTGATCGAAATCCCGCGCGAAATGCCGGGCCTGCTGGTTATGTTCTTTTCCGCTCTGCTCTTCTTCCTGTGCAACCGGCGGCTGGCCGCCTTCGCGCTGACACTGTGCTCGATCGGACTGACCCTGCTCGCAACGCATTCGGCCTCGCTGACGTCTGTTCTGGTCTGGCTCTTCGTCTGCAGCACCGGTCAGCATCTGATGATTCCTCTTCAGTCCGGGATCGGCATGGAACTGGCCCGCGAAGGACACGATGGACGAAGGCTCGGCCAGATTAATGCGCTCCGAAACTTTTGTGCGATCAGCGGAGCCTTTTTCGTCTTCGTCGGGTTCCGCTATCTGCACCTCACTTTTACGGGCTCTTTCCTGACCGCTTCGGCCGGATTCCTTTGCGGCGCGATTCTGCTTTACCGGATGAAAGCCAACCGGCCGCATCCGCCCTCCATGCACCTGAAGCTTCACAAAGAATACCGGCTGTTTTACTGGCTCTCGATCCTCTTCGGCACCCGCAAACAGATCTTCCTCACCTTCGCGCCGTGGGTGCTGGTCCGGGTTTTTGCGCAGCCCGTGCAGAATATCGCCATCCTGATGACCATCGGCGGAGTTCTTGGAATCATCCTCCAGCCGTATTTAGGACGATTGATTGATACCAGGGGCGAACGGTTTGTACTGGCGGGCGAAGCTCTGATACTGATTTTCGTGTGTCTGCTCTACGGCTTTTCGGGCCGCCTGTTTCCCGCCCGCATCGCCCTTCCGGTCATTGGCGGATGCTATATCGCAGACATGCTTCTGATGTCGGTCGGAATGGCGCGCGCCACCTACCTGAAAAAAATCGCGCTGGAACCGGCGCACATCATGCCTGCGCTGGCCGCCTCGACCAGCATGGATCACGTATTCTCCATTTCGGCCGCCATTTTATGCGGATGCATCTGGCAGAAATTCGGCTACCAATACGTCTTCCTGATCGGCGCCCTCGTAGCCGCCATCAATCTGGCATCCGCGCTCCGGATCCGCATTCCTGCCAAAACTGCTATCGCCTTCCGCGATTAAGATGTTCGGTATAGCCGGAACTCAGGCGAAGCCGTGGGTCCGGCTATTAACACTCAGAAGCCGGATCTACGGGCGAATACCCCCTAAGTTCCGGCTTTACCGTTTGCGAAGATTAAATCGTTGCGTGCTCTAAATAAAAATCCGCAGCCACGCGAACGTGATTGCGGATTGCCGGTCGGACCGAAGCCGGGCTCTAGCTGTTCTTGGCTTCAAAGTCCTTCATGAAGGCGACGAGTGCATCGACTCCGGCTTCCGGAAAAGCGTTATAGATGGAAGCGCGGATTCCGCCAACCGAACGGTGTCCCTTCAGGCTGGTCATGCCCAGCTTGGAAGCGGCTTTGATGAACTGCTCTTCCAGCTCTTCAGTCGGCAGGCGGAAAGTCACATTCATCGGCGAACGCCATTTCGGAAGCGCCGTGCCTTTGTAGAAGCTCGATGCGTCAATCGCGGCGTACAGCTTGGCGGCTTTGGCTTCGTTGATTTTCTGCATCCCTTCGAGGCCGCCCTTGGCGATCAGCCAGCGGGTAACCAGCGCGAGGATATAGATCGAAAAGGTCGGCGGCGTGTTCTTGAGCGAATTCTCTTCGATGAAAGCGCGGTACTGGAACAGCTCCGGAAGCGTTTCAGGTGCACGTTCGGCCAGGTCGTTGCGGATGATGACCAGCGTCACGCCCGCCGGAGCGAGATTCTTCTGCGCGCCGGCATAAATGAGCCCGAACTGCGAAACGTCAATCGGACGCGAAAGAATGTCGGACGACATATCGGCCACCAGCGGAGCTTTGGTTTTCGGAAATTCCTTAACCTGAGTTCCGGCGATGGTTTCGTTGGAAGTGATGTGAACGTAAGCGGCGTCATCGCTGAACTTCAACTCGCTGTTTTCCGGCATGCAGGTCGGAATTGCTTTGGACGTATCGGCGATCACATTGATTTTGCCGAGCTTCTTGGCCGCCTTGACGGCCGCGGTGCCCCACGAACCGGCGTTGATGTAATCAGCGGCCTGCCCTGCGCCGAGCAGGTTCATCGGGATAAACGAAAACTGGCTGGTCGCGCCGCCGGTCATGAAAAGGACGCTGTAGTTTTCCGGAATTTTCAGCAGGGTCTTGAGGTTGGCGATCGCTTCGTCATGCACGGCGGAATATTCCTTGCCGCGGTGGCTCATCTCCATGATGGACATGCCGGTTCCTTTGTAGTCCAGCAGCTCAGCCTGAGCTTCTTTAAGGACTTCTTCCGGTAGAATCGACGGACCTGCACTGAAATTATATGAACGAGCCATGATGACCTTTCCTTTCGGTTGAAAATTGCGGCCAACATCTAGCACGGCGAGCCCTGCGCGGGCAAGTGAGGAATACAAAATGCCCAGCGATCTTTAGGATATATTGACTCCTGAGCAGGATATAGGGTAGCTACATCACTATGTTTTTGTTCGATCAACCAACCTGTTAGGAGGCTTCACACCATGAGTGATTATTACCTCGACCCTGAGCAGAAACTCCTAAAGGAAACCATGCGCCGTGGCGGCCCGATGGACACGACGAAGCTTCGGTTCGTATGCCAGCAGTGCGGCAAGAGCATCGCCTTCAGTCTTCGTCAGGCGCACACTGGGAAAAAACCGGCCTGCAAGAAGTGCGGGCCGGGGGCCCCGATTGGGAAAGCGTGAGACACCGCTGAACTGAGGCCGTTATCCAATCGCGTCGGAGCCGGTTTCGTCGGTGCGGATGCGGATGCACTGTTCCAGCGGCATGACGAAAATTTTACCGTCGCCGATTTTTCCGCTCTTGGCCGCGCTGTTCCCTCGGGAGGGTTTCGCTCCGTCGAAACCGTTCCCGGCGGCGACGGAGCGCCGCCCTCCTGATACCGTTTGCGGATAATCCTCGATATTTTATCAAGGCAGGCTGGACGCGAAGCGAGGCTTTCGGAACGAAAGCAATGACCGCAGGGAATGGCAACCCTGCGGTACGTATCGCAGGCTTCCAGCCTGCCCTGTCTTCAATCCCGTCTCAGCGAAATAGCATGAGGCGTTCAGCCAATCGCATCCGAGCCGGTTTCGTCGGTGCGGATGCGGATACACTGCTCCAGCGGCATGACGAATA
>DAONGM010000174.1:0-3139 GCA_035404105.1 Pontiellaceae bacterium
TCCATGATTTTTTGCGCTCGGCAAATTCGGCATCCGAAACGTCGGCTTTGAGCGAACGGTTCGGAATATCAATTTCGATGATGTCGCCGGTCTTGAGCAGACCAATCGGTCCGCCTTCCGCCGCTTCCGGCGAAATGTGGCCGATACAGGCGCCGTGCGTTCCGCCGCTGAACCGTCCATCGGTAATCAGCGCAACTTTGTCGCCGAGCCCCTGCCCCATGATGTAGCTGGTGGGCGCGAGCATTTCCTGCATACCGGGGCCGCCTTTCGGCCCTTCGTAGCGGATGACGACGACGTCGCCGGCTTTGACCTGACCGGCCAGAATTCCGGCACAGGCTTCTTCCTGCGATTCAAAAATCACCGCCGGGCCTTTATGCACCAGCATTTTCGGATCGACGCCGGCACTCTTGACGACCGCGCCTTCCGCAGCGATGTTGCCGCGCAGAATAGCCAGTCCGCCTTCTTTGCTGTAGGCGTTTTCGACCTTGTGAATGCACTTTTCGTTTTTGCTGACCGCTCCGGCGATGTTTTCGCCCAGGGTTTTTCCGGTGACCGTCGGGCGGTCGAGATTGAGCAGTCCTTTAATTTTGCTGATCTCGCCGAGAATGGCGCTGATACCGCCTGCGGCCTGCACGTCTTCGATATGCCAGCTGGAGGAGGGCGAAACCTTGCAGATGTTCGGCGTGGTTTTGGAGAGGCGGTTGATCCGGTCGAGGTCATAGCTGATGCCCGCTTCGTTTGCGATCGCCAGCGTATGCAGCACGGTGTTGGTGCTGCCGCCCATGGCCATATCGAGAATAAAGGCGTTGTCCACCGACTCGAGCGTGATGATATCGCGCGGTTTCGGGCCGTTGGCTTTAGCCATTTCGACGGCGCGGCGCGCGGCTTCTTTCCACAGCTCGCGGCGTGCAGGATCAATCGCCAGCAGCGTGCCGTTGCCGGGCAGCGCCATGCCGATCGCTTCACACAGGCAGTTCATCGAGTTGGCGGTGAACATACCGGAGCAGGACCCCGCGCCGGGACAGGCCGCGCATTCCAGCTGGCGCAGTTCCGCTTCGTTGATTTTACCGGCTTTGCACTGGGCAACGCCTTCAAACACGCTGATGAGGTCAACGACGCGACCGTCGGCCAGCCGGCCGGCCGCCATCGGGCCGCCGCTGGCGAAAACAGTCGGAATATTACAGCGGACCGCGCCCATGAGCATACCGGGGACGATCTTATCGCAGTTCGGAATACAGATCATCGCGTCAAAGGCGTGCGCCTCAACCATCGTTTCGACGCAATCGGCAATCAGCTCGCGGCTGGGCAGCGAAAACTTCATCCCCTCATGGCCCATCGCGATGCCGTCGCATACGCCGATGACGTTGAATTCGCGCGGCGTTCCGCCCGCTTCGCGGATCGCTTCGCAGATCAGCCGTCCGACCTGATTGAGGTGAACGTGGCCGGGAATGACTTCGTTAAAGGAATTGCAGACGGCGATGAACGGCTTCTTGATGTCCTCATCAGTCAGTCCGGTGGCATGCATCAGACTGCGGTGAGGTGCGCGTTCCATTCCTTTTTTGACTCTATCGCTGTTCATAACGAATTCCTTTCCTTAAAAAACGATCGACTTTATCGTATATTCAGGTAGCTTGTCCGCCTTTAAACCTGAAAACACCGAAAGCATACGTTCCGGGAAAATATTATGAAGACAATTTTTAGCGCAACTGCAGCTCTGCTGGCCGCCGGAATCCTCCTCGCCGATGAGCCTGCCACCAATATTCCGCCGGTTGTCGTGACGGCCGCGGCGCAGACAGCTCAAAACGCGGCGATTCATGAAGTACTGCGCGCCGAGCCGGGTGTGGTGCTGAATTCGCAGGGCGGCTCCCAGAATGACCTTTCCGTCCGCGGCAGCTCGTTCAGCGGCGCGGGTCTTGCGCTGGGCGGAATGACACTGCGCAATCCGCAGACCGAGCATTTTAATGCCGAACTGCCGGTACCGGCCGCGATTCTTTCGCGGCCGAAGGTCATGACCGGACTGGATAATCAGGGCGGACATCTAACCGGTACGGTCGGGTTTGATCCTCTTCCCATCAAAGGGAAAAAGCAGGTTGAGGCCGGATTCGGTTCGGATCACCGGGACTGGCAGAGCCTGCTGGTGCAACAGATGCTCACCGACAATCTCGGTATCGGCGTGTTCGGCGGACGAGAGTCGGCCGGAGCCGTTGATTACAAGGATAACGACTACGACCGCGAGTATACCGGCGGACATATGCAGTACCGCGAAGATGATACGCAGGTGGACACTCTGGTCGCTCACCAGCAAAAAGAATTCGGTGCGCGCGGCTATTACGGCGTAACCGACACGATCCCGGCCAACGAGAAAACCGAAGATACGCTGGCTTACCTCGCCGCCCGCAAAGGCGATCTGAATGCCGACTATCTGCGCGGCGGCGTTTCGTGGCACGAGTTTCATGACGACTATGAACTGCCGACCTATCTTTACCGCAACCAGCACCGCTCTCAGGTCAGCTCGGCCTTTTTTGACGGCCGCACACTGGAAGTAAACGGCTGGGCGCTCGGCTGGCGCGCCGACGCCGATCAAGAACGCATCGACAGCGACGGTTCCGGCGGCCTCGGACACCACAGCCGCTCGCACGGCGGCGTTTCGCTGCTGCCGCAGTGGCAGGGCGACCGGCTGAAAGTCACCGCCGGAGCGCGCAGCGAGTTTTTCACCGGCGAACAGCCCTATTATCTGCCGCAGGCCGGCGCGGAATATATGCTCTCCGACACGCTGACCACCTTTGCGTCCTACACCGAAACGGTGCGGCAGCCTTCTTATACTGAGCTTAATTACAACTCCCCTTTCAGCCTCGGCAATACCGGTCTCCAGCCGCAGACCGAGAAACAGACCGAGGTTGGATTTAAAGGCGTTCCGTCGGAATATACCGACTGGAAGGTCGCGACGTTCTACCGCCACTCTGAAAACACAGTGGACTGGATGAAAACCACTTCCGGTTCCCGCTGGAACGCCGTGGATATCGGCGATCTGGATGTGTACGGCACGGAGGCCCGGCTCGGCTGGTATCCGGTACAAACGGTCGAAATGCAGTTCGCTTATACCTGGATTTACAAAAATAAAACCGCCGAGGACTTCGAC
>DAONGM010000175.1:0-1345 GCA_035404105.1 Pontiellaceae bacterium
TCAGGATTCTTCGCGAGGTTGTGAATCTCGTCCGGGTCGGCTTGCAGATCATAGAGCTCTTCTTCGGGCTGACGCGGAGCGCAGAGCACGGCCTGGTCCGGCGTGAGCTTTCCGGCCGCGTTCAGCTCTTTGAGCAGATTCCAGACGGGATACTGTTTTTCCTTATATGCGCTCGGCGCAAGGAACGGAACTTCCGGAGTAAAGTTGCGGATGTAGCGGAAGCGGGCGTCGCGCACGGTACGGAGGCGCATGACGGTGGTGTCGCAGTTGTCACGCGCGCCGAATATGTATTCTTTCGGCGCACCGGCCTGGTCGCCGAGAAAGGCTTTGCCCTGCATCTTGGGCGGGATCGACGCGCCGACGAGCGAGAGAAAAGTGGGCGGCATGTCGATCGCTTCCAGCAGGCGATCATCCACCGAACCTTTTTTGAACTGCTTCGGCGCGGCGACCGCCGCAGGCCAGCGGATCATCATCGGGACGTGCAGCCCTTCCTCATAGCAGAACTGCTTGCCGCGGACGTGCGCTTCGCCGTTGTCGCCCATGAAGATCACGATGGTATTCTCGGCCAGACCGTCCTTTTCGAGCTGCGCGAGAACCTTTCCGACCTTGGCGTCCAGCTCCATGGCGGCGTCGAGATATTGGGCATAATCCTGCCGCGTGACGGGATGTTCCGGATAATACGGCGGCAGTTTGATCTTGGCAGGATCGACTTTGCGGGCGGCGTGGAAATCGCGGTGTGTTTCTTCGAAATTGATCTGCGCAAAGAACGGCTGGTTGGTCTTCAGATCCGCCCAGATGCTGGAGTCAAAGGCCTTGTTCGGGTCAGAAGAAAAATTCCAGTCTGTCTTGCCGGTGCCCCGGAAGCCGCAGGGCGCGGGCAGGGTTTTCAGGTTGGCGGTGAAATATCCGGCGTCGCGCATCCAGTCCGGCAGAGGGCGGATTCCGTCCGGCAGAGGCTTTTTATTCTTCGTCCGGTGCTGGTGCGCGCCGATCGTCGTCGCGTACATCCCGGTCATAAACGCCGAGCGCGACGGCGAGCAGACCGGCGCGGTGGTGTAGAAATGCGTATAGCGGACGCCGTCGCGGGCGAACTGATCGAGGTTCGGCGTCGAGGCCGCCTCCTGGCCGTAACAGCTGAGCGCTCCCGGGCTGATGTCCTCGGCGAGCAGCCAGAGAATATTGGGTTTGGCGGCGGCCGTATTCTGCGCCATGCCGGTGGCGGCCAGCAGACCGACAGTGGTTAAAAGACCGTTTTTCAGCTTCATAGACCGCGCTCCTTTGATGGGTATCACTCTGAAGTTTTAGTCAAACGCCCGGCAGTATTCCGGTTTACCCGGCATTTGTC
>DAONGM010000175.1:1445-3120 GCA_035404105.1 Pontiellaceae bacterium
ATGCAAACACGCGACACAGATTTTCTGGTGATCGGCAGCGGGGTGGCGGGACTGACCGCCGCGCTGCGGCTGAGCGCGCACGGCAAGGTGCTGGTGGCTTCCAAGCGCGAAGCCTCCGAATGCAACACGCGTTATGCGCAGGGCGGCATCGCCTGCGTGGTCGATCCGGCGGATTCCATGGCGGAGCACATTTCCGACACGCTGCAAACCGGCGGCGGGCTCAGCGAGGAATCCGCCGTACGCGCCATTGTTGAAGGCGGGCCGGAACGGATTGCGGAGCTGGAAACGCTGGGCGTTCATTTCGAGCGCAATGCCGAGCATCCGAACGACTATGATCTCGGCCAGGAAGGCGGCCACTCTCGCCGCCGCGTGCTGCATGCCGGCGACATCACCGGCCAGGCGCTGAGCGAAGGTCTGTTGGCCCGCGCCAAAGCCGACCCGAACATCACCATCGCGGAAAATCTGCTGGCGATCGACGTGATTCCGACCGGCTGGATCGGGTTGAACGGCGAAAACCGCTGCGTCGGCTGCTACTTTCTCGATACCGCGTCCGGCGAAGTGCTCGCCGTGCGCTCACCGGTCACGATTCTCGCCACCGGCGGGCTGGGAAAAGTTTACCTTTATACCAGCAACCCCGACGTCGCCACCGGCGACGGCGTGGCGATGGCGTGGCGCGCCGGTCTGCCGATCCGCGACATGGAAATGGTTCAGTTCCATCCGACCTGCCTTTATCATCCGGACGCGAAAACCTTTCTGATTTCCGAAGCGGTGCGCGGCGAAGGCGCCCGGCTGATCGACCGGCGCGGGCGGGAATTCGTTTACGACTTCGATCCCCGCGGACCGCTGGCCCCGCGCGACATCACCGCGCGCGCCATCGACTCGGTGATGAAGAAGTACGGCGACCCGTTCGTCTATCTCGACATTTCGCACCGCGACGCCGACTTTTTGCAGCAGCGCTTTCCGACGCTTTATAAAGCCTGCCTGAGATACGGCTTCGACATGGCCCGCGCGCCGGTGCCGGTCGTTCCCGCCGCGCATTATTCCTGCGGCGGCGTGATCGCCGACGTCAACGGCCGCACGGCGATGCCGGGACTTTACGCCGTCGGCGAAGTCGCCAGCACCGGACTGCACGGCGCGAACCGGCTCGCCAGCAATTCGCTGCTCGAAGCGCTGGTCTGCGGGCATCGCTGCGCCGACGAAGCCGTCCGGCATCGGGAAGAAAATCCGGTGCAGAACATCACCATTCCGCGCTGGGAATGCGGCGACGCGGTTTCCAGTACGGAAGAAATTGTCGTTGAACACGACTGGAACGAAGTGCGCTCGGTCATGTGGGACTATGTCGGCATCGTGCGCTCCGACCGCCGGCTGGCGCGCGCGCGCCGCCGCATCCACACCATCCGCGAGGAAATCCGCAGTTACTATAAGGAATATCTCGTCACCGCCGACCTGATTGAACTGCGCAACCTTGCCGCCGTCGCGGAACTGATTGTCCGCTCCGCCCAGCGCCGCAAGGAAAGCCGCGGACTCCATTACAACGAAGACTGGCCGGAAACTTCCGCCCACGCCCGCCATACCGTCATTCAGGATCGTCCCGGCGGCCCGCTGGATGTGGAATAGGATATTCTAAGCCGGATCTGCGGGCTGCGCCCTAAGTTCCGGCTTTACTGTACTGCCG
>DAONGM010000176.1:0-3118 GCA_035404105.1 Pontiellaceae bacterium
GCGGAAAGCAGTTTCTGCGTGTAGGGATGCTGCGGATCGTCGCAAACCTGACCGGAGGTGCCGGTTTCGACGACTTCGCCTTTAAACATGACGGCGATGCGGTCGCTCATATCGCGCACCACCGCCAGGTCGTGGCCGATAAAAAGATAGGCCAGCCCGCGTTCGCGCTGAATCCGTTTTAGAAGCTGGATAATGTCCGCCTGAACAGACACATCGAGCGCCGAAACCGGTTCGTCGGCGACCAGCAGTTTCGGCTCCAGCGCCAAAGCGCGGGCAATGCCGATGCGCTGGCGCTGTCCGCCGCTGAATTCGTGCGGATAGCGGCTCAGCCAGTCCGGATTAAGCCCGACATCTGTAAACAACGCTTCGACTTTCCGGCGGCGTTCGGCGCGGTTTGCGCCGCGGCCGTGGACATAAAGAACTTCTTCAATCGCCGTGCCGACACTCATCCGCGGGTTCAGCGATCCGAACGGATCCTGAAAAACCATCTGCGCCTGACAGCGGAAATTCTTGAGCGCCGCTCCTTTGAGAGCATGAACGCTGCGTTCCTCAAACGCCACCCTGCCCGCCGAAACCGGCTCCAGCGCGAGAACGGCGCGGCCGAGCGAGCTTTTGCCGCAGCCGCTTTCGCCGACCAGACCGAGCGTTTCGCCCGCCGCCAGCGAAAGGCTGACGCCGCGCACGGCTTCGAACCCGCCGTACCGGACGTGTACATTCTCGACTTGCAGCAGCTTACTCATGACACTTTATGAAGCCTTGGAACCGCTTTGAGCAGTTTCTGAGTGTATTCGTGCTGCGGAGTGCGCAGAACGGTTCCGGTTTCACCGGACTCGACGATTTTCCCGCTGTTCATCACATACACGCGGTCCGCCGTGTTCGCGACGATGCCGAGGTTGTGGGTGATCAGCAGAATGGAAAGTCCGCGCTTTTCGCGCAGCTCCATGAGCAGATCGAGAATCTGTTTCTGGACGGTGACGTCGAGCGCGGTGGTCGGCTCGTCGGCGACCAGCAGATCGGGATCGCAGGCAAGCGCCATGGCGATCATGGCGCGCTGCTGCATACCGCCGGAAAGTTCGTGCGGGTAGGCTTCGGCTGCGCGCGCCGGATCCGGCAGTCCAACCGAGGTAAGCAGCTTTTCGACCTCGGCTTTTACGTTGACGCCTTTGCGGTGCAGGCGGATGGCTTCGCCGATCTGCCAGCCGACGGTATAAACGGGATTCAGCGAAGTCGCCGGTTCCTGGAAAATGTAGGCGATTTTCGCGCCGCGAAGTTTCCGGAGTTCGGAATTTTTGAGCGTCAGCGTGTCCGATCCCTGGAAAATGATCCGGCCGCCGACAATCCGCGCGGCAGGTTCCGGCACCAGATTGGCCAGCGAAAGAGCGCTGATGCTTTTACCGCTGCCGCTTTCGCCGACCAAGGCGACGATTTCGCCGGGGAAAATCCGGAAATCCACCCCGTCCACTGCGCGGACGGGGCTGGAGACAGCGCCGAAGTGCACTTGAAGGTTCTGTACATCCACAAGCGGGTTGTCGGTATGTGCGGTCATTTCAACGCATCCGGTGAATGAATAGCGGGCTCGCCGCACCGAAGATCAGAATAGGCAGCCAGCCGCCGATCCATGCGGCAATGTGTTCCTGTTTGCCAAGCGCCTGACCCGTGAGCTGCAGGATGTAGAAACCGAAGAAGAGACACATGGCGACCATGATGCCGGCAAACGCTCCCCGCCGTCCGGTGTGCGCACCGACCGGCACGCCGATGAGGGTGACGATGAGGCAGGTAAAGGGCGAAGCCAGGCGGCTGTAGTAGTCCACCAGCAGTCGAGCGCGGGTGTTACTGGAAATGTCTTTTTTAGAGCGGAGATAATGGCGCATCTGCTGCGAAGAGAGATACTGCGGGTCTTTAATTTCCGCCATAAAGGTCTGCGGTGTTTCGCGCAGGTCGCGCATTTCTTTCTGGAGAACCATTTCCGGCGGCCCGTTCAGGTCGCCGTTTTCTTTGTAGGCCTGAATGATGAGGTCCATGAACCACCAGCGGCCGTCCAGCCAGAGCGCTTTTTCGGCATGGTATTTGACGGCGTCCGATCCGTCGGGCCGCTGCTGAACGAGTTCGACGTTGTACATTGAGTAGTCGCGCGTATCGAGCTTCTGCACCATCCAGACATGGTCGCGGTTTTTGAGCGCCAGTGTGCGGGCGAAGAAAATTTCATTATCGCGGCCGGCCCGCTGGTATTCGATGAATTTCTGGGCGCGCCAGGAAGAGTCCGGAGAAATCTTTTCATTAATGAAAGCTGTCAGCAGGCTGGCGAAGATGCCGACGCCGATGAAGGGGATAACGATGCGGTAGATGCTGACCCCGCCGGCGCGCATGGCCGTGATCTCGCTATGCCGGGTGAGGCGTGAAAGGCTGTGGAGCATGGCCAGCAGCAGGCAGGCCGGCAGAATGAGAACGGTAACCGACGGCAGGATCTGGCTGTAATAATAGAGTATTTCGAGCGGACTGCTGCCGCTTTCCATAAATTCGCTGAAGTTATCGAACAGATCGCTGATGATGAAAATCAGAATAAATCCGAGCAGGCAGTAGAGCAGCGGAGAAATCAGACTTTTCAGCAGATATTTAGTGAGGATTTTCATGTAAGGATTCAGACGGTACCGAGAAAGCCGCAGGCTCGCAAGTGCCGATGTATGCGACTTGAAGAAGAGGTTCGAATACCGGATACTGCGCGCAACCTGAACGGAGGGGCCATGTCGACATTGGAAGTCCAAATCGAAGAACCGGTAACATTTGTAATTTCCGGCGCATTAGGCGATCTGGCCCGCCGCAAACTGATCCCCGCGCTCTACACTCTTTTTAAAGAGGGTGCGCTGACGGCCGATTTTGCCATCGTCGGTTTCGCGCGCCGCGATTACGACAACCGGAGTTTCTGCAAGCTGATGGAAGAGTCTCTGCGCGAGCACAGCCGTACAGCTGTTGACGAACCCTCGCTGAAGGCTTTCTGCTCACATCTCAGCTATTACCGCGGCGACCTGTCCGACCCGGCGGCATACGCCGGACTGAAAGCAAAGTTCGACGACGGCACCCTGCCCGCAAACCGGCTTTTTTATCTCTCGATCACACCGGA
>DAONGM010000177.1:0-1308 GCA_035404105.1 Pontiellaceae bacterium
TTTCCAGAGACAGGCAGGATGTATAACCGTTTTCCGCACCGCCCGCCAGCCCTTGCTGTTGGAAAGTTCTCTATGACCGGGCAAACTCGATAAGCGGTTTAATGTCAAAACGATCTGCGGCGCGCAGTGCGGCGATATATGCTGAGCGGGCATCGCCGGCTTTCACAAGATTCCTGCTTCCCCAGGTGAACTTTTGCTGGTTCAGCACATTCTCCAGAAGCAGATCTGCCATCAGCCGCGCATGCCTTCCGTTGCCGTTTGAAAACGGGTGAATGGATACAAGTCGGTGGTGCAGGCGCGCGGCCATTTCATCGGGCGGCATTTGTCCGGCGTCGATCCATGCCGTGACATCGTCGCAAAGGTTTTTCAGTTCGACGGGAACCTGATGCCACGGGCCGCCGATATTTTTATCACTGAGCCGGAATTTTCCGGCCCACTTCCAGACGTTGCCGAACATTTTCCGGTGCAGTTTGCGAATGAACTGTTCATTCAGAATATCTTTCGGGCGGGCGGATTCCAGCCAACTCAGCGCTTCCAGAATATTATCCTGTTCCCAGCGGTCGAGTTCTTTTCGCGAGGTGATATGTGTCAGCTTGAGACCTTCAACTTCATCGGGATCAAGCGGTGTGGCTCCGTCCGGATAATCGAAATTAATCATATTTTGTTCCACAGTGCGGGTGGATTTTCGATCAGCTTCTCGACGGTTTCTTCAAAGACCTTCCGGTTTTCCTGTTCGCTGAGCGACTGGTTCTCAAGACCCATCGTATGGGCGGCCTGCGAAAGACGCTTGGCGGCAATTTGCTCGGCCTGTTTTCTTAAGGTCGTCTCCAGATCGGTTTTAGGAACAAAGCCGTAAACGAAAACACAGTCCAGACCTTCGGCGATCCGGCGCATGGTTTTCAGTGTGACCGCGCCGGTGAATTCACCCTTTTCGACGACCGCAATCCGCTGCTGAGCCATTCCTGTGCGTTCCGCCAGCTGTTTTGCGCTCATGCCCAAGGCATCGCGAATTGCGCGAATCCAGCCTTTTTGAGGTGCTTGAATCTCTAAAAGCGGTCTGAATTTAGATAAATTCGCTCCAAGCTGCTCTCGGATGAGTTTGCTGTTTTTCATAACGAATCCTTTCGACCGGACTATTTACAACATAAAAGGTGTATTTATGTCGATAAAAAACAATATATAAATTGTATAAATTAAAAAATATACATCTTAAAAAATGTATATAATCGGCCCTCAGCCCCGAATAATTTGGCAGAATGGATAACCGTTTCCCTCACCGCCCGCCAGCCCTGGTTCCGGAAAATTGCC
>DAONGM010000177.1:1408-3039 GCA_035404105.1 Pontiellaceae bacterium
ACATAATGCGGGTTGGCCGGAAGATTGACGGGGTGATAGCCGACGTTGCCGTTCAGGCGGGCTTTAACCGACGAGTGCACGCTGTCGTTGGCGCCGATGACGCGGACGTTTTCGCCGAGCGCCTTCCAGAAGCCCGTGCAGGAGTCGTGGATTTTTCCGGTCGGATTGGGATTCATGTAATCTGCAACATCCGCCACAAACTCCAGCCCGTTCTGCCGGGCGGCCGCAACCATCCAGGCCAGTGCAATGTCGGAGAGCTGCGATTCGTTGCCGGCGTAGCCGCTGCCGACATCGCTGTGCACACCGGCGAACCACACCTGCGTAATGCGCGGGTCTTCCTTGAAGCGCAGGATCGGAAAATTGCGCCGCTTCTCGTCAATCGCCATCGCGTGATAGGCCGCCTTGACGCTCGGGTAAAGGGTGGTGTCCTGCCGGTCCGGATCCAGCGTCGATTTGACCGTGTCCCAGACGCCCAACATGTTGATGCCGACATTGAAGAAGTTGCCGGATTTCTTGAGTTTTTCTGCGGCCTGGCGGTCCTGGCGGTAATAACAATTCCAGGCGGTTTGGCAGTTGCCCTTGGCGGTCGGCACCCCGCAGTAGTCGAGCAGCTGGGCAAACGTGCGCGCGGTATACGCGCCGCGGCTGAACCCGAAAATGAACAGCCGGTTGTCGAACCCTTGATCGGTGTAGCGGCTTTGCAGAAAGCGGTAAGCGCCCAGAATCCGCTCGTCGATTCCCGCACCGAAAGCTCCGCCGAGAATTTCTTCTTCGCTTTTAATGCCCACGCCTTCTTCGTAGTGGACATTTTTCACATATGAGTCGGGCAGTAGCCGGTAGAGTTTTTCCACATTGGTTTGGTCGTCGTCGATGCCGGTGTCGGCCTTGTTCCATGTCCCGTCAAAAAGCAGCACGAGGTTCCGCGTTGTCATTCTGAAGCTCCTCCGGTTTTCTTAGGCAGGCGATGAATGACGGCCGGCGACTCAACCCAGCAGTCCACATCCACCGGAGCGTAGGCTCCCAACGTCACCACACTAACCAGCGCGTAGAAGAAATTGCTGCGGTATTCAACCTTGGCCAGACCGAGCCCGTTGTCCGCCTTGCGGACCTGTCGCGAATCGTCATCCCAGTTGAAGCCGTAGTAGGAGCCGTGCACGGTTTCCCGGACATATTTGGAGTCCGGCGTTTTCGGGCAGTCGCCCTCCACGGGAATATTCATACAGCCGCTCAGCACGCTTATCGCGATGAGCATCGCGAATCCGACCGGAACCAGACGGTTAACTTTCAGCTCAATATATCGCATCGTCCTTCTCCTTTCCGGAGGCGACGTATCGCCCCGTGTAAAACGATTAAAGAATAGGTAAAACCTGCATAAACGTAACGATGCAAAGAATGGGTGTCAAAGAAAAGAGCCGGATTGATGAAGCAAAGCGAACTAGAACATGTACGATGTAAGAGGCGCAAAAGGTAAAGCCGGAACTTAGGGCGTATTCGCCCGTAGATCCGGCTTCCTGGCGTTAATAGCCGGATCCACGGCTTCGCCTGAGTTCCGGCTATACCGACTTCTCAATCGTCAACCGCTCTATTCAGAGCTGCTCCGCAATCCACAGCATCTTTGAAGCGGCAGGATG
>DAONGM010000178.1:0-3032 GCA_035404105.1 Pontiellaceae bacterium
CGTTTTCTTCCATGCGCTGCCGCCGGCCGGTTTTTTGGCTGCGGTTTTGGTCTTACCTTTTTTCATCGGTTTCTCCGTTTTGATTTAGTTTTCTGAAGCAAACACATCAGCCGAACTTTATATGTGAAAGCACTTCATGTCAGGCAAATGCTCCGATTTTATATTCCCAATATAACCGAGTTTGCGGAGTTTCTAATCGTCGGAACGTTCAAATCAAAGCCGTTTCAATAAAAATCAGTTTACCCGGCGGCTGATTTTTTGTTGGACCATATAAAAATTGGCAAGTTGATGTTCATATTGCTAACATGTCACGCATTCTTACTGCGGTATTTTCCCGTGGAATTAAACGGAAGCTGAAAAGGAGTCGAAAATGAGCGGAGCGGCAGCTGGTTTGCTGGTTTTGACGGGGGTATGTATTCTGATATTACTCGCGGTGGTTGGCGCATATAACAAACTGGTTACACTGCGCAACCGGTTCAAAAACGCGTTTGCTCAGATCGATGTTCAGCTCAAACGACGCTATGACCTGATTCCCAATCTGGTTGAAACCGCCAAGGGTTACATGGGTCACGAACGTGCAACGCTGGAAGCGGTGATTCAGGCTCGCAATCAGGCTGTGTCTGCCGGGAAAGCCGCCGCGCAGAATCCGGCCGATGGCGGGGCGATGGCTGGACTGGTTGGCGCGGAAGGCGTACTGAGCGGAGCGCTTGGCCGGTTGTTTGCTCTTTCCGAGGCCTATCCTGATCTTAAAGCCAACCAGAACATGATGCAGTTGACTGAGGAATTAACCTCTACCGAAAACCGTATTTCCTTTGCGCGGCAGGCCTACAACGACGCCGTAACCATTTACAATACGGCCCGTGAAGTTTTCCCGACCGTTATAATTGCCGGTATGTTCAATTTTGCTTCGGCGGTGTTGTTTGAAGTGGCAGACAGCACGCAGAAAGAAGCTCCCAAAGTCAGCTTTTCATAACATCCGGTATCCGAATGGACTTCTTTGCCCGTCAGGAAAAAACACGCCGGAATACGGCTGTTTTGCTGGTTTATTTTTTTGCCGCCGTAGTCGGCACGGCAGCCTTGGTTTATGTTGTGTTCCAGTTGGCCCTGTTTCTGCTACTGGGTCAGGCCTCGTCGAATCATCCGTCCTCTGTACAGTTTGTATGGTGGCAGCCATCCTGGTTCCTCCTCACATTTAGTGCGACGATGATGGTCGTCGGAATCAGCTCGATGGCCAAGATTATCGACTTGCGCCGTGGCGGCGGATCGGGCGTCGCCGAATTAATGGGGGGGCGGCAGATTCAGCCGGATACCTCCGACTTCTATGAGCGGCGCCTGCTGAATATCGTCGAGGAAATGGCCATTGCGGCCGGGATGACAGTTCCTCCTGTCTATGTGCTGATCGGAGAAAAGGGAATTAATGCCTTTGCCGCAGGCTACACAGTGCGCGATGCAGTGGTTGCGGTTACGAATGGTGCAATGACCGGATTGACGCGGGATGAACTTCAGGGCGTTGTCGCTCACGAATTCAGCCACATATTTAACGGTGACATGCGCCTGAATATCCACCTGATGGGCAACCTGTACGGACTGTTGGTCCTCACGCTGATCGGTCGCGGGATTCTTCGGGCAAAGGTGCGCGGCAAGGGCGCTGTTTATGTATATATGATCGGCGGGGCTTTACTGGCGGTCGGTTCCATCGGACTCCTTTTCGGAAAGCTGATCAAAAGCGCGATTTCCCGTCAGCGGGAGTTTCTTGCAGACGCCTCGGCGGTTCAGTTCACCCGCAACCCCGCCGGTCTGGCCGGCGCACTGAAAAAAATCGGTGGCGTGGCTTACGGTTCGCAGCTTTCGACAGCACAGGCCGAAGCGGCCAGTCATATGTTTTTCAGCAATGGACTCCGGAGTTCTCTGTTTGCAACGCACCCGCCGCTGGCTGAACGTATCCGCTGGCTGGAGCCCTCCTTTAACGGAAAATTTGAACGCATTACACAGGAAAAACTCTGTCAGGCGCTGCCCGTCAATGAAGTCGCGCCCCAGGACGCATCTTCTTCGGATATCTACACCCGTTCCATTAACGTGGCGGCCGCCGGGGCCGCTCTGCAGCCAACACCGCGCTCCCCGTCGCCAGCCGGACCAAGTAACCCCGACAAGCTGATGGCGACAATCGGTGCGCCGTTGCAGGGGCATGTGCAGGCCGCCAGCCAGTTGATCGAGTCCATTCCTGCCGAACTCAAGGCGCAGGCTCGCGATCCGTACGCGGCCCGGGCGGTCATCTGTCTCCTTCTGCTGGATAACGACGAATCGGTGCGTACGAATCAGCTCAAAATATTGCGCGGACAGGCAGACCCGGCGGTCTTCGCCGAATTCAGCAAAATCCTTCCGCTGCGCGACAGCATACCTTTCGAAGCCAAACTGCCTCTGCTTGAGCTGACAATTCCGGCGCTCAAGCAGCTTTCCCGAAGCCAGTATCTGTCATTCCTTGCCGATTTACTTGCGCTGATCGAAGCGGATCGTCGCGTAAGCGTTTTTGAGTATGCGCTGGAACGCGTTCTAATGAACCGCATCGATCCGCTGTTTGGCGGAAATAAAAACAAGATGCGTACAGCCGGTCATTACGCGTTCTGCGGAGTGGAAAACGAGATCTCCTGGGTTCTCTCCGCCTTTGCCCGTTTAAATTCGGATCCGGAAGCCGCCTTCAAGAAAGCTGCCGCCAGCGTTCCCGATACCCGGGCGAAGTTTGCGCTTCAGCCTGAGGCGGAGTGCGGTTGGAAAGAGCTGGATGCCGCACTCGATAAGCTCTCCGGGGCCTCTTTCTACATAAAAAAATGGGTGCTGGCTGCGGCTCTGGTCTGCCTGATGCATGACCGGGAAATCACAATCGAAGAAGTCGAATTATTCCGCGCCATAGCAGACAGTCTGGACTGTCCCGTGCCGCCCTGGCTCGCAGCCACCTCGCTTAACAAATGAACTAGAGGCTCCACGGCAGGCGGCCCGGCGATTTTTGATCGAGACGTCCCGAGGCGAGCAGCGCA
>DAONGM010000179.1:0-2932 GCA_035404105.1 Pontiellaceae bacterium
TCGGAGCCAAATCATGCCGGCGGAAAATTTCCCCGCCCGTGTGTTCATGAGCGGCTCGGACGGGCGCTCGAAAAAGTTCGTCCGCAGGTGGTGATCGCCTGTTACGGCATGAACGATGGAATTTATGCGCCGCCGGATGAAGAGCGGATGCGGGCTTTTCAGAACGGGATTACCCGGCTGGTGCAGGAGTGCCGCGCCATGGGTGCGCAGGTGATTCTGGTGACCCCGCCGATTTTCGAAGGCGGTAACTACCGTTCTGTCTCTTCGACCGATGCTAAGCCGCCCGTTTACGAGGGCGGTTATAATACGGTCTTGGACCAGTTCGCTGCCTGGGAAAAAGAGCATCCGCCGGAAGGTGTAGCGGCGGTGATCGACCTGCATTCCTTCATGGCGGCCGCCCGCGCCGAGCGGCAGAAAACGGTGCCGGACTTTAAATTCACCAGAGACAATATCCACCCGAAGGAACTCGGGCACCTGGTCATGGCGCAGGCGATTCTGCAGGCGCTGCAGGTTCCTATGCCGGATGCTCCGGCGGAAGAGTTGCTGAAGAGCGCGCAGGCCGACCCGCTGTTTGCGCTGGTCGATCAGCACCGCACGCTGTGTTCGAAGGCCTGGTTAATGCATGTGGGCTATGTCCGGGAGCGTACTGTCGCCCCGAACTCCGGCGATCTTGCCGCTGACGAAGCGAAGGCCGCAGTACTTCAGCGGGAAATCGATAAGTTGCGGCGTAGCGGAAAGCAGTAGCTTATCCAGCGGCTATTTCGCACCGGGGATAAGCAGTTTCTGTCCGACAGAAAGCTTTCCGGAATCCGTCAGTCTGTTGGCGTCAATAATCGTCTTGGTGCTGACGTTGTAAGCCTTGGCGATGATGTAGAGCGTTTCACCGGAGCGGACGACATGTTCAATGCCGGATGTGGCGGCCGGCGGTTTCGGCGCCGGAACCGGTGCTGAAGCCAGCTTCATCAGCTTGTCCAGTTCGCCGCTCAGCCGGGCAACCATTTCCCGTTTATCCGCTTCGCTTTTCTGTTCAATGGCCGCGCAACGGGTGGAAAGCTGTCCTTTCAACGTGTCGAGATCCCGGCTCATCTGGTTCATTTGCAGTTCAAGTGTTTCAAGCCGTCCGGCCATTTTACGCTGATTTTCCTGCGCGATAAGCTGATCCTCCGTTACCGCGGCGCGGGTTGCGGGTGTCTGTATCTGAAAGGGCATGGTTTCGCATCCGGACAGCAGTCCGGCGGACAGCAGTGCAAAGACTGTTTTTTTCATTGTTTCATCACTCCGTAATTCAGTTGGTTAAGGTTTCCACAAATACAAAAACTGCGGCGAATGCAGTTTCAGATTCGGCAGTACGACCGGGCTTTTGCCTTCGAGAAGTTCCTCGAAAAATGTCCGCTGCGGTTCGTAGCGGATAACGCGCAGTGTGCCGGCATCAAGCAGTTTTTCGGTGCGGGCGAGCGCATCATTCCAGTAGCCGATCTGGTCGATCAGCCCTTTATTCAGCGCGTCGGCGGCGGAAAAGATTCGTCCGTCGAACAGTCCGCTTGCGGCGGCCGGATCGAGTTTGCGCCCTTCGATGACGATACTGCTGAAGCGCGTCTGCATTTCATCAATCAGCTTCTGCAGCAGTGCAACCTGATTGGTGTTCACCGGCTGGAAGGGATTGAGCATATCTTTATTGGCGCCCGATTTAATCGTGACGTCGGTGATGCCGATCTTCTCGGAGAGCCCCTGGAAATTCATTGTCTGCATGATGACGCCGATGGAACCGACGACAGCGGTCGGTTCGGCGATGATGAAATCGCCGGCCATAGCGGCGTAGTAAGCGCCCGATGCGCCGAGATCGCGGATGAAGACGACTACGCGGCGGTCCGGCCGGCTGTTGCGGAAGCCGCGGAGCGCATTATAAATTTCGTCGCTGGGTGTTACGCCGCCGCCGGGCGAGTTGACTTCCAGAATAATGGCGCGCATGTCCGGATCGCGCCCGGCTGCGCGAATCTGTGTCAGGATGCTTTCAACCATGTCAGACCGTGCGGCGAAAAATCCCTCTTCTTCAGCGCGCATAATGACGCCGTTGAGCGGAATGCGGGCGACTTTGATATTGCCGCTGCCGGACGACCAGGTTTCGTCGAGCTTCGGCGCTTCATCGCGCGGATAATCCTTTTCGACCTGACGGCAGTGTGAAAGCAGTGTGCCCAGCAAAGCGATAGCCAGCAGAGCGGTGATAATCCATGGTTTACGGCTGTTACGGTGACGATTCATGCGGGGCATTTTACGGTGCGGGCCGCCGAAATCCAGTTTTTAGCAAAAGCAATTGACGGCGCCGGCTCCTTCGGTTACAAGCTCTCCCCACTATGGGACAACAACTTAAAGAACGCACCAAACAGCGCCGCCGTGTACTTCGCAAAAAACGCCTGAAAGTCCGCGCTCGCGAAGCTGCAGCTGCCAAGAAGAAGTAATTTCTTCCGGCTTCTGGAACTGAATAACCTCGCAGAACCTGTTTCTGCGGGGCTTTTCTGTTTAACGGATTGTCCAAAACCTTTTTCATCTTTCATATTTCATAGTTCATACTTCGGAGGCGCTCTGATAGGCTCCCGCCCATGATTACTTTCCTTGAAGGCATTCTCGAAGAAAAGCAGCCGGGCCGTGCGGTCATGAACGTCGGCGGCGTCGGTTACGAGGTGCTGGTTCCGCTCAGCAGCTTCGACCGCCTGCCGCCGGAAGGCGCAAAAACCCGTCTGCTGATCTATCACTACATCACCGAAGTCTCGCAAGTGCTCTTCGGCTTTGCCACCGACGATGAACGCAAAATGTTTACCCTGCTGCTCGGCGTCAGCGGCGTCGGCCCGAAAATCGCCGTCGGCGCACTCTCCGGACTTTCCGTGCGCGAACTCAAAACCGCGCTGATCGAAAGCGACGTGAAAAAACTCTCTTC
>DAONGM010000180.1:0-2896 GCA_035404105.1 Pontiellaceae bacterium
AACCATTCAGAAATGCGACTTTTTCCGGCTCGACCGCTTTGAGCTGAAAGCGGCGAAAGATTTTCCGATGGATGGAAAATCGTTCCATGCGCTTTTTATTGCCGAGGGGTCGGGGACGATTCGTTGGAGCGGTGGCGATGAAAACCTGTCTGCGGGTCAGTCCTGGCTGGTTCCGGCCGCGCAGGGTGAGTATACCATTTGCCCGGATTGTGCGCGAATGACGATTCTCTGTACGACGATTCCCTGAGGGTTCGGAGGCCGGTGGACGCCTAAGGGGCGGATCGTATATTTTCCGGTTCTGGTTTAATGCAGCTCTCACTGCGCCGGGGTCCCGGTGACACAAAAAAAGCCCCGCATTTCTGCGGGGCTTTTTGTTCAGCGCAGGTCGACTTACGTGGTTTTCTTTTTCTTGCGCAGGATGATGATGGCAGCGAAGACCGCCAGAACCGCAGCGGCGATGCTTCCGAGAAGCAGCGGGGTGATCCCTTTTTTCTGCAACATTTCGAGGCGCGGTTTCTTCTCGAGTGTGATCATCGGGGCGAGATCCGTTCCATCAATCGTATTGGTTTGCGAGACGTATCCCTCCAGAGACAGAGCCACCGTGATCGGGGTTGTGATCACTTGTTCGACCGGAGTGATTCCGATGATTTTTCCGTCCACAGAGACTTCTGCGCCGATCGGGGAGCTACTGATGGTGACGACTGGCGGCGGCGGAATCTCTTCGAGTTTAATTACAGGCCGCACATCTTTACCGTTCAGGGTAACGGTTTTG
The DNA here is from genome assembly GCA_035404105.1 of Pontiellaceae bacterium. Lineage (GTDB taxonomy): Bacteria > Verrucomicrobiota > Kiritimatiellia > Kiritimatiellales > Tichowtungiaceae > Tichowtungia. The sequence goes on from DAONGM010000180.1 coordinate 773, forward strand.
GGATGGAAGTTTTCCTTGCGAATTTCGTAGGTGGTTTCTTTTTCAACCAGTTGCTCCAGCGGAGTGGTTCCGAGGAGTTTCCCGTTGAGGAACACGGTCGCGCCGGCAGGCTCGCTGGTGAGGGTGACATAGGGCATCGCCTTCAGCGTGACATTGACCAGTTCATCGGATTCGGGCGTCAGGACGACCGTTTGCGGGTAGTACCGGTTGGCGCTGACTTCCAGTGTGGTTTTCTTGCCGACAGGGAGTTGGACGGCATCGTTACCCAGCAGCTTTCCGTCATGGAAAATTTTAGCACCGGACGGTGTGGCCGACACGGCGATGACCGGGAACGGCTTGAGTTCGACGGATGCTTCATAGGGCGGCGCGCCATTCAAGGTCAGGGTCTTGGAGAAATAGTTTGCTTTGCGGAACTCAAAGGTTCGGCTGGTCGAAATTTCTTCTCTGAGAGGGGCGGTGCCGAGCAGTTTCCCGTTTTCATAAACCTCTGCACCATTCGGGGTAGCGGAAATGTCGACGATCGGGCGGCGCGCCAGTTCAATGATCTGCGGGTCCGGACAGTCGATGCTGATGGTGACTTCCTGATCATAATAGTCTGCGACTTTCAAGACGTAGGTGGCTGGTTTTTTACCGACCGGGATTTTCATGGGCGTTTTGCCAATGGCTTTTTCTGATCCGGCCGGATAGATGTCAGCCATGGGTTTGCTGTAAACAACCACGGGGGTTGGGCGGAGTTCCGTCGCGATCTTTTCAGCGGTGGCATAGTTCAGTTTGACCGGTGCCTCAAAGTAGCGGTTCTGCCGGACAACCAGATCCTTTTCGCTAAACCAGATTTGGGTCTTATAGGGGGTTGTTCCCAGAAGCGTTTGTCCATCGGCGGTGTAAACTTCGGCGCCGGAAGGGGATGTTTCAATCGTAACCGGCGCACAACTGCAGAGGGTCAGAATGAGACCTGAGAAGAGAAGCAAACCAGATGTCTTATTAATCATCGCGCACTCCTTAACTTAAATGGAACAATGACTTTATACAGCAGTTGGTTCTTTTAAGTCAAACGGGCGGGCGGCTTATTTTTGATCGAGCGGCGCCATTGGGTTAATATCAATGCGACTGCCATCAGCAACCCTCCTCCCAGAAGCCGGAGCCAGTCGGCGGTTTCGCCGAAAAAGAGCACCGAAACGAGAATACCGAGCGGTATTTTCAGGTTATTGAAAACCGCCAGCGTTCCGGCGCTGACCCGCCGTGCGCCGATGTTCCAGAGAAAGAAGCCCAGGCCGGACGCGATGACGCCTAGATAGAGGAGAATTCCGGCCTGTTTCGGCGTGATGGATAGCGCGGTCCAGCCGGTACCGGACGCGGCCAGCGCGGCGGTGAACGCCGCGCCGAGATAGAGCAGGCCGAATACCTGCAGGTCGGTGCGGACTTCCGGCAGGCGGGCCATTGTGCGGCGGTAGAAAATCTGTCCGAACGCAAAGCAGAGATTGGACGCCTGCATCAGCAGAAAGCCGTACCACAGTTCCGGCGAGCTGATCTGCCGGTATTCGATCACGAACCCGCCGGCCGCGGCCAGCAGTCCGGCGGCCAGTGCGCTAAAACCGATCCGCCGCTCGAACAGGTCGTTGATGGCGGCGACGTAAATGGGCGTGAAAATGGTGAAAAGCGCCACTTCGTAGGCCTTAAGGTAGCTGAACGCGTGAATGTAGGCGACATACATCAGGCCGTACTGCACCGCGCCGGTCAAAAACAGGCGGACGGCATCCGCCGCGCGCAAGGTGCGCAGACGCATGAACGGCGCAAACGCGGCCAGCGCGACGGCCAGCCGGATGAAAGCGACGGCGGAAGAGGGCAGACCGGCCAGTCCGCCTTTAATCAGCCCGAATGAAAAGGCCCAGATGAGAGAAACCAGAAGAAGTTGCGGCATGGCTATTTCACAATCTGCAGGATGGATTTGAACGCCGGATCCTTGGCGTCGCCGAGCAGTTCAAAGAGAACCATTTCCGTGCCGGTCAGTTTAACGCCTTCGTTCTCCATGCGGCGCAGAGCGAGCGCTTTATTGGCCGGATCGCGCGACGAAACCGCATCGGCGACGGCATAAACTTTGAAGCCCGATTTCAGCAGATGCATCGC
>DAONGM010000181.1:0-2880 GCA_035404105.1 Pontiellaceae bacterium
TTCCTCATCTGGAAACATGCGGCTTTTTCATATGGCGCCGGGAAACCGGCATGTTTTTCAAGCCATTGGATACTTTGCTTTCAGCGCATGTCTGCGTATGATGCCGCTCATTCATGAAACAGTCATTTTCCTTATTTCTGGCGTTTAAGTATCTGAAGCCCAAGCGGTCGTTTCTTTCGGTCGTTACGCTGCTTTCGCTTCTCGGTGTCACCCTCGGCGTGGCCGTGCTCATCATCGTTCTTTCGGTGATGACCGGTTTCGACGAAACGTGGCGCGAGCGGATCCTCAGCTTCAACGCGCACGTCAAAGTCTCTGAATACGGCGGCGTGGTGAGGCAGCCTGACAAGGTACTCAGCGCTCTGAAGAAAGTGAAAGGCGTTACCGGCGCGGCACCCAACCTGGAAGGACTGGTTTTTGTTCAGGTCGGCGGCAATGCGCAGCCGGCTCAATTGCGCGGGATTGATCCTGAGCTGGAAAAAACCGTCAGTCAGGTACCGAACCACATGGTCGAAGGACAGTTTTCCGTCGGCCGCGGCCAGATTGTCGTCGGACGAGATCTTGCGCTCCACTGCGGTTTGCGGATGGGCGACAAACTGCTGGTCTATTCACCGCAGAATTTTGTTTCGAAAGACGAGTTCCGTCTGCCGGAAGAGCTGACCGTCAGCGGTATTTTTGAAGTCGGGATGTATGAAATTGATTCCGGTTACGTGCTGACTTCTCTCCAGACCGCACGATCGATTTATAATGTGGAGCAGGGCGTCCACAGTGTTCAGGTGATGACGGCCGACCCCATGCAGGCGCCGGTTATCGCCCGTGATATACACAAGGCGCTCGGCCCGTTCTTTGATGCGCGCACCTGGATCGACCTCAACCGCCAGCTCTTCACCGCGCTGCAGACGGAAAAGAATATGATGTTCTTCCTGCTGATCTTTATCACCATCGTTGCGGCGTTCGGAATCACCAATACGCTGATTACACTCACAGTGCAGAAGACACATGAAATCGGCCTCTTGAAAGCCATCGGATTCTCCAACCGCCGCATCGTTGCCATATTTCTCTGGATCGGCATGGTGCAAGGTGTCATCGGCACGGGAATGGGACTGGGCCTTGGTCTGCTGGCGCTGAAATACCGCAACGAACTGCTCAACTTCATTTCCAGCCAGTTCCGCGTCGACCTGCTTCCCAAAGAGCTTTACCAGCTCAGCCAGATTCCGTCGCACACGACGGCGCAGGACGTCGTCACTGTTTGCGCTACTGTCTTAGTCATTTGTACGCTTGCCGGCCTTGTTCCGGCCTGGCGGGCCGCGCGTCTCGAACCGGTCGAAGCGCTTCGAAACGAATAATGGAGGAGTGGAGATGAAGACGAGACTTTGGATCGGAATCAGTGTGGCGGCGGCAGGGGTCGCTGCGGCGGCGCTGTTTTTTTATTTCCGCCCGGCAGCGTTTCCGCCCGCCGAAACGTTGCTGCCCAAGGATACGATTTATTATTGCGGCACCCGTTCGCCGCTGAAAGTCAAAGCAGCTGTCGCGGCGCTGGATCTGCAGAAAATATTGCAGGAGTCGGCCGGGCTGACGGAAGCGGACAGCCGGACCGTCAGCGACTGGATTAGCAGAGTGCAGGGCATTCATGCCGGATTCCGCTCCTTTACCCTCGTTCCGATGGTGCTGGACGCCGCCGTTATTTTGGAGGGCCGCTTCGACCGGCCGCTGACCGGGATTCTGAGTCCAGCGCTGCAGCAGAAGATACAGGCGGAAGAGCCGTACCGCGGCGTGGCGTTCCGCAAAATGCTGCTGCCGATCCGCAAGAATTTTGCCATGGAACTGTACATAACCGATCCGGTGCAGGACCGCATCCTCGTGGCGTTCAGCCGGCGCACGCTGACGGAGATGATCGACCGGATGCAGGACGGCGGCCCGTCGCTGGCCGGCCATCCGGCGTTCCGGGAGATGCTGGCCCGGAAGGAGCTACGCCGCGCCGATCTGATTCAATATGTTGACACCGCCGCCTTCCTCGGCCTGTTGCGCGACTGGGCGAAATCCATGCCGCAACCGCAATTCAAAACGCTGGTCGATCTGGTTTGGAATGAACTGCGGCTGGCGGATTACGGGTATTCCTACGCCGGGTGCCGGTTCGGTTCGGGCGAAACCGTTTCGCTGTTGCAAATCAACCCGTCCAATCCGATTCACCGGCAGTTTCAATTTTCACGCCCGCCGGTATTCCCGTATGTGCCTTCCAATGCCTGTGAGTTCTCCTGCTGGCGGCTGGCTGACCCGGCGGAATTGGTTCAGCAGTTCATGGGGATGACGGCCCGCCTGAACCAAGGCATCGTTGACGCCGGCGTCGGCCGGGCAGTTGAGCCGTTGAGCGACCTGCTTGAACCGCTGCGCCGGGCGTTTGGCGGGAACTCCGCCGAGCTGGCAAAACTGCTGAGCGGCGATCTGGCGATGTGGCAGGCCGCTGCCGGCGATGCTCCCAGACAGCCTTTTTGTTTCTATATCGGCATTACCGATGCCTCGCAGGTCAAGGAGTTGATTAAATCCCTGAAGTTGCGGGCGACGGAAACGGAGGGCATCTGCACGCTCGCCAGCTCCCAAGGCGTCGCATGGAGCGTACAATCCAATGCGCTGCTGATTGCCAGTGATCGGGCCTGCTTGAAGGCCTCGCTGCCCGCCGGAGCGCCGTCGTTGACCGACACGCCGGATTTTCAGGCCTTTCTGAAAAAGATGCCGGGCAACTACGCGGGACTCAAATACGCGACCTACGAGCAGGGACTTTCTGTGCGGAATGCGGAAAAGCTGCCCGCGCCGCTGAAACCGGTACTGGAGTTATTCAAAGGCTGCCGGGAAATGCAGGTGAGCCGGGCCGAAAACGGCTGGCTG
>DAONGM010000182.1:0-2831 GCA_035404105.1 Pontiellaceae bacterium
GAATCCGCGTCCATTCGTGTTCATCCGCGGTTAAAAATCTTCCGGACTTCGGCAAAAGCGGCTAATGTCCCGCCGATGAATCAGCACATCCAGATGCTCCCGGATCATGTGATCAATAAGATCGCGGCGGGAGAGGTGATCGAGCGGCCCGCTTCCGTAATGAAAGAGCTGGTGGAAAATGCGATCGACGCCGGCGCGACGCAGGTGGATGTCGAGGTCGTGCAGGGCGGAATGCAGCTGATTGCCGTTTCCGACAACGGTTCCGGCATGAACCGCGACAACGCGCTGCTTTCCATCGAACGTCACGCGACAAGCAAGATCCGCACAGCCGAAGAGGTGGAAGCGGTGGCGACGCTGGGGTTCCGCGGCGAGGCGCTTTCGTCCATCGCCGCCGTGTCGCGCTTTACGCTGATTACGCGGCCCGCCGCAGAACTGAGCGGCACGCAGATCCTTGTTGCCGGCGGCAAGCTGCAAGATGTACTGGATGCGGGCTGTCCGCCCGGTACGCGGTTCGAAATCCGCAATCTGTTTTTCAACGTGCCGGCGCGGCGCAAGTTTCTGCGCACGGAGGCAACTGAGCTGGCACAGATCCGCCAGCTGTTTGCGGTCTATGCGCTGGCGCATCCCGAAACGGGGCTTACGTTCACGTCCGACGGACGCGAAGTTTACAATCTGCCCGGCGGCTCGTCGCTGGCCGACCGCATTACCGCGCTGTACAGTCCGGCGTTTCTGAGCCATCTGCGCAAACTCGATTTTGAAGCGGACGGCGTGAAGATTTCGGGTTTCGCCGGACTTCCGCAAACCGGCCGTTCCGACCGCTCGGATCAGTATGTTTTCATCAACGGCCGTCCGGCTTCTGCGCCGATAATTTACCACGCGCTGAACGAGGCCTATCACGCGGTGCTGGCGCGCGGCCGGTATCCGTCGGCTTTTCTTTTTATCGAAACGCCTCCGGCTCAGGTGGATGTGAATGTGCATCCAGCCAAGAAGGAAGTCCGGTTCCGCCATCCTGCCGCTGTGCGCGACGCCGTAATTGCGGCGGTGCAGAAAGCGCTGGCGCTGGAAGTGCCGGAGGCCGAGCGCCGCGAACCGGCCTTTAAATTTGATGCTCCGCGCCCCGCGCCGCGTGTCGAAAAGCAGCATGAATTTGAACAAGTGTCGGGTGGCGCGTGTCGGGTGGCGGCTCCGGATGTGCCGCTGGCTAATACCGAAACGCCTAAAGCCCAAAGCCTAAAGCCTTCCTCATCCCCTTGGAAATGGTGCCGTGTGCTGGGTCAGGCGGGCGGACTTTATGCTGTACTGGAAACAGAAGAGGGCATTGTGCTGATGGATCCGCAGGCGGCGCACGAACGGGTGCTGTTTGAAAAATTTATGCACGATCTGACCGCCGGGAAGCCGTCGCGCCAGGGCCTGCTGACGCCGGAGGCGATCGAGCTGATGCCGGCGGATGCCGAGGCGCTCCGCCGCCATCTTCCGGTGCTGGATGAAATGGGCTTCGGCATTTCCGCATTCGGGCAGGATACGTTTATTGTCGATGCGCTTCCGGTTCATCTGCAGAACGGTTCGCCGATTGTCATTCTGAGCGGCATTGCACGTGCGCTGGAAAAAAGCGGCGCGGCGTCAAGGGCAACGCGCGAAGCGCTGCGCGAAACGGTGGCGCAGGCGGCCTGCCGCACGTCGATTAAAGCCAGGGATACTCTTCCGGCGGCGGCGATTGAGCGGCTGGTGGAGGATCTGGCGAAGACGGAAATGCCGTATACCTGTCCGCACGGGCGCCCGACACTGATCTTTACCAGCTTTACGGAGCTGAACCGCAAGTTCGGCCGCGCTTAGAGAGCCTCTGCAACCGCTTTTTCCGCTTCGCTGTCTGCCAGTTCTTCGAAATGGCTATAGGCTTTTTCGTAGCGGATTTTGTCTTCGGCGGTCATTTTGGCGACACTGGTCTGCCGGAGGTCGCGAAACGGTTTTTCCGCTTTCTGCAGAATCAGAAGCAGACCTTTCAGGATGTGCGCAGCGCACCGGCGGTAATGACCGCTCATTTTCGAGCCGGTATCGCCGGAGCCGAGAAACAGGTCGAGCGGATTGTGCGGGACATTCACGCTGATCTGGCGACGCAGCAGGCTGGTGATGGACCGGGTATTGTCGACCGCCGTATCCATAAAATCCATGAAAAGCCGGTTTTGCGTGGAGGTTTTTTCCGACAGATTGGCGGCTTCGGCGCAGAGGCGGGCTTCGAGCAGCAGAAACAGCGCTTCTTCGGCGGTTTTACACTGTTCCGCCGGCTGATCCTGGTTCTTGAGTTTTCGAATGCGCGCCACGGCTTTTTCAAAAAAAACGTCGCGGCGGGCAAGGTGGACTGGCCGGTTCAGATGGAAAGGGTCGGCGCTCATGGGCGTAAGATAACAGGACGCTTTCACGGCGGCAACCTCTGAAAAAACCGCAGTTTAAGGTGGTAATCGGGGGTCGCTCAGCTAAAATTCGCGCGCAATTTAACCGGAACCACGTAAGGGAGAAACTGATGATTGTAACGACAAAAGAACTGTTTAAGCATGCCTACGGCAAATACGCCGTCGGTGCTTATAATATCAATAACGCCGAGCAGGTGATGGGTCTGTTCCGCGGCTGCATGGAAAGCAAAGCACCGTTTATCGTGCAGCTCTCCAAAGGCGCCCGTTCCTACACCGACAAACGCATGCTCGAAGCCATGCTGCGCGCAGCGGATGAAATTTTCCCGGATGCCATTTTCGCGGTGCATCTCGACCACGGCGACGAAAAGACCTGTATGGACTGTATCGAAAGCGGCTTCTACAGCTCCGTCATGATCGACGCCA
>DAONGM010000183.1:0-2758 GCA_035404105.1 Pontiellaceae bacterium
CTCGGTGCAGGCGACAGCCGCAACTATGCGCTGGAGCTGATGAAACAACTTGAAGCACATAAACGGATTGATGGTCTTTCGAATCCCAATCATCAATCGAAAATCATCCATCATAAATTCTCCACCGACTACCTGTGGGGCGAAGCGCGCGGACAGATGTTCGGGGTTCTCGAATGCGCGGACGCCGCCGGAAATACCGTCGTGCTGAAAGCGTTCTCCGCGCAATACAACGGCGAGTGGCTGGCCGACGGCTGGGTGCCGCCGGTCCTCGACGTGAATGAATTCAACCGCCTTGTCGGTCCGGTGGATCGCGAAATCAAATCGCTCGACCGGCAGATTGCAGAGACTAAACGTCCGGAGCTGATCCAGCGGCGCAAAGCGCTTTCGCAGGAGCTGATGAAGCATATCCATGCGCTTTATCTCCTGACCAACTTCCGCGGCGAAACGAAGCCGATGACCGAAGTATTCCGCGGCGGCATTCCGACCGGCGCGGGCGACTGCTGCGCGCCGAAGCTGCTGAACTATGCGGCGAGGAACGGACTGAAGCCGCGCGGTCTCAGCGAGTTTTACTGGGGCAGAGAAAACCGCTCCGGCACCCGCAAGCACGGCGAGTTCTATCCGGCCTGCGCCGAAAAATGTCAGCCGATCCTCGGCTTTCTGTTGTGTGGATTTTCTACAGAAGGTAACAAAGGAAACCAAGGTAACAGCCCTTCGTTCTCTTCGTTTCCTTCTGTAAAAATTTCTACGGAAGTTGAAGTGGTCTACTGTGAATCTGAGTTCGTTGTTGTGAACAAACCGTCCGGACTGCTGGCGGTGCCGGGTAAAGGCAAAGAGAATCAGGACTGCGTGGTCAGCCGGATCAAAGCGCTTTATCCGGACTGCATCGAGCAGCCCGCCGTCCACCGGCTCGACATGGATACGTCCGGACTGATGGTGCTGGCGCGCACCGCCGACGCGCACCGCGAGCTGTCGCGGCAGTTTGAGCATCGCGAAACGGAAAAGCGCTACATCGCGCTGCTCGACGGCGAATTGTCAGAAGAGGCAGGAACCCTTGAGCTGCCCTTCCGGCTCGATGTCGACCATCGTCCGCTCCAGATCTACGACCCCGTTCACGGCAAAACCGGCATCACGCACTGGAAGGTGCTGAGCACCCGCAATAAAAAAACCAGAGTGGAGTTTGTTCCTGTTACCGGACGCACTCACCAGCTGCGTGTTCACGCGGCGTCGGAACACGGCCTGGGACTTCCAATCGTTGGGGATCGCCTTTACGGTTCCGGCACCGCTCCGGGACAGCTCAAGCTTCACGCGGCGTTCCTGAGCTTTACCCATCCGCGTACCGGCGAACGGCTGGAGTTCCGTTCCGCCCCGCCGTTTTAAAAGAACCACCCACGAATTACACGAATCTCGATAGACGAATTTTGCTTTCAGCGATTCCGTATATTTCCAAACGCTCCTCTCCTTCTCATTCGTGTTGATTCGTGTGATTCGTGGGCAAATTTTCCGTCTTCGCGATTTCATTTTCGGGCGGGTTCGGTAGACTGCGCCGCATTATGAAAATCAAATCGTTCCAAGCATGGCGGCCCGCCGAAGGTCTGGCGGATAAAATTGCGACTCTTCCCTACGATGTGATGGACCGGAAACAGGCGGCGGAAATGGCCGCCGGCAATCCGCTTTCGTTCCTGCGCGTAACCCGTTCGGAAATTGATCTGCCGGAAAGCACCGATCCGTATTCCGACGCGGTGTATGCCAAGGCGGTTGAAAATTTTGAAAAGCTCAAAACCGGCGGCTCGCTGGTACGCGAAGCCAAGCCGACGCTCTATCTTTACAGCCAGGAAATGGACGGTCGCACTCAGTACGGCGTCGTCGCGCTCTGCAACGTGGCCGACTACGAATCCGGCAAAATCAAAATTCACGAAAAGACCCGCCGCGCCAAAGAGGACGACCGGACGAAACACGTCGACCGGACCAACAGCCAGACCGGCCCGATTTTCCTGACCTACCGCGACCAGTCCGCCATCACAGCGCTGATGCAGAAGACCGCGCAGGAAGCGCCGCTTTATCGCGTGACCGCCGCCGGCGGAATCATCCACACCGTCTGGAAGATTGCCGATTCCGCCGCTGTGCAGTCCGCCTTCGAAAACGTACCCGCTTTTTATGTCGCTGACGGTCACCACCGCGCAGCCAGCGCCGTGCGCGTCGCGCAGATGCGCCGCAAAGCCAACCCGCACCACACCGGCGATGAGTCCTACAACTGGTTCCTGACCGTGCTCTTCCCGGCCGGACAGCTCAAAATTCTGCCTTACAACCGCGTCGTCTTCGACCTCAACGGCCAGTCGCAGGAAGAATTTTTCCTGGGCCTGGAAAAAGCCTTCACCGTCACAGCGACCGACAAGAAAATGCCCGACGCGCCCGGCTCTGTCTGCATGTACATCGACCGTAAATGGTTTCTGCTGACGCCGAAAGCGGCGCTGTCGAAAGATCCGGTCGCTTCGCTCGACGTGAGCGTATTGCAGGATCGCGTACTGGCTCCGCTGCTCGGCATTGACGATCCGCGCGAAAGCAACCGCATCGACTTCATCGGCGGCATCCACGGAACGCCGGAACTCGAACGCCGCGTCAACGCGGGCGAAGCGGCGGTCGCCTTCTCGCTCTATCCGACCACGCTCGACCAGCTCATGGCGGTTGCGGATGCCAACCTGCTGATGCCGCCGAAGAGCACCTGGTTCGAACCCAAGCTCCGCGACGGCCTGCTGGTCAA
>DAONGM010000184.1:0-2721 GCA_035404105.1 Pontiellaceae bacterium
ATGCCGGGGAAGTCGCGCAGGAAACCGGAATCGGTGACGGTTGTCGAGAAAAATTGCGCGCACCTTGCGCAGCGGGCTTCGACCGGAACCGACAGTGTTCCGCGCGCAATCAGCATGCCGTCAACCACCTGCACATAAAGATCGCAGTCCACCGGACCGGCGGCGCGGAAGCCGTCCCCTTCGCCGAGCTCAAGGATTTCGCCCGGCTCTTCGCCTCTGATTTTCAACCCCTGTTCGGGAATATCTGCCACTTTGATGATCATTGGAAAAGTTCCGTTTATTTCTTCAGCTTGCGCGCCAACGCTTTAGCAACCGCCGCCGGCACGAATTCGGTCACATTGCCGCCGAGCGAGGCGACCTGTTTGACGTTCGTTGAACTCAGAAAGCTGTAGTCCTGCTTCGGCATCAGAAAGAGCGTTTCAATATCAGGTGCCAGCCGGCGGTTGGTCAGCGCCATCTGAAATTCGTACTCGAAATCGGAAAACGCCCGCAATCCGCGGATTAAAACGCCGGCGCCCTGCGCGCGGGCATATTCCACCAGCAGCCCGTCGAAGGATTTCACGGTCACGTTCGGCAGACCGGCGGCCGCTTTTCTGACCAGCTCGACGCGCTCCTTCTGCGAAAAAAGAGTGCTTTTACCGGTCACAGCCGCCACCGCCACAACCAGTTCCGGAAAAATCCGCGCCGCGCGTTCCACCACATCGAGGTGACCCATCGTCATCGGATCGAATGTTCCCGCGTAAATCGCTTTCTTATTCATTTCGTCTGCTCCAGGAAAAGCATCCGGGTTCCCCCGTAGCGTTTCTCCTTAATAAGGTTCCAACCAGCGGGCAGACTATAGGCTCCGCGCGACCGCATTTCAAATACCAATAAACCGTCCGGGGCCAGCGCGCCGCCAATGGTTTCCAGCAGCTTCGGCAGATCGGCCTCGTCGTAGGGCGGATCGGCAAAAATCAGATCGAAGCAGCCGGGGCCGCGTTTCAGATATTCATAGACGTCCGCCTGAACCGCCTGCCAGGCGCCCAGATCCGGATCGCCTTGAAGAGACTGGAAATTTCCCTGGAGGATTTTCCAATGGCCGGAAACCTTTTCGACAGCCGTTACACTCGCCGCGCCGCGGCTCCACGCTTCCAGACCCAGACTGCCCGACCCGGCGAACAAATCGAGAACCCGCGCGCCCGGCACCCGCGCCGCCAGCGACGAAAAGACCGCTTCGCGCGCCTGCTCCATCGTCGGACGCATTCCATCCTTCGGAACCTCAAAGTTCCGGCTCCTTAAAATACCGCTGTTGATTCGCATAGCTTCGCAGGCTATCGCATTCGCTCAGCCCGCGAAACGATATTTGTTATTCGATATTCGCGTCCGGCGGCTTCCGCCCGAACAGCCAATAACGAATATCCGGAATCCGCCCGCTTTTTTGTGTTTTCAGCGGGCGATTCCTGTACATAATGCGCCTCCTACTTATGAAAGAGACACGCAACCAACTCAAAAAGGCCAAACGGATCGTTGTCAAAGTCGGCAGCCGCGTACTGGTGGACTCCACCGGCAAGCCCGACCACGAACGCATTCATGCGCTGGTTTCCGATATCGCCCGGTCGCACGACAGCGATTTGGAAATGATCCTCGTTTCTTCCGGCGCAATCGCCGCCGGCATTGAAGCGCTCGGTATGACCAAACGGCCGACCGCCCTGCCCGACCTCCAGATGGCCGCCGCCGTCGGACAGACCCGGCTGATGAGTCTCTACAGCCACCTCTTCGGACAGAAGCACATCAAAGTCGGCCAGATTCTGCTGACCAACGACATCTTTCAGGATGAAGACCGCCGCGCCAACGCGCAGAACACGCTTCTGAACCTGATCAAACACCGGATCGTTCCCGTCATTAACGAAAACGACACCGTCGCCACCGAAGAAATTAAATTCGGCGACAACGACCTGCTCGCCGCGCTGGTTTCGATTCTCGTCAGCGCCGACGCGCTGATCCTGCTTTCCACCACCGACGGACTCAAAGACGACGACGGCCAGCGCGTGCCCTTCGTCGAACAGGTTTCCGACGACATCCTCGCGCTCGATAAAGGCAAAAACGGCGAACTCTCCACCGGCGGCATGAAATCCAAACTCATGTCCGCCGGCAAAGCCGCCGCCGCAGGAATCGCCGTGATTATTGCGGACGGGCAAAAGGATGGGATCATTCAGCGGATTCTCTCCGGAGAAGATACCGGAACGTTCATCGCTCACGGCTAGATATTGGTTATTGGATATTTGTTATTCGCAAGAGGCTCATACATGGCCAAAAGTGAATTTGAAAATCTTCAGGTTTATCAGTTGGCCGAAGAGCTCTCTGACCGCATCTGGAATATCGTCGCCGCATGGGACAGTTTCGCTAAAAACACCGTTGGCCAGCAGTTGGTTCGCGCCGTCGACAGCATCGGGGCCAACATTGCCGAAGGAAACGGGCGGCGCGACACCAGAGATAATCGCCGATTTGTCCGAATTGCCTGGGGCTCGTTGAACGAAACTCAACATTTTCTCCGGCGGGCATATAAGCGGAAATTAATCAAAAAAGAAGAGGCCGAACTGCTTTCTCCAATCATCGAAGCGCTCGGCCCTAAACTGAACGCTTATCATCGGTCTTTGACTCCGCAGGACGAAAAGCTCTAAATTCCGCCGAATAACAAATATCCAATAACGAATAACGGGAATCGAAGATGACCTTACACGA
>DAONGM010000185.1:0-2701 GCA_035404105.1 Pontiellaceae bacterium
AACACCGGAGCCCGCCCATCGACGGGCGCTCCGGGGCGTCGGGACAGCAGCCGTTGCTTCAATCATTCCGGAAGACGTTCGAGTCGACCGTGAATCTCTTCCTCAAATCAGACCGCCTGCACGCCCCTGAATCAGCCCTGGCTCACGGTGTGTATAGAGCCGCCTGATTCATCAACCCGGCCATTCGCTCGACCGGCCGATCCGTCACCGGCTTGCCGTCATGATAAAAAAGCACCAGCTGTAACGGGCCGTCCGAAAGCGCTTTGAGCGCAATATTGTCGGGACTGATCGTATAGCGATCCAGCGCTTTTGCAGTGGGCCAGGTCAGATCGGTATAAACCACGTACACCAGCTCCGAGCAGACAATCCGGTCGGTCGTCTCAATATCAAAGTTGAAATCATAGGCCTTGCCGACCTGGCGCAGCGCGAGCAGCAGATGGTGGCGCAGCGTGTCCCGATCCAGCCCCGGCGTGCGCCGCAGAATGGCGAGGTCGTCAACATTCAGAAAATGTTCCGCCGTATTGAGCGTCACACCGGAGCGCAGCGCTTCAACCACACACCGCCCGGCGCGAATGGATTCCTGATACGGCTGCACAAGCGGGTCGTCCCACAGGCCGAGCTCCTTCAGCTCCGCCTCCGTGCCGAGCCAGATCGCCGCATGGCCCCAGTGGCCGGGAATAAACGTGTCCGTCAGGCGGAACGGCGTCTTCTCCAGCAGAATATCGCCGGGGCGCAGCGTGTTTTTCATCCGGGCCGCCACGGCCTCATCCTGCCACAGCCGGCCTTTGCGCGTCTCGACCAGTCCGACCGTATTGCCGAAACACAGGCTGATGGTGTTCATGGATTCCTCGCCGAGGCTTTTGACGCCGCCCAGCAGCATCTCCGTACGGGCCGCAGCGTGTTCGGCAACCACCGCCGGCGCGGCCGTCAACCCGTTGCGCAGCAGCGGGCGGGAAGGACTTTGCGCGATCATCTGCTGAAGCCAGCAGATCGTCGGGGCGCCGCCGTAGCAGGCGGCGGCGGCAAACTGATTTTCCTCGCAGAAGCGCAGCTTGCCGGAGGCCTGATCGCGGTTGGCGATCGACAGAAACTCCTCGGTCATTTCATCCAGCAGGCGCTTCTGGTTTTGATATCCCTGATCGCCGCTGTTGAGCAGACGGCGCAATTTGCCCTGCTCCGCCAGCACCGCCACCTGCAGCCGGTAGGTGTCATAAAGAAAAAGGGAACCCGCCAGCGACAGCATGGTTCCCTTGGTGCGCAACGGTTCCGGCAACGGTTCCGTAAAGCCGGCCTGCCGGACTTCCTGATCCGAAATCTTCTGCCAGCCGGCATGCGTATCAATCACCACAAAAATCCGGCGCGCCAGCTCAACGCCGGAACGAACCCCTTCATTGAACCGGTCGAGATCCGCGCCGGTCAGCGGCTGGCCGGCATCGGTTTTCGTCTTCAGCTCCACGGCGGTCGCCGCCATCTTCTGCCGGAAAACAAAGCCCTCTTCAATCAACGGCTGAAAGGCCAGAATCTCCGCGTCGAGCTGCCGTTCCAGAACGGACAAATCGCCCTGCGCCGCCACCAGCTGGTCGCGGAAGCGCTGATGGATTTCACGCTCGGGCAGCCGCAGCGCGGCGCGCTTGGTCCACGGCAGAAACGACCAGTCGAGGGCCGACGCCGTGCAGCAGCCCAGCAGCAGAATGGAACCGGTGATCAGGCGCAGGTGGCGGACGTGCATAAGAGAACTCCTGACCGCGCCCGCCCGTCAGAACTGCGACAGGAAGCGCACGTCGTTTTCGTAAAGGTTGCGGATGTCTTTGATGCCGTACATGATCATCGCCAGCCGCTCGATGCCCATGCCGAAGGCGAAGCCGGTGACCTTATCCGGATCGTAGCCGACCTTGCGGAAGACGTTCGGATCGACCATGCCCGCCCCGAGGATTTCAATCCAGCGCGCCTTGCCGCCGACTTCGAAAAAGAAATCGACCTCAAAGCTCGGCTCGGTGAAGGGGAAAAAGTGCGGGCGGAAACGGATTTTCACCTCGTCGCCGAGGAACTGTTTGGCGAAATAGGCCAGCGTGCCTTTGAGGTCGGCCATGGAAACTTTTTCCGCGACGAAGAGCCCTTCGACCTGATGGAAGTTGGCGCTGTGCGTGGCGTCGGGCGTATCGCGGCGGTAGCAGCGGCCCGGCGCGATGATGCGGATCGGCGGCTGATGGCTTTCCATGTACCGCACCTGCACCGGCGACGTATGGCAGCGCAGAAGCTCGCCGCTGTTGAGATAAAACGTGTCCTGCTCGTCGCGCGACGGATGGTCGGCGGGCGTGTTGAGCGCGTCGAAGTTGTTCCAGACCGTTTCGATGTCCGGCCCGTCAGCGACCGTGAAGCCGATCGACTGAAAGATTTCGACGATGCGGGCGGTCACTTTGCTGATCGGATGCTCGGAACCGAGCGATGGCCAGAGGCCCGGCAGGGTCGGATCGAACGCATCGTTTTTCTTGGCGCCGGAAGCCAGCAGGGTCTGCCGTTCTTTAATCAGCTCCGTCAGCTCGTTCTTGAGCGCGTTGGCGCCTTTGCCGAACAGCGGTTTTTCTTCGTTCGGCACCTCTTTGAGCTGCGCCATGACTTCGGGCAGCAGTCCGTTGCGGCCCAGATATTTGATGCGCAGCGCTTCGAGGGCGGCGGCATCCGCCGCGCCGCGGACTTCCGC
>DAONGM010000186.1:0-2697 GCA_035404105.1 Pontiellaceae bacterium
CACGGAATTATTCAGGAACACAACGGCATAATTGATGTCGAAAGCGAAAAAGGAAAGGGCACCGTTTTCCATGTGCAGTTTCCTCTCTTAAATCCGCAGGAGAAAAAAGACGAATGAGCACACCGCCTGTCAGTATCATGTACACGCAGGACGGCGTACTGCTTCAGCGCATACGCGGCTACCTCCACTCGCGTTCAACGGTACGCCATATCAGCGATCCGTCAGAACTGGAACTGCTTCTCCATCAGCATCACGACACGCTTCTTTTTATGGATTTGCGTGCCGCAGACTGCATGATAGCGCTTCCTGAGCTGATCCGAGAATTTCCCGATGTTGTCATCATTGCATTGGGCGCTGTCCGCTCCGATCCCGGCCTGAAGGCCGCGTCATCAGGCGTCTATGCCATCGAATCCGGTGAAGTTGACCGTTTGCGTTTGCAGACACTGTTTGACCAGGCGCAAGCCCACCTCCGGCTTCAGCAGGAAAACCGCTTGCTCAAAGAAGGCTTGCAGCGCGTCGCTGTGCCGGCGGCGCCTTCCCGCGAAAATATTGCGCCCTCGCTGTATCATTTTTCCAGCGCCTTCCGCCGGTTCGACAACATCGGCATCATGCTCGAAAGCATTGTTGAAGGGGTTGCCAGCTGTGCGCGCGTCTCGCGTGTTGCCGTATTTTCCATTACGCCGTCCGAGCTTTACCGCTTTCGCGCCGGTATCAAATGCATGGAGGAAACCCGCACGCTCGAATTCAAAAAAACGCACCCGTTTGTCCAGTGGCTTCAGATCCATGCGCATAGTATTTCGCGTTCCATGCTTCGCCATATCGACTCCATGGAAGAACGTCTGCTGCTTGAGAAAACGCTCGATCTTACAGGGACTGAGGCCATTCTGCCGCTTTTCGGACGTGAACGTCTTATCGGCTGGCTCTGTGTCGGGAGGTCTTCTTCCGGAGCTCCGTTTGAGCAGCGGGATATTGAAGAGCTGACGCTGCTGGCCGAGCAGGTTTCGGTCACCATCGAAAACTCTCTGCTGCACGAAAGCATCGCCATTCAGAAGGCGCTGGCCGAAAACCTTCTGCAGGCTATTCCTGTCGGCATCATCGCTGCCGGAGCCGACGGAATGATCCGCTGGTTCAACAGCGGAGCTGAAACCCTGCTTAATCTGACCGCCGAAGATGTGATCGGACGTCCGATCGAACGCCTTTCCAGCTATATCGCTTCGCTGCTCAACCGCTGCATGGCCGGAGAAAAAGCAGTCGGGCCGGTTGAATGGACTGAACCTCTGACCCGCCGCGGACTTTCCATCCAGATCCGCCGCCTTCAGCAGAATGGGCAGTGTATGGGAGCCATGGCGGTACTCAATGATCTGACAGAAGAGCGGATTCTGCGCGAGAAGCAGAACAATCTTGAGCGCGCCACCTTCTGGAATGAGCTGGCCTCCGCCATTTCTCACGACGTGCGCAATCCTCTCGTCGCCATCAGTACGTTTTCCCAGCTTCTTCCGGAGCGCTATAACGATGAAGAGTTCCGCACTCAGTTCCGCGATCTCACTACGCAGGAAGTAGGGCGGCTCAACGGCATGATCGACCAGCTCGACGAATACGCCAACCCGCCGAAACTGGAATTTGCGCCGGTGAATGCCGGCGAACTGTTCGAAATGGCTTTGTATAAAGCACGTAACAGCGATGTCTCTTCAAGAGATGTCGGCGTTGAAATCCAGGCCGGACTTCCGTCTATCGAAGGCGATATCGATGTTCTCGCCGACTCCATCGCCCGCCTGCTGCATAACGCCTTTACAGCTGTCGAAGGAGCCGCGCAGCCGCGCGTGTCCCTCAAAGCCTTTGCGGGTAAAATCGGCACCGGACGTTCCGCTGTCATCATTGAAGTTCGTGATAATGGCACCGGCATTCCTGCCGAGATTCGCGGAAAAGTTTTTTCCCCTTTCTGCACAACCAAAGCCCGCGGAGTAGGCCTGGGACTCCCCATCGTCCGCCGCACCATGATTGATCACGGCGGACTCGTAACCATCGACAGCGGCGAAACCGGTACGGTCATATGTCTTTCACTGCCTGCTGTTGATAACGGGGAAGGAGCCGCCGCATGAAAAAACTCCTGATTGTAGACGACGACCCCCATCTGCTTGAGTCGCTACGCGTTGTCTTCGGCGGACTCTACGAAATTTGCACTGCGCTCTCCGCCGAAGAGGCCGCCGTCCTGCTCGAACAGCAGGAGATCGACGTCATGCTGCTCGACGTCGTTCTGCCCGGCCTGACCGGGATCGATTTTTTACGTATAGTGCGGGAAATCCGCCCGAATTTGCCGGTTGTCATGATCAGCGGAGCATCCTCCATCCGGCCTGTCATGAAAGCGCTCGAACTCGGCGCCTCCGATTTTATTCGCAAACCGTTTGATATTGATGAGCTGCGCCTGATTGTCGCGCGCGCGCTGCATCTGAGCGACCTGCGGAATCAGGTGGCCGGGCTGGAACGCGAACTGGCCCGCCGCCCATTCGTCGCTGAACCGGACGGACGGCCGATGAAGAAAGTCCTTGAGGACTTCGAACGCACCCTTATTGAAAAAGCGCTTGAGCGCGCCGGCGGCATTCAAACCCGCGCCGCTGAAGTGCTCGGAACCACCCGCCGCATTTTGCGCTACCGCATCCAGAAGCTCAAAATTCCTGCCGGCAATCAGCCGGTCTGATG
>DAONGM010000187.1:0-1116 GCA_035404105.1 Pontiellaceae bacterium
GGGTCTCGAACGGTGCGCCGGGATCAGGCGATATCGTATTTGGCGCGCAGGGCGGCCTCGGCTTCGATCCAGTATTCCACGGATCCTTTGCGGTTGCGGTCGTTCTGGGCGGCGAAATAGGCCGCTTCGCTGACCATGGAGTAGAATTTTTCATGGGAGACAACAGCCTTTGATGCCGGCGCTTTCGGGGCCGGAGCTTTCCGAATCTCAACTTTCGGTTCAGCGGCCTTCGGCGCGGCGGGTTTGGCGGAGGCCTTTTTCACAGTCGCTTTCTTTACGGTCTTCTTTGTTGTTTTCTTTTCAGCAGCCATTTTTTATCTCCTCCAACAATTCTTTTTGCACCACGGCTACGAACTCTAAAATTCCGGCCCCTGAATGCAAGAACGAAAAGGCGCTTTAACTGGATTCCGAAATATGGTCTTATCCGCGCTGCTTTCAGCCCGGAAATTACAGAATGAAAAAAGAAACAGCCTCTCTGGAAACACAGCTCTGCGCCTGGTGCGAACAAACCTTCGCCGCCTGCTTTCCCGGCGTTGACCTGAGCAGCGTTCCGCTGGCCGTCACGCCCTCCAAAAACGAGCAGTTCGGCGACTGCCAGTGCGAAGCCGCCATGAAGCTGGCCAAGGAACTGAAAACCAACCCGCGCGCCGTTGCCCAGCAGTTTGTTGATCACGCCGTTCTGCCGGACTACGTGGAGAAAATTGATATTGCCGGGCCGGGGTTCATCAATATCCGCCTCAAGACCGCCGCGCTGGCTGCACAGATCGAGGCTATGCTGGTCGACCCGAAACTCGGCCTGCCGGATCTCGGCAAAAACCGGACCGTGATCATCGACTACTCCAGTCCGAATGTCGCCAAGCCGATGCATATCGGCCACATCCGCTCCACCGTGATCGGCAACGCCCTCGACCGCCTTTACCGCGCCCTCGGCTACCACGTCATCGCCGACAACCACCTCGGCGACTGGGGCACGCAGTTCGGCCTGATCATTCTCGGCTACCGCGAATTCGCCGACGTCGAAGCGCTCAAAACCGCGCCGGTCGAAGAGCTCGAACGCATCTACGTCAAAAGCTACAACATGTCCAAAGAGGACGAAACCTGGCGCGACCGCGCCAA
>DAONGM010000187.1:1216-2629 GCA_035404105.1 Pontiellaceae bacterium
CGCACCGACGAGTTCAAGCCGGCGGAAATCATCTACGTCACCGACGAGCGCCAGCAGCTGCACTTCAAGCAGTTCTTCCACATCTGCAAGAAGCTCGGCGTGCCGACCAAGCTCACCCACGTCTGGTTCGGCCTGATGCGCCTGCCGGAAGCCACCTTCTCGACCCGCGAAGGCAACGTCATCAAACTCGAAGCGCTGCTCAACGAAGCGGAAGCCCGCGCGCTCGAAGTTGTCAAAGCCTCCAGCCCCGAGATGGACGAAGCCCAGCAGCGCGAAATTGCCCGCGCGGTCGGCATCGGCGCGATCAAATACACCGACCTGAGCCAGAACCCGCAGAGCCTGGTCACCTTCACCTGGGAAAAAGCGCTCGCCATGGACGGCAACTCCGGGCCGTATCTTCAGTATGCCTACGCCCGCATCGCCAGCGTCCGCGACAAATACGCCGCGCAGTTTCCCGGCAAAAATCCGGACGCGTATCCGGTCGTCCTCGGCGAAGAGATTGAGCGGCGCCTCGCGCTCAAGCTCACGCGCTTCCCGGCAGCTGTCGTTTCCGCCGCCAGCCTCGACCGGCCCAGCGTGATGGCCGACTACCTCTTCGACCTTTCACAGGCCTACAGCTCGTTCTACCAGAACGTTCCGTTCCTGAAAGCCGACGAAGGCGTCCGCGAAAGCCGCATCCGCATTTGCGCTCTCACCGCCTCGATCCTGAAAAAAGGACTCGCCCTTCTCGGCATCGAAACGCCCGAGCGGATTTAGAATTCAACCCTTTCGCCGGTCATCGGCAGAATTAAAAAACGTGCTTTTCTGCGGCCAAAATGGTATACAGAAGATGCACGGAAGGGGGTGAATACCATGAGAATCGAACAATGGCCTGTACAGCATTCTCATCCGCATATGGCACTGCATATGCCGCATCCGATGCATTGGATGCATGAACATCAGGCGGCCGGTGCTTTGATGGCAATCGGCTTGCTGATCCTGCTGATAGCGGGAATAATGCTCTTAGCTTTTCGCTTAGGTGAGCTCTCAGTCAGCGGCACATCTTCGCCGTTGCAGGCGCCGTTATATCTGTAAAGTTCGGCTTCAGGCAAGCGGAGGCGTGAAAGGTCAATGCCGACCCGCGATGAACAAACGCCCTCCGCTCCTGACTTAAAAATTTGCGGGGGCTTTTTTATATGGCGTTCTTCCTCCATAAAAGCGGCGGACTAATCGTGTGAATCCGTGGTTAAATGCTCCCCATGACCAACGCAGACAAAATCATCGGACAGTTAAAGACGCTAGGAAACCGGACCGCCGCAGAACACGCGCAACGGTTTTTCAAAACCGGCCCCGGACAGTACGGCGAAGGCGACATCTTCCTCGGCATCAAGGTTCCGGTTCTGCACAGGCTCGCCAAAGAACATCAGGCAATTG
>DAONGM010000188.1:0-2622 GCA_035404105.1 Pontiellaceae bacterium
GCCGGTATGCAGCCGAAACATTCGCGCAAATACTGCCGTCCAACAGATGATGCAGCGCAACTGCTGAAGACGGCGGTGTCGGAAATGAACTTCAGTGCCCGCGCCTATGACCGGATTCTGAAAGTCGCGCGTACCATCGCCGACCTTGCGAACAAGGAGCAGATCGGCACAGAACACATCGCCGAAGCGATTCAGTACCGGACGCTCGACCGGATGGGATAAATGGAAAATGCGGGCGCCCGTACTGGGTCTGCAGTCCCGTAAGGCACCCGCCTTTCCAAAAATTACCAGAGAGCGATAATAAGTATGACGACGATCAGGCTGGTCACAACTAACAAATAACTGAGAGCCGCCCGCACCGCCTGCCGGATACGCAAAACAGATGGATATTCCTGCATCACCGCTCCTCTTTTAACTGCCGGTCCTGAACGTAGTCACAGATCGCTTTGTCGAGCACACGGCGGATCGGCTGCTTATGCTGCCGGCAGTATTCCTGCAGCCGTTGTTTGACTTCGCTCGAAATCCGAACACTTTCGGAAGTCTCTTTCGAACTGCTGGCCGCTTCGCTCATGGCGACAAGTTGCCACAATTGTGGCAAAGATCAAAATAAAAATTGTGCTGATTTTATGTTTTGGATTCGGTGGGATTTTATCTACAGTGCCCTTATGAGCGATACCGAATCAGTCCGGATCAGCAAAGAGTTGAAGCAGCAGTTAAAGCAGATGGCTGAAACCATGCGCCCGCGCACGGCCATTCAGTATCTGATTGAAGATGCGATTGAACAGTACCTCGACCGTGCCGCCGAAGGAAACGGGCCGCTTTATCAGGTTAAGCCGGAATCGAAGACGAAGAAAAAGCCGTAACCCTCCCTTACGCAGGATTCATGCGATTGAGTTTTCATGCCAGAAACCCTTTATAAAACTGCCGGTATCCTTTTGGCTCTGCTGGCCATGAGTCTGTTCAATCTGGCTCCGGTATTACAGAAGTCTGCACTGGACCGCCTGCCGCCGCTTTTATTTTCTAACCTCAGGAAATCCATCATCAGCCTACTGAAAGACCGGCGCTGGATGATTGGTTTTATAATCGGCTGTCTAGGCCTGCTGCCCTATGTGGCGGCAATGAGTCTGGTCGGGGTGGCGGTGGTACAGCCGCTGTACGGATTCGGCTTCATCGTGCTGCTGGTTGTTTCCCGGTTCATGCTGCATGAAAAACTGCATCCGGCGGCGAAACTGGCGATGGGCCTGCTGATTCTGATGCCGGTGCTCATTGCGCTCGGCGATGTGTCCGGCGTTCAATACGATATCACGCGGCGCAGCACACAGATCAGCCTCGGCGTTTTCGTGACGATCACTCTGCTGACCAGCGTCGTTCTGATCTTTTTTACGAAAAAGCATCCCCTTTACTGGGCGGTGATTTCCGGCGCCCTCTTCGGTGCCGGTGCGGTTTTTTCACAACTGGCCATCACCTTCCTGACTGCGGATGAACTGCGTGACCTAACCGGTTTCACCACAATCATCTGTAATAAGAACCTGCTGTTCTGTCTGGCTGCCGTACTGGCGGCCACGACGGTCAATGTGCTGGCGGGCTATTTTATGCAGGTTGGCTTGCAGCAGAAAATGGCATCGCAGTTTATGCCCATAACACAGACCGTAAATAACGCCGTGGCGATTACGGGCGGCGTTACCCTTTTCGGTCAGTGCGTAACGCACTGGTCTTTTTACATTGCCGGCATTGTAATGGGACTTGCCGGGCTTTTTCTGCTGGCGAGGTTCAAGCATCCGTCCGAACTGGATTTTAAATCCGGGGAATAGCGTCGTCGCTGCCCGGCGTCAGCTTCCATCCCGGCCGGCGGAGTTTTTCCTTCGCCTTCCCGCCGGTACTTTCACGGGGAATTATCACCGCTTCAGTATGAATCTCATCAACCAGTTTTTGAATAATGCGCGATGCGGCATCCGGATGTGACAATCCGAGCGCGCGGCGGCGCATCTTGGCCATCCGCTCCGGATCTTTCAGCAGCAGGTTTACCTTGTAGGCCATCGTGGCGAGCTGGTTGCACTTCACTGCCGCACCGTTTTCCAGCAGGAAGTCGCTGTTGCGCTCCTCCTGCCCGGGAATCGGCTGATAGATGACCATCGGCAGCCCGCAACTCATCGCTTCAGCGGTGGTCAGACCGCCGGGCTTGCCGATGTAGAGATCGGCGGATTTCATCCATTCATCCATTTCGGTGGTGTATCCCAGCACTTTGAAGTCGAGGTGCGACGCCTCATCCGGACGCCGGCTGAGCTGATCCAGCACCATCTGCCGCAGCTTTTCATTTTTTCCGCAGATCACCACAATCTGCACCGGAACAGCCAGCTCGCTGAGTACCGCGACAATCTGTTCGGCGGAACTGACGCCCAGCGCGCCGGCGGAAACCAGCAGCATGGGAATGTCGTTGCGCAGCCCCTGTTTCGCGCGCAGCGCTGCCCGGTTCTTCGGCTCGCAGAATACCGGATCGATCGGTATGCCGGAAACGGTGATGCTTTCCGGCGGGAACCCGATGTTTTCGAGCTGAACCCGCGATTCTTCGGTGGCCACAAAGTAGTGATGAATCAGCCGCGACAGCCACATGGCATGCGCATA
>DAONGM010000189.1:0-2586 GCA_035404105.1 Pontiellaceae bacterium
CGTTTGAGCGGACGCGCGCCGTAGACCGGATCGAAGCCTTCTTCGACGATGTGCTTTTGGACGTCATCGCCGACTTCGAGCCGGATGTCGCGGGCGGCGAGCCGTTTGCGCAGGTCGTTCAGTAGCAGTTCGACAATCTGTCCGATTTCCCGTTCCGTGAGCGGCTTGAACAGGACGGTGTCGTCGAGCCGGTTCAGGAATTCCGGACGGAAGTTTTCTTTAAGCATCGCCATGACCTGATCGCGGATTTCTTCCGTAATGCGGCCCTGTCGTCCAATACCTTCGAGCAGCAGCGAAGAGCCGATGTTGCTGGTCATGATGATGAGGGTGTTTTTGAAGCTGACGGTGTGGCCTTGCGAGTCGGTCAGCCGTCCGTCGTCGAAAATCTGCAACAGGATGTTGAAAACGTCCGGATGCGCTTTTTCGATTTCGTCGAGCAGGACGACGGAGTAGGGCTTGCGCCGCACCGCTTCGGTGAGCTGTCCGCCTTCTTCGTAGCCGACATAGCCGGGCGGCGCGCCGACCAGCCGCGAGACGGTATGTTTTTCCATGTACTCGCTCATGTCGATGCGCACCATATGGTCGTCGCTGTCGAACAGTTCGAAGGCGAGCGCGCGGGCCAGTTCGGTTTTGCCGACGCCGGTCGGGCCCAGAAACAGGAACGCGCCGATCGGGCGGTTCGGATTGCTGATGCCGGCGCGGGCGCGCAGGACGGCATCGGCGACCGTCTGGACGGCTTCGTCCTGTCCGATCACGCGGCGGTGGAGCTGGTCGGCGAGCTTAAGCAGTTTTTCGCGTTCGCCTTCAAGCAGTTTGGTGAGCGGGATGCCGGTCCAGCGGGCGACGACTTCGGCGATTTCCTCTTCCGTCACCTCTTCGCGGAGCAGATTTTTTGTCCCTTCCTGCGCGTCGAGTTTCTGTTCGAGCTCCTTCAGCTGTTTTTCGAGCGCGGGAATGGTTCCGTGGCGCAATTTGGCGACGCGCTCCAGGTCGTAGGCGCGTTCCGCCTCGGCGCTTTCGCGCCGCGCGAGCTCCAGCGCTTCGCGCAGGTCGCGGACTTTCTGGATGCCGCCTTTTTCGTTTTCCCACTGCGTGCGGAAGGTCTTTTCTTCCGCCTTCAGATCGGCCAGCTCTTTTTGCAGCGCGGCGAGCCGCTCCTTGCTGGCCTTGTCTTTTTCCTTCTTCAGGGCGGTTTCTTCGATCTCCAGTCGCATGACTTTACGGCTGATTTCGTCCAGTTCGCGGGCAGCGAATCGATCTCGGTGCGGATGGAGGCGCAGGCTTCGTCCATCAGGTCGATGGCTTTATCCGGCAGGAACCGTTCCGTGATGTAGCGGTCGGAGAGCGTGGCCGCGGCGACCAGCGCGGTATCTTTAATCCGCACGCCGTGGTGCACTTCGAACCGCTCGCGCAGTCCGCGCAGAATCGAAATGGTGTCTTCAACGCTGGGCATATTGACGATGACCGGCTGGAAGCGGCGTTCGAGCGCGGCGTCCTTTTCGATGTACTTGCGGTGCTCGTCGAGCGTCGTCGCGCCGATACAGTGCAGTTCGCCGCGCGCCAGCATCGGCTTGAGCATATTGCCCGCGTCGGTCGAACCTTCGGTGCGGCCCGCGCCGACAATGTTATGCAGCTCGTCGATGAACAGAATGATGCGGCCTTCCGCCGCCTTGATTTCATTCAGCACCGCTTTGAGG
The DNA here is from genome assembly GCA_035404105.1 of Pontiellaceae bacterium. Lineage (GTDB taxonomy): Bacteria > Verrucomicrobiota > Kiritimatiellia > Kiritimatiellales > Tichowtungiaceae > Tichowtungia. The sequence continues at coordinate 1,698 of DAONGM010000189.1, forward strand.
CGCTCCTCGAATTCGCCGCGGTATTTGGCGCCGGCCATCAGCGACGTCATATCCAGCGCGAAAATGGTTTTGTCCTTCAGCCCTTCCGGAACGTCGCCGCGCACGATGCGATGCGCCAGCCCTTCGACAATCGCCGTTTTGCCGACGCCGGGTTCGCCGATTAGCACCGGATTGTTTTTGGTTTTGCGCGACAGAATGCGGATCACCGAACGGATTTCCGCATCGCGGCCGATGACCGGATCGAGCTTGCCGGAGCGGGCGAGCTCCACAAGATCCTGCCCGTATTTCTTCAGCGCTTCATACGCCCCTTCCGGATTGTCGGACGTGACGCGCTGACTGCCGCGCACGGTTTTGAGCGCGTCGAGAATCCGGTTGCGGGTAATGCCGAGTTCGTCGAGAACCCGTCCGGCGGCGGTTTTTGTTTTTTCGTCGGCAAAGGCCAGCAGCAGATGCTCGACCGAGAGAAACTCGTCGCCCAGCTTCTGCATCTCCTTGTGAGCCTTGACCAGCAGACCGTCGAGCCGCTGGGTGACATAAATCTTGCCGCTTTCGGTGCCGGGGCCGGAAACCAATGGCAGTTTTTTAAGTTCCTGTTCGAGCCGCGCCATAGCGGTCGGGGCGGAAGCTTCCATCCGCTCAAATAATTGCGGCGCCAGTCCGTCCTGCTGACGAAGCAGCGCAAGCAACAGGTGCTCGCCGTCGATCTGCTGGTGACCGGCCTCCGCCGCTAAAGCCTGAGCCGACTGAAACGCCTCGCGTACCTTCTGGGTCATTTTGTTGAAGTCCATCATGAGACTCTCCTTTCGTCTAAAGTCGCCAGATGAAAAAGCAACGGCTGTGCCAGCGGGTGCAGATGGATATTAACCTGCTTATTGCGAATCGGTTACGA
>DAONGM010000190.1:0-2560 GCA_035404105.1 Pontiellaceae bacterium
CGGCCGTCGGAGGCCATCGCCGCGAAGGGGCTGCCGCCGAAAGCGATCCCCGGTTTGACGGGAATCGGGTCGGTGCGCCACTCTTCGGTCAGCCCCGGCAGAGCGTGCCAGTCCCAGTTATAGCGGGTGTCTTCATACTCATCGCCGCGCACCTTGGCCTGCAGCAGACCGCTGCCGGAATGATAGGACTTGCCGACTTTCTCAAAATCTTCGGCGCCGTTGGTCCGGTCGTTCTCCATTTTAACGGAGTAATAGCACGGGGCTTCGCCGTTGCCGCCGCGCCGATGAACCATGAACTGGCCGACCCAGAACGGAAAGTTGCCGGAGCAAACCTGCGTGCGGTTGAGCAGCGCGTCGCGCCAGGCGAGCAGTGCGGCCTCGTTGGTAATCACCGTGCCGGCCTGCTTGGCCTCCATCATCCGCGTCACGTCGTGGGCCACCCCGTCCACAAACTTTTTCATGTTGCCGAAATAACTGCGGCCGCAGACCGTGAAGTCCATGGCGCCGTTATAGATCATCTTGTCGTAGCTGTAGAGCAGCCGGTCGGCGATGAACTGATAGCCGTGACTGCCCAGATCGACCGGCTCGTCTTTAAGCAGCAAATAGCCGTCCAAAACCTCGGTCAGCCAGCCATAGCCGTAGGCATGCATGGCGATGTCGGAGGACTTCGGCAGGTGATGCGACACCGTGCCGTCCGGCTGGAAGCCCGACTGGACAAAGTAATGCGCGGGCCGGTGGAAATGCGTCACCCAGAAAGTCAGGTCCGGCAGGACGCCGTGCGGGGTCCAGCCCGGCATGAACTGAAGGTTTTCGCCCGTCGGGCCGGTATAAAATCCCGGATACCAGTTCGGAATGTAGGTGATCGGCCGGTTGTAGTCGGCCCAGATCCCGAGCAGCGTCATCCAGCTGCGCAGGCGGTGGCCGAGGTTGGCATCCGAATAAGCGCCTTCGGTGTGATGGGGATCGGTTAAATCGCCCCAGCGGCCGGCTTCATTATCGGAGGCCTGATAGCTCGGCGGGTTGCTGAAGGCCAGCTGGAAAATCCGGATGAGTTTTTCGTGGGTCCGAATCGCCAGCGGATCGCCGGCGCGGGCATCCTTCAGCAGCTCCGGCATCAGCCAGACGGCCGGGCCCGAAAGCGCGTCGTGGAACCGCCACGGATGCGAGATGTAGTTATATTCCACCATGCCCAGCGACCCGGCGAGGAGGTTGAAGCCGTCGCCGTAATTCGAGGAGAGCGGTTTGCCGTCGACGACCACTTCTTCGCCGGCCATCGGCACGAGCTCGGCATAGCGGCTGATCGCCAGATACAGCGCCCGTTTCAGCCGCTGGTGCGCCGCCGGATCGCCGGCGGGGCCGTACTGCTTCGACGTGCGGTAGGCGTAGCCCAGACCGCCGATGATGTTCGAGGCTTCTTCCCATTCGCGGCCCAGCTGCCCGCCGCTCTTGCGGTAACTCAGCAGATCGCGGGTATAAAATCCGAGCGACGCAAAACCGCCCTGGCGCTGCTCCACTTCGGTAATCAGCGCCGCGACCTGCGCGTCGGTATACCGGCGGCGGCCGTAGAAACGGGATTCGTCCTGCGTCAACCGGTCCAGATAGGTCAGCGCCCGCTGCAGGGTGGTCTGGGCGACCGCACACACTGTAAGATTGGTGGAAGCCAGGAGCGTCGAGCCGTCGCGCAGCGCGACCTGTAAAACAAAATTCGTGGGGGTCTTCGGCAGCTTATGCCCGGGGGCAACCCGCAAGGCGCCGAACAGACGGCTTTCCGAATCGCGCTGGGCGTCGAGTTCAAAGAGCCCCGACGGATCGGAAAGGATTTCGAAATGATAGGTTTCCGGAATGCGGCGATGATGGGCGTCGCGGTTGGAGTCGAGATGAATCCGGCCGCAGACTTCGGTTCCGGCCGGACTGGCGACGGGAATATCGAAATAATTCACCAGCAAGGTTTCTGCGGCACCCGCTTCCAGCAGTCCGACGGCGAGAAGCCCGGCTGTAATCCATCGTCCGAAATTCATAGCGACCTCCTGATACAGTCAGCCTGCCGGCACACTGCCGGCAGGCCCTGAACGTACATCAAACGGATTACTGCATGTTTTCTTGTACTTTTCGTTTCGGATCCCACTCGGGGTCGACTTCGCTCTTCGTCGACTGCAGAACCGTGCGGTATTTGGCCAGCAGCTCCCGCGCAACCGCGATGCTGTCGCCGACCGGGGTCGCCGGATAGTTCTTCTCTTTGGCGATCCACGACTCTTCGAAGGCCATCATCTTCTTGAAGATTTCATTGCCATCCATCGAGTGCCGGCTCCAGGAATTGAGATCTTTTGTATCGTCATAGGCCACGCCGTTCTTCAGACACTCCTCGACATAGTTGAGGAATACGGTCCAGCGTCCGCCGTAGTAGTCGCCAACCAGACCATTCCACTCGCGCCAGCCGTAGTCGAACAGCGTATGCGGCTGACCTTCATCATGACCCCACCAGGTCGGCAGCAGCGAAGCGTTGTAGGCGTTCTGTTTCTTCTCTTCCGGCGTCGTTCCCCAGGCCACGGCATTCGCATAC
>DAONGM010000191.1:0-2517 GCA_035404105.1 Pontiellaceae bacterium
GCAGCCGCGCCGCAAGACGGCGCGGCTGGAGGACGACGATGTCTCCGTCACGTGGAGCAGACATTCCTGTCTGTGCAGACGGGCAGGCTGGAAAGCCTGCCCCACAAAGACCGGAGTCGAGCAGCATCTGCGGCACCTGCGTCGATTTACCCGACCCGGTCGGAGCCTCGATGATGATCCGGCTGTCGGTTTTGAGCGCCGCGACCAGGTCGTTGCGCAGTTCATAAATGGGCAGGGTCTTGGGATTCATGCGGCAGGGAAGATAGCGGGGATCGGAATTTGCTTCGAGTTTAAATCGGCCGGAGGGCGATAAAGAAAAAGGCCCCGCCGTCCGTTTGCCGGTCGGCGAGGCCTTTCAGGGGCAGGGCCCGGTTTTTATTTTTCGAGCGCGAAGGTCCAGATGCTGGCGCAGGGCGGCGCGGCGCGGACGGCTTCCGGAATCCGGATGACCAGCTGTCCGTTCTGGAGCTCCCAGCCGGTCAGCGGGCCGACGCCCAGCAGGCGGACGGATTTGATGCCGGACAGATCCATTCCGGAGATCGTGACGGTTGCCGGCATGGCTTCTTTTTCATCCGCCATGTAGAAGGCGTTGATCCGGCCGTTCTTGTTCTGGGTGAAGGCGATTTTGCCGGACCGGTAGGGCGCGATCGAACGCGTGGCGTAGATGGCGTCGCCGTTGACCTTCATCCAGGCTCCGATCTCTTCCATCTGCCGGACGGCGGTCGGATGGAACCAGCCTTCCGGCGAGGCGCCGAGGTTCAGCAGGAAGTTTCCGCCTTTGGAGACCACGTCGACGAGTTTGTTCAGGACGGCGTGGGTGGTTTTGAATTGTTCGTCTGCATTATACGACCAGGATTTGCCCATGGTCATGTTGGTTTCCCACGGGTAGTCGAGCGCTTTTTCGGGGATCTTCTGTTCCGGGGTGACATAGTTCTCGAACTCGCCGTGGATGGTCCGGTCGACGACGATCAGGCCGGGCTGTTTTTTCCGTCCGTTGGCGGCGATTTCCTCCATGCGGATGGATTGTGATTCGTTGTCCGGGTTCACCCAGCCGCCATCGAGCCAGAGGATATCGACCCGGCCGTAGTCGCTGAGGAGCTGATCCATCTGATTCTGGGTGTACTTCACAAAGCGTTCCCAGCGTGCGGGCTCGTTGGTGACGCTATAATTGGCATTGCGGGTCGGGGCCGGTTTGCCCTTGATCCAGAAGTCTTCGTGGTGCCAGCTGGGTTTGGAGTAGTAGGCGCCGATCATGAATCCTTCCTGGCGGAAGGCGTTGAACAGCGCTTTAGTGACGTCGGCGCTGGGGTTGGTGCGGTACGGGCAGTCGGGGCCGGTGATTTTATAGTCGGTGAAGCGGGAGTCGAACATGCAGAAGCCGTCGTGGTGCATGGTGGTAAACACCAGATATTTCATGCCGGCGTTTTTGGCCAGGCTGGCCCACTGGGCGGCGTTGAAGTTGGTCGGGTTGAAGGTTTTGTTTAAATCCCAGTAGATCTTCCGGTAGAGATCGATGTTCTGTCCGCAGGCATCCCATTCAGGACGTTGTGAGCGGCCCCAGTCTTTTCCCTCGCAAAGTGTCCACGACTCGCGGGCGCCCCACTGCGAATAGGCACCCCAGTGAACCATGAAGCCGAATTTTAAATCCTGCCACTCGCTGAGCTTTTGCAGCACCTGCGGATCGCGAATGAATTTGCGCGGATCGGTGTCTACATAGGCTCCGCCATGGCCCTGGATCGCCGCGATTTCAGCCTCGGTATATTGCTTTTTTTCGCGGGGCTTAGCGGTCGCGGTTTCGGCGGCACCGGCAGGCAACCCTGCTGCGGCGACCAGCCAGGCCGCGGTGTAGATAGCGATACGTTTGCATTTCATGGAAGACAGACCTTTCTGTTGCATGATGGTTAATGTTCCGTTCCGTGCGCCAGCGCGCACCGGTGAGAATTGTGTGTTCTTTAAACAAAAGCAAGCCGATCTTGGTTTTTTTGCGGCGCGGCCGGACGGATCGCCACGGACGGGTTGCAGATGAGAGAAACGCTCTTTTGTCCGTCGCGCCATTAACCCTGAACTGCGGGCAGGCGGAGGGTGAAGGTGGAGCCCCGGCCGGGTTCGCTTTGAACCGCGACGGTGCCGCCGTGCGCTTCGGTGCTGGCGCGGACGAGGCTGAGGCCGAGCCCCAGTCCGGGCGTGGTGCGGCTCTGCTCCGCGCGGTACAGACGGTTCCAGATGCGCGGCAGATCGCCGGGAGCGGTGCCCGCGCCCTAATTCTGAACGGAGAGCGAAACCGTTCCGTCGGCGCAGCTGCCGGACAGCGTCACGGCACTTCCGTCCGGGCTGTATTTGAGCGCCGCGATCCGGTCGTTGCGCAGTTCATAAATGGGCAGGGTCTTGGGATTCATGCAGCAGGGAAGATAGCGGGGATCGGAATTTGCTTCGAGTTTAAATCGGCCGGAGGGGGATAAGGCAAAGGCCCCGCCGTCCGTTTGCCGGTCGGCGAGGCCTTTCAGGGGCAGGGCCCGG
>DAONGM010000192.1:0-2499 GCA_035404105.1 Pontiellaceae bacterium
GCCGACCTGCCGCTGAATGTCTCGCGCGAAATCCTGCAGGAAAATCCGCAGCTCGACAAAATCCGCAAAAACCTGACGGCCCGCATCCTCAAGACGCTGGGCGAGATGAAGCTCAAGAGCTACGACAACTATCTGAGCTTCTACAACGAGTTCAGCCCGGTGCTCAAAGAAGGCCTGCAGACCGACTTCGAAAACCGCGAGAAAATCGCCGACCTGCTGCTGTTCCAAACCACCGCCACGGAACCGGGCAAGATGCGCTCGCTGGCCGACTATGTCGAAAGCATGAAAGCCGATCAGACCGACATCATCTACCTCGCGGCCGAACACCGCGGCATCGCCGAAAACTCCCCGTTCCTCGAAGGCTTCAAAGCCGACGGCCGCGAAGTGCTCTTCCTGCTCGATCCGATCGACGAGTTCGTCATGCCGCAGCTGCATGAATACAAAGGCAAAAAGTTCAAGGCCGCCAACAAAGGCGACCTGCACGATGCCGATCAGCTCAAAGACGAAACCAAAAAGTTCGAAGGCTTCCTCGGCTTCGTCAAAGAAAAGCTCGGCGGCATCAAAGAGGTCCGCCTCTCCACGCGCCTGAAAGAAAGCCCGGCCTGTCTGGTCGGCGACGAACACAGCATGAGCCCGCACGTCGAAGCCATGCTGCGCCGCATGGGCCAGCCGGTTCCGGAAATGGAGCGCGTCCTCGAACTCAATCCGGCGCATCCGGTGGTCGCGGCGGTCCAGTCGCTCTACGAAACCGACCGGGAAAACCCGAAGCTGGCCGAAAGCGTCGAAGTCCTGCGCGACCTCGCGCATGTGGCCGAAGGCTCCAAGGTCGAAAATCCGTCCGCCTTTGCCGCGCGCATCGCGGCGCTGCTGGCGCGCGATTTGAAGCCGGTTTAACGCCATGAAAGCCCTCCGGATCCTTCTCGCGCTGGTGCTGCTGTCGGCCGCGGCCGCTCTGTCGGTCGCGGCGCTCATCGCCACCAATGCCCGCGCCATGGAGTTTGTGATCCGGCAGGTGCTGGCCCGCACCGCGCCGCAGGTGCAGGAGTTCCGGATCGGCTCGCTGGACTATTCATTTCCGGCGAGCTGGACGCTGGAGCGCGTGCAGGCCGCCGTGCCGCTGCAGGGCCGTCCGGTGCGGCTGTTCGCCAATCAGCTGGAAATCAAAGACGCCCAGCACCTGCTGAAGGAGGGCGCGTCGATGCAGCTCGAGGTGCGCGGCGCAGAGGCGGCGTATGAACAGCTGAAAGTTCGCGGGGCGGCCTGTGCGGTTGATCTAAGCCGCTCGGCCAGCGGCCTTTCCTACCGGGGAACGGCGAGTCTGGAAACGGTTTTGCGGTCGCCGCTGAGTCTTTCGGACATCACGGCGGAGTTTACCGGTAATGAACAGGAGCTTGTGCTGAACCGGCTGACCGCGGCGGTTTATGGCGGCCGGCTGTCCGGCAGCGGGCGGGCGGTTTTCGGTCCGCCCGCCACCTATACGGCGGCGCTGGAGGTGCAAGCGCTGGATTGCGCGGAACTCGAGCAGGCGCTGGGCGGAGTTTTTCGCGAGCTGGGCGGCAAACTCTCCGGCCAGCTGCAGCTGGCCGGAAGCGGACGGCGGATTGATGAGTTTGATACGGCCTGGAGCATGCCGTCGGGCGGGGCGGTCAGCGCGGAGCTGCTGTCGTCGATCGCCGACTATCTGCCGGATTCCGCGCAGAAGAAGAGAATTGATTTTTTAATCCGGTCCGGCGGGAAGCTTGCGGTAGAGTCCTTTCAGGTCACGCTGAAGAACGATTCGCCGGAGCAGCTGAGCGGCATCATCGGCCTGAAGAGCCGCGAAGCCAATCTGGAGCTGAATATCACGCACGAAATACGGGTGGATGCGCGGATCGATGCGCTGCTGCAGGCCTGGCAGGCGGTGTTTAAATGAGAGCGGAGGAAGTTCGTATGAAATATCTTTTTTTGGCCGCCGCACTGATGTGCTGCGCCGGCTGCACGGTCAAAGCCGTCGGCGACCCCAACCGCCCGATTACCATCAACGCGCATGTCACGATCGACATTAAAGGGCTGGAGAAGACGGCGTCCGGCATCGAAGAGTATGTTAGCAGCGGGAAGTAACAACCGGAGGTACTGATGAAAAAGCTGTTCATGGTTTTAGTTTTGATTTGCACGGCGGCGGCAACGGCCCCGGCCCAGTCCGCGTATGACATCAAGGTGATGACGCCGGCGGTGAAGTCCGCCCTCGACGGACGCAAGTCGCGATTCGCCGAACTGAAGACGCTGAAAACCCGGGGCGTTGTCGGCGAAACCAACCGCGGTTATGTGCAGGCACTCGGCGGCGGCGCGGATGTTCAGGCGCTGGTCGCGGCGGAGAACAAAGACCGCAAGCTGGTGTACGAAGCGATCGTCGAACAGAACAAACTCGGGGCCGCTGCGCTGGCGACCGTCGAAACCGTCTTTGCCCGGGTTCAGCGCGACAAGGCCGAACCCGGCGAAAAAGTTCAAGAGCCTTCCGGC
>DAONGM010000193.1:0-2458 GCA_035404105.1 Pontiellaceae bacterium
AAGCACTCACCGTGCATCTCCAGAGCCATAAAAAAGACAACAGCACCCGTCGCGGATTGATCACCATGGTCAATAACCGCAAGAAGCTGCTCAGCTATCTGTCGAGAACAGATAACGCGCGCTACAAAGAGCTGATTCAGCGCCTTGGTTTGCGCCACTAAGAAGACGAGGACGGCCCCGTTTACGACGGGGCTGTTTTGTTTCAGCCGCTTCCGCGGCAGTTATTCGTCAATGGTTATTCGGTAATAGTTGGAAACGTCACTTCAAAAAGAGCGTTTCTCCGAATAACAAACCGAAAATAACTAATAACTAAAATCCCGGTACTGCGGATTTTATCCACCTCCAGAGACACGCATCCGGTCTCATTGGGCTCCCGGCAGTCATGGATGCAGAAGGAAAAGAAAGAAATGAAAAATACAGTCAAAATACAGTTCGAAGTCGGCGGCAAGCCGATGTTCTTCGAGTCCGGCCTCCTCGCACAGCAGGCCGCCGGCGCAGTCAGCTGCGGTCTGGGCGATAACATCGTCTTCTCCGCCGTTACCGCCACCAATACCCCCCGTGAAGGCGTGGATTTCTTCCCGCTTCAGGTTGAATACCGCGAAAAATTCTACGCCGCAGGCCGTTTCCCCGGCGGATTTTTCAAACGTGAAGCCCGTCCGTCCGAAAAAGAAATTCTGACCGCCCGCGTCACCGACCGTCCGCTCCGTCCGCTCTTCCCGAAAGGGTATTGCAACGACGTGCAGATCAACAACATGCTGCTCAGCTGCGACGGCCAGATCGACACCGACTTTCTCAGCGTCAACGCCTCCAGCGCCGCGCTGGTGATCTCTGAAGTTCCCTTCATGGGCCCGATTGCCGCGATCCGTATCGGCCGCGTGAACGGACAGTTCATCATCTGCCCGACTCACGAACAGCTTGCCAAGAGCGATCTCGACCTGACCTACGCCGGAACCGCCGCTCTGCCGCTCATGATTGAAGGCAGCGCCAAAGAAATCAGCGAAGCCGATTTCGTCGCCGCCATGAAACTGGCGCACGAAGCGATTCAGCCGATCATTGCCGCCCAGCTCGAACTGCGCAAACAGCTCGGCCTTCCCGAAAAGAAAATCGAAATTGCCCCGGCCGACGAAGCCAAGCTCGTAAAAGCCCGCGAAATCGCCGGTGCTGAATTGCTCGCCGCTTTGGCGACCAGCGACAAGCTCGCCCGTCAGGAAAAAATCAGCGCGATCAAGAAATCGCTTAAAGTCAAACTGCTCGAAGTATTCCCGGAAATGGCCGACAACGAATACTTCCACCTGTTCGACGAACTCGAAATCGAAACCGTCCGCAAAAACGTACTCGAACACAAGACGCGCGTCGGCGGACGCGGCTTCAACGAACTTCGCGAACTCAAAGCGCAGATCGGCGTACTGCCGCGCGTTCACGGTTCAGCGGTCTTCAACCGCGGCGAAACCCAGTCGCTGGCAATCGTCACCCTCGGACCGAAGAAAGATTCTCAGTCCATCGACGCCGTAACCGGCGGCGAGCTCGAAAAGAACTTCATGCTCCACTACAACTTCCCGCCGTACAGCGTCGGTGAAGTCGGTCGTCTGGGCACCACCGGCCGCCGCGAAATCGGCCACGGCAACCTGGCCGAGCGCAGCCTGCGCCCGGTGATGCCGGATAACTATCCGTACGCCGTGCGCGTCGTTTCCGAAATCATGGGCTCCAACGGCTCGTCCTCCATGGCCTCGGCCTGTGTCGGCACGCTGGCGCTGATGGATGCCGGCGTTCCGATCAAGAAGCCGGTCGGCGGGATCTCCGTCGGTCTGTTCACCGGCGAAAACGGCAAAGCCGATCTCGTGCTCGACATTCTCGGCACCGAAGACCACTGCGGCGACATGGACTTCAAAGTCTGCGGAACCCGCGACGGGATCACCGGTTTCCAGGTCGACCTCAAGATCGACGGTCTGCGCTGGGACCTCGTCGAAGGCGCCTTCGAAATGGCCCGCAAAGGCCGTATGGACATCCTCGATTACATGGAAAGCGTCATCGCTGCTCCGCGTGCCGAAATGTCCGAATACGCTCCGCGCATCGTTGTCATCAAGATCGATCCGGAGAAGATCGGCGCGCTGATCGGCCCAGGCGGTAAAGTCATCCGCGGCATCACCGACACCTACGGCGTGCAGATCGACATCGAAGAAGACGGCACCGTCAACGTGTTCAGCAGCGATGCCAACGCCATGAAGGCTGCGGTCAAAGCGGTTAACGCCATCACGGCGGAAGCCGAAATCGGCCAGATCTACGAAGGTACGGTCAAAACGATCCGCGACTTCGGCGCTTTCGTCGAAATCATGCCCGGTAAAGACGGCCTCGTGCACATCTCCGAACTCGCTGACTTCCGCGTCGGCAAAGTCGAAGACATCTGCAAAGAAGGCGACATCATGTGGGTCAAGGTTCTCGATGTGGACCGCGACGGCAA
>DAONGM010000194.1:0-2445 GCA_035404105.1 Pontiellaceae bacterium
TTCCGGCTGGTACGGCGTGTAGGCGGTGAAAAACTCGCCGCGCGACGTCAGCGAGCTGACCGCGGCAGGAATGAAGTGGTCGTAGAAACCGGCGCCGCAGAAGTTGGTCAGGTCGGAGGAGTTTTTGCGCGCCGTGGCGCGGAGCTGCTGCATCATTTCCATTTCGGAGAGGCCTTCGGCCAGATGAAACTCGTCCGACTGGAACTCGGCGGGAATGTGGGCGAACAGGTCGTCAAAACTCTTGGCACCGATGGAGGCAAGCATCTCCTGCTCATCGGCCGGACTGGTACAGGCAAACGGTGAAATAGACATAGGGTTCCTCTTTGAAAATACTGGGGGCCGATGATACGCTCCCCCCGAAACTGGACAAGTTCAAAAGGGACTCCGATGATTAAAGAAGCCATACAGTCGCTGATAACGGGCAACCCCATCGACCGGGACGCCGCGTACCGCGCCATCATGACGATCATGCAGGGCGAGGCGACGCCGGCGCAGATCGGCGCGTTCATCACCGCCGTCCGCATGCACGGCGCAACGCCGGAAATCATCGCCGGAGCGGCGCAGGCCATGCGCGAAAATATGGTCAAAATCCGCTGCGCCGATCCGAACGCGGTCGATATCGTCGGCACCGGCGGCGACGGCGCGCACACCTTTAACATTTCAACCGCCGCCGCCTTCGTCACCGCCGGAGCGGGCGTCACCGTCGCCAAGCACGGAAGCTACGGCGTCTCCAGCAAATGCGGCGCCGCCAACGTCCTTTCCGAACTCGGCATCAACCTTCAGTACAGCCCGCAGAAAATGGAAGAGTGCCTCGAAAAAACCGGCATCGCCTTCCTGTTCGCCCCGGCGCTGCACCCGGCGATGAAATATGCCGCCGGGCCGCGCAAAGAACTCGGCTTCTGGAGCCTCTTCAACATCCTCGGCCCGCTCTGCAATCCGGCCGGCATTAAAAACGGCGTACTCGGCGTCTTTTCAAAAGAACTGGTGCCGGTCGTCGCCGACGCCTGCGCCCAGCTCGGCGCCAGCTACCTGTTTGTCGTCCGCGGCAACGACGGACTCGACGAAATCACGACGACGACGACCACGCTCGTCACCGAAATCCGCCGAGGCAAACTCGAAACCTACGAAGTCCAACCCGCCGGACTCGGACTGCCGCAGGCCCGCACCGCCGATATCACCGGCGGCGAGCCCGCGGAGAACGCCCGAATCGTCCGGGCGGTTCTGGCCGGCGACGAAAAAGGGCCGAAGCGCGACATCGTTCTGCTCAACGCCGCGTTTGCGATCATGGCCGGCGGCAAAGCCAAGACGCCACCGGAAGGCATTGCACTGGCCGCCGAATCCATCGACTCCGGCGCCGCGCTTGAAAAACTCACCAAACTGGCCGAAGCCTCACAGGCGTAACCGCAGAAATTTTACAGAAGGAAACGAAGGGCAACGAAGTATATGTATTAGGAGCGGGATTTCCCCTTAGTTTTCCTTCGTTTCCTTCTGTGAAAAATCTCTAACAGAAAAGCAAAACAACATGGCTACCAGTACAGATTTGATCATTATCGGCGGCGGCGCGGCGGGCTTCATGGCCGGCGTCAACGCGGGCGAACGGAAAATCCGCACCGTCATTCTCGAACGCTGCCCGAAGCCGGGGCGCAAACTGCTGATGTGCGGCAACAATCGCTGCAACATCACCTCCGCCCTGCCCGTCAAAGAAATGCTGACCGACTTCGGCGATCCGATTGCCCCGTTCCTCGAACCGGCGCTGACGGCGTTTCCTCCGTCGGCCCTGCGCGAGTGGTGCCATAAAAACGGACTGGTCACCAAAATGCAGCGCGACAAGCGGGTCTATCCGGCCAGCGAAAAAGCCTCCGACGTTCACCATCTCTTCACCGACCTGCTGGCGAAATACAACGTCGGCATCATGCTCAACAGCGCCGTGCATAAAATCATTCCGCTGCAGACCGGCGAATGGCTCGTCAAAACCGACAGCGCCGAACTGACCTCGCGCGCGCTCCTGCTCGCCACCGGCGGCGTCAGCTATCCGAAAACCGGCTCCGTCGGCGACGGGCAGAAAATGGCCGCCGCGCTCGGGCATAAAATCACGCCCTACCGCCCCGGCCTCGCCGGCTTCGATATGCCGCCCGCGTGGATCGCCGCCAACCCGATGCGCAGCATCCCGAACGTCACGCTGAAAATCATCGTCGACGGCAAAACCGTCGCCACCACCGAAGGCTTTCTGGAAATCGAAAAATACGGCATCGGCGGACCGGCGGTCACCAACGCCAGCCGCATCATCGCGCGGCGCGACCTGAAAAACTACAGCTTCGAAGTCGACATGAACGGCAAGAAATGGACGCTCAATCCGCTGCGCGTCCGCCCGCTCAAAGAAGCCATGGTCACCGTCGGCGGCATCGCGCTCAACGAAGTCGACTCGCGCACCATGGAATCGAAAAA
>DAONGM010000195.1:0-2444 GCA_035404105.1 Pontiellaceae bacterium
CGCTCTGGCAAAAAGAATAAAACCGGCCGCTGTTTAAAGCGGCCGGTTGCAGCGTATCAATTGGATTGATATTGCCAGGGTGTCCTAAAAACGCTTTACTCGCCTTTTTCCTCGGGTTCATCCACGTGAATATGCAGTTCTTTAAGCTGTTTTTCGGTGGCCGGAGAGGGTGCGTTGGCCATCAGGTCGCGGGCAGCCTGGTTCTTGGGGAAGGCTATTACCTCGCGGATATTAGGCTCGTCGGCCAGCAGCATCACCAGACGGTCAATGCCGGGGGCAATGCCGCCGTGCGGCGGCGCGCCGTACTCGAAGGCCTCCAGCATATGGCCGAATTTGAGCTGGATATCCTCGTCTTTGAGGCCGAGCAGCTGGAAGATTTTGAACTGAATATCACGGCGGTGAATACGAATCGAGCCTGAGGCCAGTTCGTAGCCGTTGCAGACCATATCGTAGGCGTCTGAAAGGATTTCTGCCGGGTTGGTGTCAAATTTAGGCAGGTCTTCCATCTTCGGCATGGTGAAGGGATGGTGGGCGGCATCCCATTTCTGGTCTTCCTCTTTCCATTCGAACATGGGGAAATCCACGACCCAGGCAAAGGCCATCACGCTCTTGTCCGCCAGGTTAAGCCGGTCACGGAAGAGCAGGCGCAGCGCGCCGAGGGTTTTATTGGCCACAGCCTTGCTATCGGCCACAAACAGCAGCAAGTCGCCCGCCTGTGCGCCGGTCAGCGCTTTGAGGGCTTCAATTTCCTCAGCCGAGATGAATTTAGCAGCGGTGCCCTTGACGCCTTCAGCGGCCAGGGCCAGCGTGGCCAGGCCCTTAGCGCCCTGGTCGCGGGCGACATTGGTCAGTTCGTCCACTTCTTTGCGCGTATATTCGGCGCAGCCCGGCGCGGCGATACATTTAATCACCCCACCGCTTTTGAGCGTATTCTGGAAGACCATGAAACTGCTGTTGGCAAAGAGTTGGCTCGCATCGTAGAGCTTGAGATCGAAACGCAGGTCCGGTTTATCGGTGCCATAAGTGTCCATCGCCTCGAAGTAGGTCAGTTTCTTCCAGGGGGCATCCAGAATGCGTTTGTGCGGCGCGACGGCCGGGATCATCTCGGTGAACAAGCCTTCCATCATATCCAGCACATCATCGCGGTGAACGAAAGACATTTCCACATCGAGCTGTGTGAATTCAGGCTGGCGGTCGCCGCGCAGGTCTTCGTCACGGAAGCAGCGCGCGATCTGGAAGTAGCGTTCCACACCGGCCACCATCAGCAATTGTTTTAACTGCTGCGGAGACTGCGGCAGGGCATAGAAACTGCCAGGATGGACACGCGAGGGCACCAGGTAATCACGGGCGCCTTCGGGCGTGGTTTTAAACAGCATCGGGGTTTCAACTTCAACGAAACCGCGCTCATCCAGATAGTCGCGCATAAATTTGATCACTTTATGGCGCAGCAGCAAGTTGCGCTGCATACGCTCGCGGCGCAGATCAATGTAGCGATATTTCAGACGGACGTTTTCGTCGGTATCTTCATCTTTGTTGATCATGAAGGGCAGTGGTTTGGCCGCGTTCAGTACTTCGCACTGCTGAACTTCAACTTCGATCGCGCCGGTGGGCAGGTTGGGGTTTTCCGCGCCGGCCGGGCGGGAGCGCACGATACCGGTCACCTGCAGGACCCATTCCGCGCGCGCGTCCTGCAAAACAGCCGCGCTGGCTTCGCCCGGTTTGGAAACGATCTGCACCAGGCCAAAACGGTCGCGCAAATCAATGAAGGTGACGCCGCCGTGGTCACGCTGGCGATGAACCCAGCCGGCCAGGGTAACGGTTTGACCGATATTCGCGGCGCGTAACTCGCCGCAAGTGTGCGTTTTATACATTCAGCCCTCGCTCAACTCAGCGCCGCGAGTTTTCTGGCTCGCGCGCCAGGGATTGGATAAAGTGTGCATATTTTAACACAGGTTGCGCCGCGCGGATGGATGCGAGTGCCGTCAGCTCTGTTCTGAACTGGCGGCCGATTCCCTTACCATACTCTAATGCGCGTGTGCTGGAGACTGGAATATAATGCAGCCGGAGAAGTTGTCGGTTGTTTGAATCATTATGGAGGAAAGCATGCGGCTGCAATTATTGGCGGCGATTGTCGCCACAATGATGGCGCTGGTGTTTTACAGCGTTGCCATTTGGGGGATGTTCATCAAAAAGAAATTAAGGCTGTGGCATATCGTCCTGTTCTGGCTGGGTCTGGCCGGTGATATCACCGGTACGCTGTTGATGGTTGCACTGGCCGGCCACTTTGAGATCAACCTGCACGGGATCAGCGGCATTGCGGCCGTATTACTGATGCTGGTTAACGCCTTATGGGCCACTTCGGTATATTCGACCCAAGATACCGCGCACATGAACGCCTACCGCCGGTTCGGCCTGCTGGTGTGGTGTTTGTGGCTGGTGCCCTT
>DAONGM010000196.1:0-2433 GCA_035404105.1 Pontiellaceae bacterium
AGCGTGAGCGGATGGGTGCTGGTGTTGTGCGACGGGTCGTCTTTGAGTCCGGCCATCAGGGAGAGTAGATGAACGTCGGCGAAATTTTTCGAGCCGTGGCGGATTTCCCCGATCGCGTTGCGGGTGCCCCAGATCCAGCCGGTGAAGAGGCAGATGAAAAGTCCGCCGAGCGGCAGCATCCAGTTGCAGGTGAGGTTATCCACCAGGTCAAAGAAGCTGGCTCTCGCGCCGCCGAAGCAGGCGAGGACCGCTTTTTGGATCGCCGGAAGTTTATCCCAGTTTTCGATGCTGACGGCGGAGAGTCCGCCGAGCAGGAAGATGGCGCTGCCGGTGACGATGGCGGCGCGGTGGCGCGTCCATTTCTTCTCGTCGACGAAATAGGCGGTGACGACTTCGAGCAGGCTGATGCCGGAGGCGAGCGCGGCGACGGCGAGCAGGATGAAGAAGAGCGTGCCCCACAGCGGCCCGGCGGGAAGCCGGTGGAAGACCGCCGGAACGACCTGAAAGACGAGGCCGGGGCCTTCGCCCGGTTCGAAGCCCATGGCGAAGACGGCCGGAAAAATCATCAGGCAGGAGAGGATCGAGACCAGCGTGTCGAGTCCGGTGATCCAGACGCTGGAGGCAAAGATGTTTTCCTTTTTGCCGAGGTAACTGCCGTAGGTGATCATCGCACCCATGCCGAGGCTGAGGGTGAAGAAGGCGTGGCCGAGCGCGACCAGTACGCCCTGCGCGGTGAGTTTGGAAAAATTCGGCGTGAAGCAGAAGCTGACGCCGGCAGCGGCGCCGGGCAGTGTCAGGGAGCGCAGGATCAGTACGAGCATAATGACGAAGAGCAGCGGCACCATGAATTTACAGGCGGTTTCGATCCCTTTCTGAACGCCCTTATAGATGATGGCCACGCAGAGTAGCATGAAAACAAAGTGGAAGCCGATGACCCGTCCGGTGCTGCCGATGAAATCCAGATAGGTTGTTTTCGCCTGTGCGACGGTTTCGAAGGTGAGCTGGTTGCCGGCGGCCTTGGCGACGTAGCCGATGGCCCAGCCGCCGACGACGCTGTAGTAGGAGAGGATCAGGAATCCGGCGATGACGCCCATGATGCCGACGATCCGCCAGCTTTTCCAGAACACGAGTCCGCCGAGAATCAGCGACGTGATGCCCCAGCCGATGGAGTGGAAGCAGAGCAGGGCGATGCCGGTGAGGACCATGCCGCCGCCCAGGAGGTGGGCCAGCAGCGAGGCGGGCGGCGTGAGCTGGTTGAAGCAGCCGACCGGGTTGCGCTGGGTGTGGCGGCCCAGCGTGATTTCGCAGATCATGACCGGAATGCCGACTGCGGCGCAGCAGAGCAGATAGATGAGCATGAACGCGCCGCCGCCGTTTTCGCCGGTGATGTAGGGAAAGCGCCAGATACTGCCCAGTCCGATCGCGGAGCCTGCCGCCGCGAGAATAAAACCCCACGGGCCGCTCCAGGTTTCACGTCCGTTTTTTGCGCTGGGTTCTTTCATGTGGACTCCTTTTTCCGGTCGGTGCAGGTTTTGTTTTGCGCACCGAGAATCCGAAGTGGCCGAGATAGCGGCCGAGTTCAAAGTAGGCGCCGTGCACATAGGCGAAGAGGCCGGCGTTTTCGAGGCAGAGCTTGCCTTTGGCGTCGATCAGGCTTTCGGAAGCCTGTACGCCGACGACTTCGGCGACGAACATGACGTGCGAACCGAGCTCCAGCGTCTGGCGGACTTTGCATTCGATGTTGACCGGACATTCCGCCACGACCGGGCATTCAACGTTCAGGGCAGGCGCCGGCGTCAGGCCGGCTTTTTCAAATTTATCGTGGTCGCGGCCGGAAACGACGCCGCACCAGTCGGTGGCCTTCGCCTGTTTGACTGTGGGGATATTCACCACAAACTCGCCGGTCTGCCGGATGATATCGTAGGAATGGCGTTCCGGGCGGACGGAAATGGAGAGCATCGGCGGATTGGTACAGACGGTTCCGGCCCATGCAACGGTGATCAGATTCGGTTTCCAGTCCCCGGTTCCGCCGCAGCTGACCAGCACCGCCGGAACCGGCGAGAGCATGTTGCCGGGTTTCCACGACTGTTTTTTAACGGGCTGTTTGGTCTGCATAGAAAAGTGTTGTAAGCCGGACCCCACCGGCGAGACCAGCAGAAAACCGGCGATTTTGATTGTTTTAAAATCAGAACATTATAATTTCTTAATGTTTTCGGAGGAGCTTATGAATAATCAGGAACGGGAAATGACGGCGAATGTACTCAAGGCGATGGCTCACCCCATCCGGCTGGGCGTGATTGAGCTGCTGGCCGACGGCGAAAAAACCTGCACCGAACTGTTTGAGCATCTGGAGTGCAGTCAGTCGATGATGTCGCAGCAGCTCAAAATCCTGAGCCATCAGGGGCTGATTGTGATCCGCAAGGAGGGCACGCA
>DAONGM010000197.1:0-2366 GCA_035404105.1 Pontiellaceae bacterium
CGCGAAAGTGCGGGGCGCAATTCCGGATAGGCGGTGCGCCAGAAGGATTCTAAATCCTCGGTGATCTGGACCGGCCGGCGGTTGGGGGCCAGCAGCTCGACGACGAGCGGGATGCGGCCGAACGCGATTTTCGGCGTCTGGGTCATGCCGAAGAAATCCTGAATCATGGCGGAGAGGACCGGCTTATGGCCCGCTTCGTAGCGGATGCGGGCGCGGTGTCCGCCCGGCATCGCGAACCGTTCGGGCATCTGCTTCTCAATCCACTGCTGCTGTTCATAAGTCAGCCAGTCGCGCACGACGGTTTTAACATTCGCCTCGCGCAGATCTTTGCGGCAGACCGCGCCGAGACAGAGCTCTTCGAGCATGGTGCGCCGCGCGGCTTCGTCAATTTTCGGGATGCCGCGATCCGGGCACCATTCCGCCAGCAGGTTGACGCGCAGGATCCAGTTTTCAATCTCCTCGTCCCAGCCGGGAATATCGAGATTGCCTTTAAGGACTTCTGTGGCGAGAACGGCGGCCGCTTCGTCGGGCTTCGGATCGTGCGTGATCGAAGAATCGAGCGCGAGGTCGCGGAACATCCTGCGCCGTTCGACAACCACCCGCTTGATCGACGTGTCGTACAGCGGAGAGCGCTCTTCGTGGAAATCGTCCGGGAACAGCTCTTCAAGCCATTCCTCTTCCACGGCGGTGGCGAGGTTGAGCAGCACGCCGGTCTGCCCGCGCGTCTGGCCGATCTCGGTGATGTCGGCGGCGACGAGCAGTTCGGCGTCGCGGATGACGCTTTCGCGGGCCAGTTCCGCGGTCCGGCCATGTACCAGTTCGCAGCGCAGCGTGCCGCGGTCGCACCGCTTGGCGAGCTGGTCGGAAAATGCCGTCAGGATGCACTTCTGGAGAAACTCGTCCTCCGGCGCGGCGCGGTTGATTTTCAGTCCCTGCTGCTCGGCAATTTCCAGAAAGCGTTCGTAGAGCGGTTTAACCTGCCGGGCTGCGGCGGCGTGAATGCCGAGCGGTTTGCAGGCGCCGACGCTGTAGTTGTTTTGATCGGCGAACGACCAGGCGCGCATCAGCCGCTTAAAGTCGGAGCAGTCGTCGTCGCCAAGCCGATCGTCGCGCTGGCCCTGCGTCTCTTTGCCTTTGTTGCGTTCAAGAATCCCTTTGCCCTGCGTGAGCGCGGCGATGAGGCAGGCCTGCCGGACGCAGTGATACTCGTCGGCGGCCAGCAGCATACGGGCGTAGCGCGGATGCATCGGGAACTGCACCATCCGCTCGCCGGTCTTCGTCAGCCGGCCGCGCGGGTCGAGCGCGCCGAGATCGGTGAGCAGCGTGAGCGTGCGCGCCAGCGAAACCGGATCGGGCTTTTCCAGCCACGCAAAATTTTCGACATCGTCGATGCCGCCGGCTTTGAGGGTCAGAACGACTTCCGCCAGATCGTGCCGCAGAATTTCCGGCAGCTCCTGCGCTTTGCGCGTACTCTGTTCCTGCAGCGTCCAGAGCCGGTGGCAGACGCCCGGCGCGGTACGGCCCGCGCGGCCGGTGCGCTGGTCGGCGGAGGCGCGGCTGATCCGCTCGACCATCAGCGTGTCGATGCCGCGGTTGGGGTCATAGCGCGCGATGCGCGCCAGTCCGCTGTCGATCACCACGCGGATGCCGTCGATGGTGATCGACGTTTCGGCGACGTTGGTGGCGACCACCACTTTGCGCCGGTCGCATTCGCCGACGGCGGCGTCCTGATCGCGCGGCGGCAGTTCGCCGTGCAGCGGCAGGACGGCGAACTCTTTGGCGCAGGATTTGGAGCGGACGGCTTCGACGGTGCGGGAAATCTCGTACGCGCCGGGCATAAAAATCAGCACATCGCCTTCCGCGCCGGAGCGGACGGCGCTTTCGAACGCATCGGCGGCGGCTTCCCAGACCGGATGGTGGTCGAAATCAATTTTCCGGGCCGCGTACTGGATTTCGACCGGGAACATGCGGCCCTCGGATTTGAGCTCGCGGCACGGCGCGAGATAGTCGCGCAGCGGCGCGGCATCGAGCGTGGCCGACATGACGATAATTTTCAGGTCGGGCCGCGTCTGCTGCAGATGCAGGCAGCGCGCGAGCGTGATGTCTCCGTAGAGATGGCGCTCGTGAAACTCGTCGAAAACCACCGCAGAAACGCCGCGCAGCTGCGGGTCGCTCAGAATCTGGCGCAGCAGAATCCCTTCGGTGACGTAGCGGATGCGGGTTTTGCTCGAGATGCAGTTTTCGAAGCGCACCTGATAGCCGACTTCGCCGCCGGTTTCTCCGCCGCGTTCTTGGGCGACGCGCCGCGCCAGCAGCCGCGCCGCAAGACGGCGCGGCTGGAGGACGACGATGTCTCCGTCACGTGG
>DAONGM010000198.1:0-2348 GCA_035404105.1 Pontiellaceae bacterium
GCATAAATGACTTCATACCCTTCGCTCCATTTGGCAAGCAGGTCAGGAAGCACTTCGGGAGGATCCTGCAGGTCTGCATCCATAATGACAACGGCATCGCCGGAAGCATGGTCGAGCCCCGCAGTGATAGCGGCCTGATGACCGAAGTTGCGGGAAAACTGAAGCGTTCGAACCCGAGGATCTTCGCCCGACATTTTTTTCAACCATTGAAAACTTCCGTCGGTTGAGCCGTCGTCCACAAATAAAAATTCGGCGGTTTCGCTGCGCCCGGAGAAAACGGCCTTCAACCGGCTGTAAAGCTCCGGCAGGTTTTCCTCCTCATTAAGAAAAGGAACAACAACGGAAACAATCGGATTGGTTTTCATGGCCGTTTTTTACCTTATCACCTATTTAATCTCGAACACTTTCCGGTAAACGACGTTCCCTTTTTTACTGCCCCACGATGCGGAAGGCCGCAATCCGAAGGCCTGCGAAAGAGTATTCACAAAAGGATCCGGCTGCACCCAGACATACGGATCTTCCGGAGGACCTTTCACTTTTCCGGAATCGGGCCCAACCAGTTGCCACCGAGAATCATCGTATTTCGCCGAGGCCCAGTCGCCGGACGGATTCACCGCATGCTTCCAATCGCCGGAAGTGCCCAGCAGAAAACCGTCGGCTGTACGCACGGCGACCTGCGTCCACTTCGGATACTCCTGCCAGCCGGAAACCGCGGCCAGTACATGGCGGCCTTTTTTCAGCTCCACCGCAGTAAACACCGGCTTCTGCGGATCGCCGGCCTGCAAAAGGAGCTCGCCGTCGAGGTAGAGCTCGGACGGCATGTTGCAGTAGAGCTGCACCAGCGCAGTGCCCGGAACCGTGTAGAGTTTCCGCAGAGCTCCGGCCTGCGCATTGGTCGATGCGTTCAGACCGTCAATAAACTGCTGCTTTGAAATCTGTTTCGACTCATAGCCGCAAACCAGCTTGCGCAACTCCAGCATTTCTTTGAACGGCGGGTTAAACTGCCGGCTGTACCGATCAATGTATTCGGCTTCACCTTGAAGGTCGCCGAACCGCTCAAAGTTCCAGAGATCGGTCATCAAGGTGTACGGCTGGAGCGCATCGACCGGCGCGGCGCGATTTTCGAGGCGGCTGTCGGCGGCCTGCGGCCGGTCCAGATAATAAAAAGCGACACTTTCATACGCGGCGTGGCTGGCCTGGTTCGGCCCGCGCTCAAATTCCATTTCAAAACTGCGGTTAAACAGCACCGGCTCCGTCAGGTGCAGGCGGTACTGGACGGTACGGAAAGGCGCTTTATTCGGCAGACCGTGCAGGGGACGGGCAAAGACGTTCTGGTAGTACCAGCCCGCGTTGAAATAATCTTCAAGGCCGGTGCCCTGCCAGGTTTTCTTTCCGTCGATCAGCATGGATTCATCAGACTCCAGCGCCCAGAAACTGCGGTCGGCGCTGACAACCGAAAGAATACAGCCGGCGTAGCGTCCGCGTCCGGCGGCTTTTAAAACGGTATGCGGCACGCCGGTGTCGGTGGCGGCACTGTTGCGCCACCCTGCATGAAAATATCCGCCTTCGATATGCGGGCCGGTTTGAATCCCGAATTTGAGCGCGACGGTCTGCGCGCTTTTATTCTCAAGCACAAACCGGGCGGATTTCTGGAACGGCATCGGAAAGCGACAGAAGAAGGTGCTGCCGGTCGAGCCGAAGTACATGGATTGCGCGCGCCAGCTCTGCCAGACACTGCCGAAAAAGTCGCCGAGCGGAACGCTGACCGACGGCTCCGGATTTCCGTCCCAGATTATTTTCAGAAGGACGTTGCGCAATACATCGGGATCGCGGACCGCTGAGTCTATCGTGAACGCATTCACCGCTGCCGGCCCCTGCCCGATCCAAAGTTCAACGGTCTGCCCGGCCGTCAGAGAAACTTCCTTATCAGCGGACGGAAGAGGGCCGAAACTGGAGCCGCGCCAAATACTGGCAACTTTTTCCAGTGCAGCAGAGTCAGCCGGCAACGAAAAGCTTTCAACGGTTTTCCCGGCAGGAAGTTTTTGCCAGTTGAGCTGATAATATAATTTGTCCCCGCGGCCGTATTGATAGCCGGCATCATCCGTCGTGATGAGCAGCCGCTTTTTGAACGGCACAGGTACAAAGGTGTACCAGCAATTCTGTTCATCGACCGAAAGCGGTTCGATATCGAACGGCGCCACACCCTTGCGCAGGTCGTTCCAGGAAAATTCAAGACGCGGTTTTTTTTCTCCATCGAAATAAAAATAGAATTTTTTATTCGAGAGATTTCCCGTGAACCAAAAACGGGAAACCACACCGGGACCTTCAAGATCGGCAAGAATGCACTG
>DAONGM010000199.1:0-2342 GCA_035404105.1 Pontiellaceae bacterium
CCCTTCGGCTTTCGCTGCTCTTTGGCGTACAGCCGTTTTGCCGTGCGGTCAACGGCCCGCCAGAATCCGGCGCCGTTGCGCAGCGTTTCGCGCAGCGAACCGCCGGAATAGATTTCCATAAAGCGCAGGCGGTCCCGTGACGTCAGCCCGATATTCATGGCCGAAAAATAGAGGCCGGCCACATCCTTGACCGCCCAGCGGCGCGGCGTTTTTTTACGCAGCTGTGCGCGGTGCAGATCAATCAGCGAGGCTTTGATGCCGGCCTTCCAGTCCCGGGAAACATCCAGAAGAAAGTGGCAGAGGTAATAGTCGCGGTGGTTCACGCCGTTGCAGTGCAGCAGGCGACTGACCTGCGCCACATAGCGGATCAGCGCGAGCTTCAGCTCAAACGGCGGCGGATTCTGTTTCCAGTCTCGGCAGTAGTCTTCGAGGCTGACGGTATTCACCAGCTCGTCGGTGATGATGAAGGATTCGATCCGGGCCGGATTGCGGCCGCGCTCGCCGAAGGCCGCGATATTCATCGTCGCCACGCCCAGCTTTTCGAGCCGCCGGATTGCTTCGTACTCATTGCGGGCGCTGAGAACCGGCCGTTTCAACTGCAGCAGGTTTTTTAAAATCTCGGCCCAGCCGATGCCGTGATGCACTTTGGCAAAGTAGCTTTTCCCGCCGAGTTCGAACCGGAAGGTGCGCCGGGTCTTCACCGACCGGAACACTTCGCCTTCCAGCCGGAAGGCCGCTGCGAACGGATCCGCCGCAGCCCAGGCTTTTTTAAAATGGGCATTCAGCTCCATCATAGCCGGTTCGCCACCTGTTCAATCACATCCGCCGCCCGTTCGTGCATGCTGTAGAGATCGGTTGAGCGGGCATAATCCAGTGCATGCCGGCTGAGCTCCGCCAAAGCGCCGCCCGTCAGCAGCGTTTCGAGCTGATGGTTCAGCACGGCCTGATCGAACGGTTCCGGCGTCAGCAGTCCGCACTGCGCAGTCCGGATGTGACTGCCGTAGCCGCAGACTTCGGTGCAAAGCACCGGCAGACCGGCGGCCACCGCTTCCAGCAGAACCGTTCCGGTATTTTCGTCATAGGCCGGATGGATCATTAAATCGGCGCCCAGCAGAATCTGCGGAACATCGTCGCGCCCGCCGGTGAAAATCACGCGCCCGCCGACGCCGAGGTCGCGGGCCAGCTTCTCAAAGCGCGCGGCGCGGTCTTTGCCGACCACCCAGAGAACCGTCCGCTCCCGGACGTCCGGAGGCAGCGCGGCCAGCGCACGAATGGAGCGGTCCACCCCCTTTTTGATAAAGCCGGAGCCGATCTGCACCAGCAGCCGGGTTTCGTCGCTCAGTCCGTGGGCCCGGCGAAAGGCGGCCCGCAGTTTCGGCGCATCGGGCGGCGCGATGCGGTCGCGCGCAATGTTCGGCGGCAGAAAGTGCATCCGCTCCGGCTGCGTTCCGTAGTGCTTCACAAAGAACGGTTCCTGGGTTTTCGAAATCATCAGCAGCTCGGTTGCGGAGTCCTTGCCGAACACCGCTTTTTCAAACGCGCTATAGAGCCGGTAGCGCGCCCCGAGCCGGTAGAGCGGCCCGCGTTGCGTCAGCGATTTTTCTTTATAGCAGGCGTCCGCCGCATAATAGACGTCGAGGCCGGGAATTTTATTGAAGCCGACCCGCACGCTTCCCGCCGCGGCGTTTTTCTCCACCCATTGAAAATATTTTTTTGCGCGGCGGTGGTTGTTCAGGGCGCGGACCGGCACCAGGCAGACATCAAATCCGGGCGGCACCGGGCCGTCCCAACTAAGGGTGTACACCGCAATCGAATATCCGCGCCGCTGGCATTCGAGTGCGATCCGCAGAAAATCGCGCTGAAGCCCGCCGTAGGGAAAATATTTAAACAGGCAGAAGGCAATTGTCATTCGGCCACCCACCGTTTGATTTTTCGGCGCATCCGGCGCTGCATGCGCGGACAGAATTTTTCTTTCAGATACCCGTCCATAAAATGATGGGTTCCCGCGCCGGCAATCACCTGCGAGTCGTTCGGATAGCGGAACAGATGAAACAGATTGCGCATGCCGGCGCGCTGGCCGAGCCGCCACGGATAGGCCGTTAAGTTGGAGATGTCGATCAGCCCGAGGGTTCCGTCGGGGCACAGCACGACATTGCCGAGGTGCAGCGCGCGGAAATAAACGCCCTGGCGGTGGAGTCCGGCGATGAAGGCGCCCAGCAGGCCCGCCAGTTGCGCGGTGAACTGCCCGTCCTTGGCCACCTGCCGCAGCGTCCGCCCGGCCAGCGGCTGGTAAATCACGCCGGTCCGGTTGAGATGCGGAATCTGAACCCGCTTGCGCACCA
>DAONGM010000200.1:0-2195 GCA_035404105.1 Pontiellaceae bacterium
GCCAAGAAGTGCGATGAAGTGATTCTGGCGCCCGACCCGGACCGCGAAGGGGAAGCCATTGCCTGGCATCTGTTTGAGCTGCTCAAAGGCATCGTCCCGCCGGAAAAATTCAGCCGTGTGACCTATAACGAAATCACCAAGCCGGCGATCAAAGAGGCCTTTTCCAAGCCCGGCGCGATTGATATGAACCGCGTCAATTCGCAGCAGGCGCGCCGTGTGCTCGACCGGCTGGTCGGCTTTAAAGTCAGTCCGTTGCTGTGGCGGCAGATCAAGGGCGGCGTCAGCGCCGGCCGCGTGCAGTCGGTGGCGCTCCGTCTGGTCTGCGAGCGCGAACGCGAAATTCAGAACTTTACGCCGGAAGAATACTGGGTGCTCGGCGCGAATGTGCGCAAGCAGGTGGCCCCGCGCGACCTGTTTCCCGTGAAGCTGGCGCAGATTAACGGCGAGAAGGCCGAGATCAAAGGCAGCGAGCAGGCACAGAAAATCCGCACCGAACTCGAAGCGAGTTCGCTGCATGTGGCGCGCATCATCGAAAAAGAGATTCAGCGCAAGGCGCGCGCTCCGTTCATTACCAGTTCGCTGCAGCAGGCCGCTTCCAGCGTCTGCGGTTTTTCACCGGCGCGGGCGATGAGCATCGCGCAGGCGTTGTATGAAAACGGGCTGATCACCTACATGCGAACCGACTCGTTCAACATCGCCAAGAGCGCGCAGGACGCCTGCTTTGCGTTTGTTGCGGCGGAATACGGTCCGGAATATCTGCCCGAAAAGCCCAATTTCTATAAGAGCCGCGGCAATGCGCAGGAAGCGCACGAAGCGATCCGCCCGACCGACGTCACGCAGACGCCGCAGAGCCTGAGCGGGCTCAAGCCGGAAGAGCAGAAGCTCTATAAGCTGATCTGGGAACGGTTTGTCGCCAGCCAGATGGTGCCTTCGCGCATCGCCCGCCGCACCGCGGAAATCGAAACCGGCGGCGCCAATGTCTATCTGTTCCGCGCCACGTCGTCGGAGATTGTCTTCCCCGGCTATATGCGCGCCAGCGGCATTGAAAAAGCCGCCGACAAGAAGAACGAGGATGACGACGAGGAAAACGAAGAAGTAAAACTGCCGCCGCTGACCGAAGGGGAAGCCCTCGACTGCGTCGAATGGCTCGGCGAACAGAAGTTCACCAAGCCGCCGGCGCGCTACAGCGAACCGTCGCTGATTAAAGCGCTCGAAGAAAACGGCGTCGGCCGCCCGAGCACCTACGCCCAGACGCTGGCCACGCTCGACAAGCGCGAATACGTCACCAAAGAAAAGCGCTCGCTGGTTCCGACGGAGGCCGGCCTGCGTGTAAACGACTTTCTCGTCAGCGCGCTCGATCCGCTGTTCAATGTGAAATTCACGGCCGAGATGGAAGAGAAGCTCGACCAGGTTGAGCATGGCACGGTCGAGTGGGCCGACATGATGCAGAAATTCTATGCCCAGTTTCTCGAGTGGCTGGAAGGCGCCCGCGATATGGCCAAGCCCGAGGAAACCAGCCGTGTGCTGGCGGCGCTGGAGCAGGTTCAGGAATGGGCCGAGCCGGTCAAGCGCGGACGCCGCACCTATGACGACCGCGAAACGGTGCAGTCGGTACGCGAAAAATTTGCCGAGGACGGACAGATCACCACGCGGCAGCAGCAGATGCTGTTCAATCTGGCCTGCAAATACATGAGCCAGATCAGCGGCGAACAGGCCGGTGAACTCCATCTGGCGAAGCCGGAAGCGGCTTCGGCCGAAACGGTTCGTAAGCTGGAACTGCTGGCGGGCGTCAAGTTCGGCGAAGCGCGCAAAGTCGGCAAGAAGGTGTATGACGACGGCAAGTTCTGCGAATCGCTGCGCCAGCAGGTGCAGGGCGGACGCAACCTCAGCGAACGCCAGCTTGCCGCGCTCGACTCCGTGCTGACGAAATATTCCGATCAGATCGCGGATTTCGAAACGATCAAGGCGAGTCTCAATATGGCGGCGAAACCGGAAACGGCGGATGCCGGAGAAACCGGTGCGCTGCTGGAGCTGCTCAAACCCGTTCAGACCTGGAATCCGCCGGTCATGCGCGGCAAGCGCGAGTTCAACGACCAGAGCTTTTATGAATCACTCTCGACCCAGTTTGCCGGTAAAGGCGCGCTGTCCGAAAAACAGCTGGCTGCGCTGAAGAAAATGATCGCCCGTTATGCCGC
>DAONGM010000201.1:0-2161 GCA_035404105.1 Pontiellaceae bacterium
TTACTGGCGCAAGCTCGGCATCGAACTGCGCAAGGCCGGGCTTTATGACGAGGCGCTTGCGGTCTTTGAGACTGCCCGGAAGCTGGACGGCACAAACAAGACGGTGAAAAGAAATATTGAGTGGCTCAAAGCAAGAACCGGCGCCGCCGGCGGTGCGAAATGAAATTCTCGATCATTACTCCGTCGTACAATCAGCTGTCGTATCTCCGGCGGTGTATGGCTTCAGTCGCTGATCAGTCCGGAGTCGAAGTCGAACACCTGGTGATCGATGGCGGTTCCACTGACGGCTCCGCCGGGTTTCTGCGGGAGTCCCCGGCTGGGCGGACCGCTTTCCTCAGCGAGCCCGACCGGGGGATGTATGATGCGATCAATAAGGGGCTCGACCGGATATCCGGCGACACGGTCGCCTGGCTTAACTGTGATGAGCAGTATCTGCCGGATGCGCTGAATAAAGCCGCCCGTTTTCTCGCCGAACACCCGTCGGTTGATTTTGTTTGCGGCGATGTGCTGATGGTCGGTCCGGACGGACGGCTTTTGTGCTGCCGGAAAAATCCGCCGCTGCGCCGGGCTTATATACTGGCCGACCATCTTTATGTCCAAAGCGCCGCCATGTTTTTCCGGCGTTCGGTTTTTGATTCCGGATTCAGGTTCAGCATGGAATGGAAGGCGGTCGGCGATTGCGATTTCGTTGTGCGGCTGCTGGAAGCCGGGTTCCGGGCGGCCCGGATTCCGGATTATCTGGCGGCCTGCACGATGACCGGCGATAACCTGAGCCGTCAGCAATCGGGCGTCGATGAATTGCAGCTCTTCCGTCGGCGGGCTCCGGCGTTATACCGGCTGGGGCGCCCGGTTTGGAATCTGTTTCGCTATTCGGAAAAATTTTTAAACGGCGGTTACCGGCAGGCCGTGCCGTTCGAGTACAGTCTTTATCTGGAGGATTCCGGCTCCCGTAAAAAAATTTCCATGCAGCAAGCGGAGTTCCGCTTCAAGTGGGGGCCGCATGAATAACCGCCGCAAGCTTATCATCGTCGGACAGACTCCGCCGCCGTTCAACGGTCAGGCGAAGATGATTCGTCAGATGATCAACGGACTTTGCGGAGAGTTTGATCTGCTTCACATTCGGATGGCCTACAGTGATTCGGTTGTTTCCGCCGGCAAGTTCGGGGTTGCAAAGATCCTTCATCTGTTCCGGCTGATTTGCGAAACCCGCCGGGCGCTGGAAGAAAATCCGGGCGCTGTTCTTTATTATCCGCCCGCATCTCCAAATCTGCTGCCCGTTCTGCGGGATATTATTTTTCTGCTGGCGGTTCGGCCTTTGGCTGGAAAAACAGTTTTTCATTTTCACTCCGGCGGGGTTTCGGAGTTTATAAAACGGCACGCGTGGCTTGCGCCGGCTGCGCGGGCAGCCTATGGCTCGCCGGATTTGGCGGTCGAACTCGGAGCCTCCTGCCCGCGTGACGGAACGTTTTTTGGCGCGCGAAAAGTTTGTCTGGTGCCGAACGGTATTGACGTTCCGCCGCCTGCCGGTGAAAAAACGGACGGAGAGACCGGCGGAATAAAAATTCTTTATGTCGGAATTCATACCGGCTCAAAAGGGCTCTTTGATCTGCTGGAGACCGCGCGCGAGCTCAAACGCCGGAACGTGGTTTTTGAAATCTGCACCGCCGGTCTGTGGTATACGGAAAAAGAACGCCGGCATTTCGAATTGCTCCGTGCGCAGTGGAACCTCGAGGCCGAGGTCCGGACGCCGGGACAGAAAACCGGCGCGGATCTTTGGGCTCTTTACGAATGGGCGGATGTATTTTTCTTCCCGACTTTTTATGAATGGGAAACCTTCGGCCTTGTGCAGGTGGAAGCGATGGCGTACGGGCTGCCGGTGGTAGCCTCCGACTGGCAGGGACCGAAAGATGTGGTGCTGGACGGGGAGACCGGTATTCTCTGCCCGGTGCACAACATTACTGCATTTGCCGACGCACTTCAGCGGCTGACTCAGGATCGCGGGCTGAGGCTGAAAATGGGCTGCGCAGGACAGGAACGATATAAACGGTATTTTTCAGCAGATTGCTTTATCCGGAACATCAAACGGGTTCTTGAAGAGGTTTGTGAATGAAAAGATCACTGGTAACAGGCGGATGCGGATTTGTCGGACGGCACCTGATTG
>DAONGM010000202.1:0-2113 GCA_035404105.1 Pontiellaceae bacterium
AGAACATGAAAACGGTTATCATATATTATACATTTGGCGGCTCAACTCAGAAAGAAGCTGAACGGCTGGCCAATGAACGCGACGCGCCTTTATACCGGGTGAAGGAAGCCCCTGGCAGGAGTTTTCTGGGGGCTTTTATTCCCGGCAGTTTTTTGGCCATGCGCCGTAAAACTGTTGCCATACAGCCGTTGAATATCGATTTGAACGACTATGACTCAATCATCATCGGTTGTCCGGTGTGGGCCGGATATCCGGCCCCTGCTTTCAATGCCATTGTGCAGCGACTGCCGGCAGGGAAGAAAATAGAACTCTTTTTATGCTCCGGCGGTACGGGTACGCAAAAGACAGAGCCGGGAACGAGAGCGCTGATCGAGCAGAAAGGCTGCACCGTAGTATCCTACCGTGACGTCCTCACCGGCGTTCAACCGGGGAAAATGAAGGAATGACTTGCCTATTGCTTTTGAGGTTGGCCGCGGGTTAACAGGACATTGAAGGATGCAAGCGGACAGCGGGGCGCCCGGAAGCCCGCAGGCAGGCGGAGGGGCTGCCGCACAGCTGAAGATGGAGGTGGAACCGACGGATCGTGATGAAAAAATCCTGATCGTTGACGATGAGCATGAAATCGCCGATCTTGTGGAAGTTTATCTGAAAAGCGAAAGCTATTCGGTATTCAAGTTTTATAACGCCGCGGATGCCCTGGCCTGCGTGGAACGCGAGGATCTGAGCCTAGCGATTCTGGATGTCATGCTGCCGGATATGAGCGGCTTTGCGCTGTGTCAGAAGATCCGCGAAAAGCACCTGTTTCCCATCATTATGCTGACCGCCAAGGTGGAAGACATGGACAAGATCACGGGGCTGACGCTGGGGGCGGACGACTACATCACAAAACCGTTCCACCCGCTGGAGCTGGTTGCCCGCGTGAAAACCCAGCTCCGGCGCTATACGCGGTACAATACATCAGCCGTTGTTCCGCCGGAAACACGCGAATATGATTTTGCCGGCCTTTACGTCTGCCCGGACAGCCACAAATGCACGCTGTACGGAGAAGAGCTGTCGCTGACGCCCATAGAATTTCAAATTCTCTGGTACCTCTGCGAGCGCCGCGGCAAGGTCGTTTCATCGGAAGAACTGTTCGAGGCCGTGTGGGGAGAGAAGTTTCTGGACAACAACAACACCGTTATGGCGCACATCGCGCGGCTCCGGGAAAAGATGCGCGAGCCCAGCCGGAATCCGAAGTTCGTCAAAACCGTGTGGGGGGTGGGCTACACCATTGAATGATCAAAAGGATCGGTCGGAAAGGAAACGCGCGCGCCGCAGCCATCTGTCCCGGCAGATCATGCTGCAATATCTTCTGGCCCTGACCGCTTATGTCGCCGGACTGTTTTTGCTGTATTTCCTTGCCTGGCGGATTTGCAGTCAATTCGTCTGGCAGTCTTACGACCCGCTCTATCAGTTCCTGAAGCTGGTGCAGGGTACTTCCCTGTTCTGGGGCACGGGCATCATTCTCGTCGGCTGGACCATCATCACCTACCGCTTTTTTCAAAGGCCCCTGCGGTATCTGGACGAAGTCGTCGAGGCCTCCGAGCAGCTGGCGCAGCCGGGAACGCAGCCGATCGTTCTGTCGGACGCCATGAAAGGGGTTCAGGATGAATTGAATCTGGCGCGGGAACAGGCGCTGCGCAGCGCTATGGCCGCGAAGGAGGCGGAGCAGCGGAAAAACGACCTCGTCGTCTATCTGGCACACGACCTGAAAACGCCGCTGACCAGCGTGATCGGTTATCTGACCCTGCTGCGGGACGAACCGCAGATTTCCCCGGAGCTGCGGGCCAAATACACCGGAATCGCCCTCGATAAGGCGGAGCGGCTGGAAACGCTAATCAACGAATTTTTCGACATCACCCGTTTCAATCTGACGCAGCTGACATTGGAGCCGGAATCGGTCAACCTGACCCTTATGCTGGAACAGATCACGTTTGAGTTTAATCCCGTTCTGGCGGAAAAGTCCCTGAGCTGGGGTCTGCGCCTGGCGCCGGATGTCCGGATAACCTGTGACCCGGATAAGCTGGAGCGCGTATTTGACAACCTCATCCGCAACGCCGTAAACTACAGCTAC
>DAONGM010000203.1:0-2108 GCA_035404105.1 Pontiellaceae bacterium
AAAAGCGAAACCGCGCCGCGCTTGCCGCCGCACTCCGGAACATGCGATAGTCCGGGCATGAACACGTTCTGGCTTTGCTTCGTTCCGCTGTTTGTCGCAGTAGATGCCGTCGGGGTCCTGCCGATGTTTCTCTCTCTGACGGACGGGCTGGATGCTAAGCGCTTGCGCACCGTCATCATTCAGTCGGTTCTGACGGCCGCCACGGTTGCGGTGGTGTTCGTTCTCGCCGGGCCGATCCTGCTGCGGTTTATGGGGATTACCGTTCCGGACTTTATGCTGGCGGGCGGTCTGCTGCTGCTGGCGATTTCGCTGAACAGCCTGCTGACCGGCGAGAAAAAACAGCGGGAGGTTGATATTTCGAGCCTCGGTGCAGTGCCGATCGGCATTCCGCTGATCACCGGCCCGGCGGTGCTGACAACCTGCATTCTGCTGGCCACCACGCACGGCAAGGTCATCACGTCGATAGCCGTTATCCTCAATATCGCCATCGCCGGTCTGATTTTCGGCTTTGCGGAACCGATTACAAAGCGGCTCGGACGCACCGGCTCGAAGGCGGTCTCTAAAGTTGCCAGTATGCTGCTGGCAGCGATCGCGGTGATGCTGATGCGTAAAGGTCTCTTCGCAATGCTCGCCGCCGCGCAGTAAGCGGTTAGCGGCGTTTGCGGTGCGACGGTACAGCCAGCGTGCCGTTGAAGAATTCGATGATGTGCCCTTTTTCAACCAGCCAGCGCAGCGGATTGAGAATTTCACGGGCAGCATCGGAATCCTTTTCCGCTCCGGGCCGCAGGCCTTCGACCAGCTGTTCGCGGGTCGAACCCGGATGTTCAGCCAGATATTCCAGCACCAGGCGGATATGTTCAACCGCCTTTTCGGGCTTGATCGGATCGGGTTTGACCGCCGTCACGAAGTTGATGTTTTTGCCGGCTTTGAAGGTTTGCAGATGCAGGTGACGGAAGGCGGCACGCAGGGCAAAGGAAACGGACAGCGGGAAACGGCTTTCGCTTTCCCACGCTTCGCGCACCATGCGGATGAGGTTGTAGTCTTTGATTTTGCGGGCCAGCGCGGACGGCAGAACGGCGCGTGAAACTTCTTCGATCTCCGAGTCGGCGATCCGCGTGCGGATATAATCCTCGGCCTGGGCCAGAGTGAAATCTTTCACTTCGCCTTCGGGCGCGTCTTTCAGCCGGTAGACCGTTTTCTTCGACGATTCCTGTTTCCATTTCGCAATCAGTTCTTCGTCGCGAACGGTCTGGATCTTTTCTTTAAACCGCTCAAAGGGCATTCCCGAAAAACGTGAGTTGTAAATTTCCTGCAGGCGCGCGGCATAGCTGTGGTGATTGGGCGGGCCGACCAGCAGGTCGCCGACTTTGGCGATGCACGGGAAAACACCGGTCGGCTGTTCGACTTCGATTTCTTCTTTTTTGAAGAAGTCGTCCATGTGCTCGTCGAGCAGCTGATGAACCAGCGCTTCGCGGCTGGTCGCCACCAT
Organism: Pontiellaceae bacterium; assembly: GCA_035404105.1. Lineage (GTDB taxonomy): Bacteria > Verrucomicrobiota > Kiritimatiellia > Kiritimatiellales > Tichowtungiaceae > Tichowtungia. The sequence continues at coordinate 1,490 of DAONGM010000203.1, forward strand.
TTTGGACCGTTTGCCTTGATAGAGTTTAAACCCGTCTGAACCGGGCCTGATTTCGATTTTGACAAGATGCCCTTTGGGATCGGCCAAGAACAGGTTGGCCAGATCCATGAGCGGATAGGCGCGTTTGCTGTGATGAATCTGCCGCACCATGGACGCCAGCCACTGCTGCTCCGGCAGGAATTTAATTTCAACCGGCAGCTCAATGCGTTCGGGCCGCACAACGGCTTCCCGGCGCGGTTCGGGTGCTGCGCGCTCACCGCGCGGTTCGCGCGGCGGCGGCCGGCCAGCCCCGCTCAAAGCATTCGGCCGTTCTCCTGAAGAGCGCTCGCGCGGCGGACGGGCCGTACGGGACGGACCGTCCCGGCGGTCACTGCGCTCGCGGCGCGGGCCGTCATGCCGGTCGCGCGAGGGCCCGCGGTGCTCGGAACGGTCGTCGGAGGCGTAGTGGTTGGCTGCCGGCGCTTTTTTTGCCCATTGCGGCACAAAATTGAGGTCGAGGAGAACATCCTCGTCGGGCCGGGACACATTCTGCGGAGCGCTTGTTTCTTCAGACATGGTAAAACCTTTTAAATTGAGCGGGCATTAGTATACGCTTTCCGGTGTTTGGAAAAGGAAAAAC
>DAONGM010000204.1:0-2104 GCA_035404105.1 Pontiellaceae bacterium
CGGCGGCTTCGCCGCGTTCGATCAGCAGCGGTTTCAGTCCGGCTTCCGCCAGACCGAGCGCCGCCATCAGTCCGGCAGGGCCGGCGCCGACAACGAGAATTGGCGATTTTTGATTGATGATTGCCGATTTATTTTGAGGCTCGGCATTGCGGGAACTTTGTTCCACTACCTCCACATCGCGCAGACCGGCGGGAAGTTTGCCGGAGAATTCGACTTCGACCGCGACAGTCATACGCGGCGAACGGCCCCGGGCGTCAATCGAGCGGCGGATTGTTTTTACGTCGCTCAAGGCCGACGGGTTGCAACGCAAGGCTTTGGCCGCGGCCTTCAGAAGCCGGTCAGGCGTGTATCCGGGTGCAAGATCGAGCTGGTTAATGCGTAATTTCATACATGAATTTTCTTTTATTCAGGACTGAAAGGTATATGAGAGACGCTTTTTATTGCGACCAAAAAGGAGAGTTATGCATTCGCGTCTGATCCCGCAGGTCTTCACCTGCTACCGTTCGGGCTATTCACTGAAACATTTCGCCAACGATCTGATCGCCGGACTCATCACCGGCATCGTTGCGCTTCCGCTGGCCATTGCGTTCGGTATCGCATCCGGGGTTACTCCTGAACAGGGACTTTACACCGCCATCATCGCAGGTTTTCTGATTTCTTTCTTCAGCGGAAGCCAGGTACAGATCGGAGGTCCGACCGGCGCGTTTATTGTGATTATCTACGGCATCGTTCAGCAATACGGCATGGCGGGACTCACTGTCGCCACACTAATGGCGGGCGTTATGCTCGTTCTGATGGGCGTCTGTCGCCTGGGTTCGGTTCTTAAATATCTGCCCTACCCGCTCATCATCGGCTTCACCACCGGCATTGCGGTTATCATTGCCGTCACACAAATCCCGGCATTTCTTGGCATGAAGCTGGAAAATATTCCCGGCGACTTCATCGGCAAACTTGAAGTGATCGGCTCACATCTCAATTTGATCAACCCGCTCTCTGCCGGTCTTGGCCTGCTCGCTCTGCTGATTATGATTATCTGGCCGCGCATTACCCGGCGGGTTCCCGGCTCGCTGATCGCGATCCTTGTCACCACCATGCTGGTTACGCTGCTCAACCTTCCGGTTGAAACCATCGGCAGCCGCTTTGGCGGAATGCCAAACCATCTGCCTTCTTTCGTTTTTCCAGCCGTCAGCCTCGATCTGATGCGCGGACTTTTTCAACCGGCACTCACTATCGCGCTGCTGGCCGCCATTGAATCACTGCTCTCAGCAGTCGTCGCCGACGGGATGACCGGTCAGCGTCACCGTTCTAATATGGAGCTGATCGCACAGGGCATTGCCAACATTGTCTCGCCGCTGTTCGGCGGAATTCCTGCCACCGGCGCTATCGCCCGCACAGCCACCAACATTAAAAACGGCGGCACCACCCCGCTGGCCGGAATTGTTCACGCCGTCACCCTGCTGCTGATCCTGCTCTTCTTCGGACACTACGCCTCGCTCATTCCCATGAGCGCGCTGGCAGCAGTCCTGCTGATCGTCGCCTACAACATGAGTGAATGGCACTTTTTCGTAAAACTATTCTACAGTCCGCGCAGCGATGTTCTCGTTCTTCTCACCGTGTTTGCACTGACTGTCTTCGCCGACCTCACAGCTGCCATTCAAACCGGCGTGGTTCTCTCCGCGCTGCTCTTTATGCGCCGCATGGAAACCGTAACAAATGTCGGCATCATCAATCTCGATGATGAACCCGTCGACAAAAACGACCCGAATGCCCTGACGCGCCTGAATGTACCGAAAGGTGTCGAGCTGTTCGAAATTAACGGACCCTTTTTCTTCGGCGCCGCCAGTAAATTCCAGGATGAAATAAGCAAAATCCGCATGCCGAAAGTGCTCATCCTGCGCATGCGGAACGTTCCGGCCATTGACGCCACCGGCCTGCGCGCGCTTGAAGGTGTTGTTACAGCGGCACACCGCGACGGCACCGTCCTGCTGCTTTCCGGAATTCACAAACAGCCGGCCGCCGCTATGAAAAAGTGCGGTCTGGTTGACAAAATCGGCCACGCAAACATTCACAAAGATGTCGCCCGGGCCATTGATCATGCCCGCAC
>DAONGM010000205.1:0-2099 GCA_035404105.1 Pontiellaceae bacterium
GGGGGAGAAAAACGCTTCGGCGCATACGGTCAGCAACTACCTGATTGATATCCGGCAGTTTATTGAGCTGATCTGGGGCGAAGAGGCGAAGCCGCCGTACAACTGGAAAGAGGCCGACCGGTTTACCGCCCGCAAGTTTCTGGTCTTTTTTCAAAAGCTGGAAATGGAACCGGCGACGACCGGGCGCAAGCTGTCGGCGCTGCGGTCGTTTTATAAATTTCTGGTGCGCGAGGAGTATGTTCCGCTCAACCCGTTCAGCGGGCTGCACCTGCCGAAGAAAGGCAGTTATCTGCCGGCGGTTCTCTCCGTGAATGAAATCGGGCAGCTGCTGGCGGCGCCGCAGGCGATGGCGGCCGCAGCCAAGCCGGAAGGGCTGTTTCAGGAATATATGCCGGTTCGCGATACCGCGATTCTGGAGGTGCTTTACAGTACCGGCATGCGTATCGGCGAGTTGGTCAGTCTGACCGAATCCCGGATTGATATTCTCTCCGGCATTGTCAGCGTGCTGGGTAAAGGGAAAAAGGAGCGGCTCTGTCCGCTGGGCCGGCCCGCGGAGCGCGCGCTGCAGAATGCGCTGGCGTGGCGGGAGGGCATCTGGCAGTCGCTCGGCATGAAAGGCGATCCGCGCCGCACTCTTTTTCTGAACAAGCACGGCGGCCCGCTCACAGCCCGTTCGATTGAGCGAATGCTGAAAACCTATGTCGGCTACTGCGGGCTGAAGCCGACGATTTCTCCGCATGCGCTGCGCCACAGTTTTGCCACGCACCTGCTGGATAACGGCGCCGATCTGCGCAGCGTGCAGGAACTGCTCGGTCACGCCAGTCTCTCAACAACGCAGATTTACACCCACGTTTCGGTTGAGAAACTGAAGCGCGTTTATGAAGAAGCGCACCCGAGGGCGTGAGCATTTAGGATTTATGATTGCAGATTGAACTGGCCAGAAGGGCGTTGAATATGGACATTATGACGGTTTTAAATCTGAAATCTTAAATGCCCATGATCTGGATTATCTACAACCTGCTTTTCCCAATAGGCTTTCTGTTCATGCTGCCGAAGTTCCTGACGCGCATGGCGCGGCGCGGCGGCTACCGGCGGCACTTCGAGCAGCGGTTCGGCATTTACGGCGAAAACACCGCCGCCCGGCTGGCCGAAGCGCGGCATATTTGGATTCATGCGGTCAGCGTCGGCGAGCTGTTCGTCGCCTTGCGTTTTATTGAGGAATACCGCAAGCGCAATCCGGATGCGCGCTTTGTGCTCAGCACCACCACCTCGACCGGCCACACGCTGGCCGAACAGAAGCTCGATGCTCGCGACGTGCTGATCTATTTCCCGCTCGATCTGCCGCTGGTCATGAACCGCGTGTTCAACGCCATCAACCCGCAGAAGCTGATTCTGGTCGAATGCGAGTTCTGGCCGAATCTGGTGCGGCAGGCGCATAAGCGCGGCATTCCCGTGTCGCTGATCAACGGGCGCATTTCCGATTCCTCGTTCAAAGGCTATATGCGGCTGCGCCCGTTCACGCGCCGGCTGCTCGAAATGATGGATCGGGTCTGCATGCAGGGCCGGCAGGACGCGGAACGTATTCTGGCGATGGGCGCGCGCCCGGCAACGGTCAAGACGCTCGGCACCGCCAAGTATGACCTGCCGCCGCCCGCCGCGGATGCGGATGCTAAGGCCCGCACAGTGCTCCAAACGATTTCCGTTCCGGACAGCGCACTGATTCTGACGGCCGGTTCGACCTGGCCGGGCGAAGAGGAAGCGCTCTGCCGGATCTATAAAACGCTGCGCGCCAAGCACCCGGAACTCTTTCTGGTGCTGGTGCCGCGCCACGCCGAGCGCCGCGACGCCGTCGTGAAAACGCTCGAAGCACAGAATCTTTCCTTTGTCCTTCGGAGTAATTGTAGGCCCGGTGGCCCCACCGGGCGTCCTGATGTTCTGGTCGTGGACACCACCGGCGAACTGATGAGCTTTTACGCCGCCGCCGATGTGGTGTTCGTCGGTAAGAGCCTTTGCGAACACGGCGGGCAGAATCCGATTGAGCCGGCGCTGTTCGGTAAGCCGGTGATTGTCGGTCCGAATATGGAAAACTTTCCGGCGGT
>DAONGM010000206.1:0-2071 GCA_035404105.1 Pontiellaceae bacterium
TTAAAAAGTGGCGGAGAGGGGGGGATTCGAACCCCCGGTACGCCTTTACGGCGTACGGCGGTTTAGCAAACCACTGCTTTAAGCCACTCAGCCACCTCTCCGCGAAGGCGTTTTATGTAAGCTATTCAGCCGTGCAGGGCAAGCGGCAAAAGGCGTTATTTCGCTTTTCGCTGCTGTTCCCACCATTCCAGTTCGGCGGCATGGCGTCCGGCGGTGCGGGCGGCGAATTTGAAGTAGAGAAAGGCGTCGAGAAAACTGCGGTGGTGCATCATCCGCTGGGCGTTTTTCGGCGTGGTTTTCAGGAAGCGCGGCTGGCCGCTCATAATTTCGGCGATGTGGTGCGTGACGGCTTTCGGGATGCGGATGCGGTCGAGCTGGCGGATATGGCGGTGCGTGGCTTCCTGCAGGGCTTCGGCATGCGCCAGTCCTTCATTTTTCATAATCTGTGCGGCCACCCATTCATGGTATTCGCCGAAGATGAGGGCAAAGAGCAATGCCGGGTCTATGCTGAAACCGGCGGCGCGCCAGCGGTCAATCTGTATGAAGCTTTTGCGCAGCCAGTGGGTTTTGCCTTCGCCGTCCGGGGCGTTGAGCCAGGCGCCGAGTTCGGGGAACAGATGCCGGAAGACATCCAGTTCGCAGCAGAGGGTGAAGACCTGTTCAGATTTTCCGCAGCTGAGAAGCTTCTGGATTTCTTCGTAAAGGCGCGAGGAGGAGGTTCCTTCGAGTTTTTCAGCGTGGCGGCGAACGGCTTCGCGGGCGGAAGGCTCTATATCGAATCCGAGCGCGGCGGCGAAGCGGATGGCGCGTAAAATCCGTACGGGATCTTCGGTGAAACGCTGGTCGGGGTCTCCGATGACGCGGAGGATGCGGTCTGCGAGGTCGCGGCGGCCGTTAACGTAGTCGATGATGGAGAAGTCGGCGATGTCGTAGAAAAGGGCGTTGACGGTGAAGTCGCGGCGCAAGGCGTCTTCTTCAGGGGTTCCAAAGAGGTTGTCACGCAGGACGAGGCCGTCTTTGGCGAGAAAGGTATTGTCGTCATCCTGAACTTCATCGGCGGGCGGCGCAGGAGCGCGGAACGTGGAGACTTCGATGGTTTCGTCGTGGAAATAGACGTGAGCCAGCCGGAACCGGCGGCCGATGAGCCGGCAGTTGCGGAAAACCCGCCTGACTTCTTCAGGCGTGGCGTTCGTGGCGACATCAAAATCTTTCGGGTTGCGGCCGAGCAGCAGGTCGCGTACGCCGCCGCCGGCGAGATAGGCGAGATAGCCGGCGTCTTTGAGGCCGTAGAGGACTTTGAGTGCGGCAGCGCTGATTTGTTTGCGGCTGATGGTGTGATCGGGGCGGGCTATAATTTGCGGTTCCATACGATAACGATGTTTCCAAGATTCCGGAAAATGTAACGGGGGCGGGGAGCGGGGGAAAGAAGTTTTTTCCAAACCTTGGGAAAATCAAACAGGTTCGCCGATCTGTTCGGCAATCCAGCGCAGAATAACGCTGACAATATAAGCGACTTCTTTTTCCGTGAGTTCAATGCCGGTTTTGATGCCGTGAAATTTTTCGAGTTTGATCCGGTCGCTGGTGCCGGTGGCGTGCTGGGCGATAAAGACAGGGTGGCCTTTTAGCGGGGTTTGGCGTCCGTCATTCTTCGGGGCGGCCGGTGCGAGGCGTTTTTTTACGAAATCAGTGGCGTGCAGTCTGAGAATGTCGATTCCCCGCGACTGAACGTACTCTTTTTCGGGCTCTCCCATGTCCGGCACGGATATCTGCCTGGAGCGGGCGAGTTTTATTTTGAGTGCTTTCCACTGTTTGTCATTTATATTTTGCACGTCGACTGCCGCCTCCTTTCAATAAATTCAGCTCCAGCACGGGCCAAAGTATAGGGCGCGGGTGTCTGACTGGCAAGGGGAGAACGAATTTCGTTTTTGAAACCGTTGACTTTATAAAAAGTTCCTGTTTAATACGCGCTTCTGTTTTACAGAAAAAGCGCTCGTGGTGGAATTGGTAGACACGCAAGATTCAGGTTCTTGTGCCGCGAGGTGTGGAGGTTCGAGTCCTCTCGAGCGCACCA
>DAONGM010000207.1:0-2070 GCA_035404105.1 Pontiellaceae bacterium
TCCGCGCCGGCGTGGCGGCGTTTCCGCGCAGTATCTGGCCGGGCCGTATTCTGGCCGCGATTGATCTGGTCTGGGCCGCTTATGAACTCGCGCAGATGCACCTCGGCATGTTTGACGCCTGGAAAGTTCATCTCTACTGGCTGACGCCGGCCGCCATTGTTCTCTGCGTCATTTATCTCGACGAACTGCTCTCACCGCGCGCCCTCGGCGGGCTGCTGCTTCTGGCGGCCGGACCGGTACTGGATATTGCGCGCTGGCATCCGTCAAACTGGCGGCTTGTTATCACCGTCCTCGCTTATCTCTGGATTCTGCTCGGACTGGTTTTCCTTCTCTCGCCGTGGTGGTTCCGCCGCATTGCACTTTGGGTGACCGGTCGCGGCGATACTGCCGTCCGAGTCACCGGCGCAATTAAAGCGGCGGCCGGGCTCGGGCTGATCGCGCTGGCTCTGCTGGTTTACTGAACGTCATGACTCCGGAAAAGCTCAACCGGCTGACAGAACGCTTCTGCACCTATACGGATCGTTACCGAATCAACGGACAGCTTCATCCGATGCATCAGCTGAAGCTGGAACACACCCTGCGTGTTGCCGCCGACGCCCGATCCATCGCCGCCGGAATGAACTGGCCGGAAGAGGAAATCTGTCTGGCGGAAGCAATCGGCCTTTTTCATGACGTGGCCCGCTTTCCTCAATTTCAGCAGTACCGCAGTTTTGACGATCACAAAACGGTCGATCACGGCGACCTCGGGGTTCAGACGTTAGAATCCGAAAACCTGCTGGCAGGTGTAACCGAGGAATCCCGCGCGCTGATTCTCCATGCGGTTCAGCACCACAACAAAAAAGAGCTGCCGCCCGGACTTACCGTACACGAAGAAAGGCATTTGCGGCTGATCCGCGATGCCGACCGGCTCGATATTTTTTTCATCTGCTGGGATTCCATCCGGACCGGGCATATTCACGACTACCCCGAAATCATCATCAATATGGATTTCAACGGGCCGCCGACCCCGGCGGTGCTGGAGCAGTTCGAGCGCGGCGAAAAGATTGATTACCGGGGCATGAAAAGCATGGCGGACCGTTTTGTTATGCAGCTCAGCTGGATGCACGACATGAGTTATGCTTCAACCGGGCGGCTGGTTCGCGAGCGCGGTATTCTTGATAAATTCATCAGCGTGCTGCCTGTCAAAACCGACCAGCTGATGCGCTGTTTTGAAAGAACGGAGGCGTTTCTGGCATCTGCCTGAAACGCCCCCGGGTCCGGATGATAGTAAGGATTTAATCAAGGCAGGCAGGATGCCTGCGGTACAAAATTTGTATCGCCGGCTTCCAGCCGGCCTTGTTGCGTTATCCGGCGGTCAGAACTTCGACCAGCGCGGCTTCCTGCTGAACGCCGATGAAGTCGCGGACTTTCTGTCCGTTTTTGAAGAGGATCAATGTCGGAATCGAGCGTACGCCGAACTGTGCAGCCAGCGCCGGGCTTTCATCCACATTTACTTTAGCAATCACGGCCTTGTCGCCGATTTTGTCAGCGACTTTTTCGAGGATCGGGGTCTGCATTTTGCACGGGCCGCACCACGGCGCCCAGAAATCGACCAGTACGGTTCCGGAGGCAACTGTGTTTGTGAAATTGGCAGCGGTGAGATCTTTTACTTTATCAGACATGTCGTTCTCCTGCTTCGTTTAGATGCGGCTGATTATACGGGGGAGGCATTGCAGGAACAAGCATAAGACTGCGGAGCAGTCATGGTTATTTGTTATTAGATATCGGGCGAAAAAGATGCTTCGTCTAAGAACGGATAACGAATATCTAATAACGGCCGCAGGCCTTATACATTAAACAGGAACTCGATCACGTCGCCGTCCTGCACGACGTAGTCTTTGCCTTCGGTGCGCATCAGCCCTTTTTCGCGGCAGCCGGCTTCGCCGCCGTAGGTGATGTAGTCGTTATAGGAAATCACCTGGGCGCGGATGAAGCCGCGTTCGAAGTCGGTGTGAATCACGCCCGCCGCCGCCGGCGCCTTCCAGCCGCGGTGAATCGTCCACGCATGAACCTCTTTCGGTCCGGCGGTGA
>DAONGM010000208.1:0-2041 GCA_035404105.1 Pontiellaceae bacterium
AAAATGACTATTGTCTGCGCCATGGCAAAATTCATCATCAACGGCGGTAATCTCATCAGCGGAAAATTCTCTCCGCGCGGCAATAAAAACGCAGTCCTGCCCATGCTGGCGGCCTGCACCCTGACCGATCAGCCGGTCCGGCTTTGCAACGTTCCGGATATCGCCGACGTGCGCGTCATGCTCGAACTGCTCATGTCGCTCGGCGTATCGGTGGAAAAATCCGGCGGCTGCGTAACGCTCTGCGCCAAAGGTCTTAAAGCCACCGAGCTCGACGAAGAATACTGCCGCAAAGTGCGCACCTCTATTCTGCTGGCCGGCCCGCTGACCGCGCGTCACGGCTCGGCGCTGATTCATTCGCCCGGCGGCGACGTCATCGGCCGCCGCCGTCTCGACACCCATTTCTACGGACTGCGCGCGCTCGGCATCGAAGTCAACGATACCGCGCCGTACCACTTTAAGCGCAAAGCGCTGGTCGGCGCCGACCTGATTCTCGACGAAGCCAGCGTCACCGCCACCGAAAACATCCTGATGGCCGCCGTGCTGGCCGAAGGCGAAACCTCCATCTTCAACGCCGCCTGCGAACCGCATGTACAGGATCTGGCGCATCTGCTCGTCAAAATGGGCGCGGATATCGCCGGAATCGGCACCAACCGGATCCATGTCCGCGGCGTCAAACTGCTCGCCGGAGCGGAACACACCATTCAGCCCGACTATATTGAAACCGGAAGTTTCCTCACCGCCGCCGCCGTCACCGGCGGCGCGCTCGAAATCGACGCGCCGGGCGACACCGTCACACTCAACGTCCTCGAAAAGGGGTTCTCCAAACTCGGCGTTAAATGGACACTGAAAGACGGCGTCCTGACGATGCCCCCGCTCAAAAACCGCCAGATTGTTCCGGATCTCGGCAACTTCACGCCGAAAATCGAAGACGGCATCTGGCCCGCGTTTCCGTCCGACCTGATGAGCGTGATGATTGTTCTGGCCACGCAGACGCAGGGGCAGATGCTCTTTTTCGAAAAGCTGTTCGAAAGCCGCATGTACTTCGTCGACAACCTCATGGCGATGGGCGCCAACATCATCCAGTGCGACCCGCATCGCGTCGTTGTCAGCGGTGCGGCCAAACTGCGCGGCGCGCGCCTGACCAGTCCGGACATCCGCGCCGGTATGGCGATGCTGATTGCCGCCTGCTGCGCCGAAGGGCGCAGCACGATTGATAACGCGCAGATGATCGACCGCGGCTACGAAGCCATCGACGAACGCCTCCGCGCCCTCGGCGCCGATATTACTCGGGAAAAGTGATCAGAAACGCCGAGTTGAGCCGTAGCCGTGATTTAGTGGCTGTCGCGCTTTAACTTGGTGTTAGGTAGCCTCGTCCATTACAGACTGTATCTCCTGTTCAACAATTCCTGCTAGTTGTGCGCGTTTCTCACGGTATTTCTTTAGTGCACGGGGGCCAAAGAAGACAATTTCTAGAATAACCGTAGACAGGAGATTCACACCAACACCGATCCAAAGTTGTAGGTCACCATCGGGTTCGGCGGTGAAGTCGTACAGTCCTGCAAGCAAAAGAATGAGGACGCCAGCGACCAAAACCAGAAGTCCGAAGCCGAGGATTTCAAAAACAATTCTCAACGGTATTTTCTGCGAAGTTTTGTAGCCCTTTCTCCGCGGAGCGTTTGAGACAACCTCTGTCTCTTTGTTGTTTCGTCACTCAATAGGTTCTTCGTAATTGAGTCTGCTCGTTAAGACAGGGCCGGCTGGAAGCCGGCGATACGTACCGCCGGCTTCCAGCCGGCCTTGATCAAACACTAAATATCGTCCGCAACTGTGAACAAGCGAAGCGCGCTCGGCGGTCGCGCTCCACCTGCACCAACTATCAATTCATTACAAATTGATAGTTGGTCGATAAGTTAAAACCCTTGGGAAAATCAAATTTCCAGCTTCTTCGGGCATGAGGCGAGCATTTGATGCCCGTCTTTGGTGACAGCGATGGTGTCTTCGATGCGGATGCCGCCGATATGCGGATAGTAAAGTCCGGGTT
>DAONGM010000209.1:0-2031 GCA_035404105.1 Pontiellaceae bacterium
TCGCGGCGCATGGCGTCGGAAAGCGCTTCAACGGCAAATTTTGACGCGGAATAGACTCCGGCGAACGGCAGGCTCAGTTCGCCCAGCACGGAGCTTACGTTGACGATGCGTCCGCAGCCTTGTTTACGGAAAAGAGGAATGAAGCGGTTGGTCAGTTCCTGCAATCCAAAGACGTTGACCTCGAAAATATCGCGGAGCATGGCGCGCGGCGCGTCTTCGATGGCGGAAGTCAGTCCGAAGCCTGCGTTGTTGACGACGGCACCGAGCTGTCCGCCGAAACGGGCGAGTACCGTGTCCGCCGCCGCCTCGATGGAGGCGCTGTCGGTGACGTCGAGCGCGATCGGGTCAAAGCCTTCGGCGCGGAGCATTTCGAGGTCGGCGGCTTTACGGGCGGTCGGGGCGACCTGCCAGCCGCGTTCGAGCAAAAGGCGCGCCGTCGCCAGTCCGATTCCGGACGAGCAGCCGGTAACGAGTACAGTTTTCGGGATTACCGCAGGATATTTCATAGGATCTCCAGTGGCGGAAAGATGCCTTTTTTGCCTGAACATTGGAACCATTTCTTGCTGGGTTTGGAAATTGACCCCTCCGGAGCGGTGGGCTACTCTCTGCGCCTTTGAGACGCAACCCGGAATCAAGGGATTTTACGCATGGCAAATACAGTTTTAATCGGCGCGCAGTGGGGCGATGAAGGCAAAGGCAAGGTCATTGATGTTCTGACCGCGAACGCGAACTGGGTCGTTCGCTATCAGGGCGGCAACAATGCCGGTCATACGGTGGAAATCGGCGACCAGAAATATGTCCTCCATCTGGCTCCGTCAGGCATTCTCCGCCCCGGCGTACAGTGTGTGATCGGCAACGGTCTGGTGGTCGATCCGCTCGGTCTGGCCGAAGAACTGCAAGACCTCGAAAAGCGCGGAATTGATTTTCGCGGGCGGCTGTTTGTCAGTGATCGCGCCCATCTGGTGATTCAGTACCACAAGGAACTCGACGGCGCGAAAGAGGCCAGGCTGGCGACCGGTAAAAAGATCGGCACGACCAAGCGCGGCATCGGCCCGGCGTATTCCGATAAATCCGACCGCACCGGTCTGCGGATGGGCGATGTGCTGGAGGCTGATTTTGAATCGATGCTGCGTGAGCGCATCGCAGCCAAAAACTCCATGCTGCAGGTTCTCGGCGCGACTCCGCTGAATGCCGACGAACTGGTTGCCAGATACCGCGTGGCGTTTGATTATCTCAAACCGTTCATCTGCGACACGGTTCCGATGCTTAACGCCGCCGTGCGCGATCCGGCAAACAATGTGATTTTTGAAGGCGCGCAGGGCGTTATGCTGGACATTGATTTCGGCACATACCCCTTCGTCACCTCCTCATCCACCAGCTCCGGCGGCGTGGCTACCGGCGCGGGCATTCCGCCGCACTGCATCGACGATGTAATCGGTATTGTCAAAGCCTACACCACACGCGTCGGCGAAGGCCCGTTCCCGACCGAACTTCTCGACGCCGACGGCGAAGAGCTGCGGAAAGTCGGCCACGAATTCGGCGCCACCACGGGTCGTCCGCGCCGCTGCGGCTGGTTTGACGCAGTCGTCGCACGCTATTCCGCGATGATCGGCGGCATCGACCGCTGGGCGCTGATGAAACTCGACGTACTCGACGGTTTTGAAACGATCAAAGTCTGCACCGCGTATGAGTGCGACGGCGAGCGCGTCGAAACCGTACCGGCCAGCATCAGCAAACTTTCGCGCTGCAAACCGGTCTATGAAGAGTTCAAGGGCTGGAACTGCTCGACCCGCAACGTGACCTGCTTTGAAGAGCTGCCGGAACAGGCGCAGAAATATGTCCGCTGGCTGGAAAAACTGACCGGTGTGCCCGTTAGCATTCTGTCCGTCGGTCCGAACCGTGCCAGTACGATTGAATTGAAAAGCTGAGGGCGGAAACCTGAAAGCTGAAGTACCAACACTTGCAAAAGTGCCGCAGCACGTTGCCATTATTATGGACGGCAACGGGCGCTGGGCGCAGCAGCGCGGTCTG
>DAONGM010000210.1:0-2014 GCA_035404105.1 Pontiellaceae bacterium
TGCTGCATGGTGTCGCGGTCGCGCAGGGTGACGGTGTTGTCTTCCAGGGTCTGGAAGTCGATGGTGACGCCGCACGGCGTGCCGATTTCGTCCTGACGGCGGTAGCGGCGGCCGATGGCGCCGGCGTGGTCGTAGAAGCAGTTCCAGCGGCGGTTGAGTTTTTCGAACACTTCGCGCGCTTTGCCGACGAGTTCTTCTTTGTTTTTGAGCAGCGGGAAGACGGCGACTTTGTACGGCGCGATGCACGGCGCGAAGCGCAGGACGGTGCGGGTTTCGCAGCCTTCCGGAGCAGGCTTGTTCGGCTCGGCGGTGGTGACGGTGCCGTCTTTGGCGATCCATTCTTCGCGGTAGGCTTCGCAGAGCAGGGCGAGGGCGATGCGGTCAACACCGGCGGAGGGCTCGACGACGTGCGGCAGGAATTTTTCTTTGCTTTCTTCGTCGAAGTATTCGAGCGATTTGCCGCTGGCGTTCTGGTGCTGGGTGAGGTCGAAGTTGCCGCGCGCGGCGATGCCTTCGAGTTCCTGGGTGCCGAAGGGGAAGTCGTACATGATGTCGGTGCAGGCGCTGGCGTAGTGGGCCAGTTTGTCTTTTTCGTGGACGTCGCGGTGCATGCGGCCTTCGGGCAGGCCGACGGTGGCGTACCATTTCAGGCGTTCGGAAACCCAGTATTCGTGCCACTCGGCGTCGGTGCCGGGCTTGATGAAGAATTCGAGTTCCATCTGTTCGAATTCGCGCGAGCGGAAGGTGTAGTTGCGCGGGTTGATTTCGTTGCGGAAGGCTTTGCCGATCTGCGCGATGCCGAACGGTACTTTCTGGCGCGCGACGGAGTGGACGTTGGCGAACTGCGCGAAGATGCCCTGCGCGGTTTCGGGGCGCAGCCAGGCGACGTTGGAGCTTTCTTCCAGCGGGCCGACGTAGGTTTTGAACATGAGGTTGAAGGAGCGCGGCTCGGTGAGCGTGCCGGGCTTGTCGGTGTCGGGGCCGACGAGTTTGTCGTAGGCGTCGAGCGGGATTTCGGCGAGCGGCACGGATTCGTAGTCGGCGGGGTTCGCTTTGGCTTTCTTGGCCTTCTTTTCCGGAGCTTCTTCGTCTTCCGGGTAGGCGAACATCAGCGCAGCGGCGTCGGTCTTGTGTTTGAAGACGAGGAGCTGGTCGGCGCGGTAGCGGCCTTTGGTTTCGCGGCAGTCAACCATCGGGTCTTTAAAATTGCCGATGTGGCCGGAGGCTTCCCAGACTTTCGGGTGCATGATGATGGCGCTGTCGAGGCCGACGACGTTTTCGCGGCTCTGGACGGTGGCGCGCCACCAGCTTTCCTTGATGTTGCGCTTCAGTTCGACGCCGAGCGGGCCGTAGTCCCAGAAGCCGTTCAGGCCTCCGTAGATTTCCGAGGTTTGGAAGATAAAGCCGCGGCGCTTGCAGAGCGAGGCGAGGGCGTCCATCGAAACTGAGTAATCGTTAGCTTTCATAAGGGGGCAGAGGATGCCCGAAACGGTTTGGAGTTGAAAGTTAAAATTTAAAAGTTGAGGCTGTGCCGCATGAAAGAAAAAACGACATACCGGCGGTTCGATCTGCCCGCGTTTCTGGCCATACTGGGTTGTGCCGGTATGCTGATTTTTGAATGCATTTTTATTTTTGAACTCTACGACCGTACGCCTTCGCAGGTTGCAAGCCTGCTTCCGGCTCAGCCGGCCCGCCGTGAGCCGGTCGAACCGGCGCCCGCGGCAATTCAAACCAACGCACCGGCCCCGGTTGCGCCGAATGCTCTTCAGTTATCCGCGCCGGTTCCGCCGGCCGGAAATGAAAAAATTCCTGCGGCTGCACCGGTCGGCTAAGTTTTCTTACTTTCCAAAAAATCCTGTTTATCTGTTTGATATACATTCACGAATGTATGTATAAGTGACGCCCTCAAACCGGCAGAAGGGTGGAAAATGGCCAGACGAACAAAAGAAGATGCTCAGGTGACGCGGGAAAGCGTACTGATTGCCGCGCTGGATCTGTTCAGCGAAAAGGGCTA
>DAONGM010000211.1:0-2004 GCA_035404105.1 Pontiellaceae bacterium
GTTCACCGGTCAACCGGAAATTTAAAACGTGAGACCGGTTGAGGCGGGCGGCGAAGTGATTTTTGCGTATGAAGTTTCCGGAAAATAAATCAGAATCCGGCGCATGAGTCAGGAACTTCAGCCCGATCACGAAGCCTTTATCCAGTTGGCGAACGCGGTGATGCCGTTCGGTAAATATGCCGGACGACGGCTGGTTGATCTGCCGGAACCGTATGTGGTCTGGTTTAAACAGAAAGGGTTCCCGAAGGGCGAGCTGGGTCAAATGCTTGAAACCGTTTACACGATCAAAGCCAACGGGCTGGAATATCTTTTCCGTCCCGGCGCGAAAAACCCCGAAAAGAAAGGGCGGCTTTGATTTGAAACGGGTTGCCGCGCAGCAACAACCCGCGTCAGAATCAGTGAAAGTGGATTCGGCGGCAGCTGCTTGAGTCACCGCAAGCAGCTGCGCCGTAGTAATCAGCGGAAAGGTGTTGGATGCAGCTTAACGGGTCTCTCAATGAGCCGCCGGCTCTGCATACAATCCAATCTCTGTGAGGGCGGGACAGACGGGCGCTTTTGTGATGCGCAGACGAACTTTGCTGGTGGTAACAAACGCGCCGCGAATCAAACGACGATTTCCGATGCTCGTGCCGGCGGCGAATTGGACCCATTGTCCGTCTTTCCACTGGTCAAGTGCGAACTCTTCGATGCGCTGGCCGAGCGGCAGAAATTCGCGCAGGCTGACGATGTTAAACGTTTTCGGCCGGCCCAAATCCAGAATCAGTTCCGGCGTTGTCACGGTGTCGTCCGTGCTCCAGTAATTTGTTCTGTTGCCGGAAAGAACATTCTCGGCCGCGAACGTTTTGTCGTTCCCGCGCACATTGCTGGCGGTCACCTTGGCGCCGGCCGTCAGGTTTGTTGCGAAGATGGCATCGATTCTCTTGCGGAACTCTTTCAGGGAGTTGATATCGGGATCAGCGATACGCCCGCGCCGGTCCGGCGGAAGATTCAGTATGAACGACCCGCCGCGTCCGACGGATTTGAAATACAGGTCCACCAGCTGCACCGGTGTTTTGACCTCTTTGTCCTCTTTCTCATGGTAAAACCAGCCGGGGCGGATGGATGTATTGCACTCGGCGGGCAGCCAATCGGTGCCGGGACGATCACCGGTGTTCAGGCGTTTTCTGTCCGACTGACCCGGGCTGAAATCCGCGCGGTTCAGAGTCGCCCAGCACGGATCGCCCGCTATGGCGCGCTCGTTGCCGGCCCAGCGCACGTCGGGCCCGGCGTCGCTGAACATCACTGCGCCCGGCTGTAATTCGCGGACGATGGAAATGGTGTTCGGCCAGTCATAATACGTCAGCCGGTCAATCGTCCGCTTTTCTTTCGCGCCGCCGTAGAAGCCTTTGCCGCCGTTCGCGCCGTCGATCCACACCTCGAAAACCGGGCCGTAGTTTGTCAGCAGTTCGCGCATCTGGTTGCGGAAGTAGGTGATATATTCCGGCTTGCCGTAATCGGCCCGGTTGCAATCCCATGGCGACAGATAGACGCCGAACTTGAGCCCCTGCTTGCGGCAGGCGTCGGCTATTTCACGGACCACATCGCCTTTGCCGTCTTTCCAGGACGAATTTTTCACGGAATGTTCCGTGAACGCCGACGGCCAGAGACAAAAACCGTCATGGTGCTTGGCGGTCAAAACCAGCCCCTTCATGCCGGCCTCTTTTGAGACCTGCACAATTTGCTCTGCGCTGAAATCCGTCGGATTGAAAACGGATTCCGCCTCGTCGCCGTAGCCCCATTCCTTGTCGGTGAACGTATTGACGGTGAAATGAATAAACGCGTAAAAGTCCAATTCATGCCACGCGAGCTGCCGCTCCGTCGGCACCGGACCGAAGGGTTTCGGCGCCTCGACAGCCATCGCATGGGCTGCGGTCAGAAGTGAAGTAATAATGCATGCAACAGTTTTTCCAGGCAGGCTGAATGGTGGTAATTTAATTTTCATATCCATCTTTCCAGTCAATTTGT
>DAONGM010000212.1:0-2003 GCA_035404105.1 Pontiellaceae bacterium
TTCTCGATGTGGACCGCGACGGCAAGATCCGCCTCAGCCGCCGTGCGGCCATGGCCGAGAAAGATGCTCAGGCCTCCGCCACGAACGACTAATCCCCGTTCCGGCTCAGCCAAAAGCCCTTCCGTTCGCGGAGGGGCTTTTTTTTGTTCAGATTTCGCTGAGCCGTTCTGCGGGCTGAATGGCGGGGGTGCGGCAGATGTGGGAATAGTCGTCGTGTCCGGCGATGAGCGGTTCGGTGGCGAGGTCGCCGGCGCGCAGCTGCCGGACATTTGTGAAGAGCTGTCCGAGAAACGCTTCCGTCAGCTCTGGACTCATTGAAAGCCGTTTCTTCGCAAAGTGGTTGGTCATTTTTTTCAGGTCGCGTTCCTGCAGGTGATAAACGGCCAGCGTCTTTGCATTCAGCTCCGGCGTGTTGTGCGCGCCAAAAAACTTCTGCTGTGCCGCGAAGGTATAGAGCGGAATCTGGCAATCGAAATTCAGGGCGATTTCCTTTTCAAGCTGCGCTACCGGAACGCCGCGCGACTTGCTCTTATAGTCCACCACCAGCAGCCGGTCGAGTTCGCCGTCTGTGTTGAAGATCAGGTCGATGCGGTCGATCTTGCCCTTGAGCTGAATCTGTTCGTCGCCGTGCTCCAGCGTCAGCGGCAGGCCGTGCTGGAGGTCGAACTTCATTTCGAACAGTGCCGGATAGCGGTTTTCGGCCCGCGCGGTTTCGATATCCATGCGGACGAAGTTTTCGATCATCTGCCGCAGCTTCCGTTTTTCGGTTTCCCAGACGGTCGGATGGCCGAGGTGGCGGCTGGGCCGCCGCTCGGCTTTTTTGAATTCTTCTTCCGCGATTCCTCGAGCCAGCGCCAGCAGGTCGTCCGCTCTGTTTGGATCAAACACGGCTAAAGGAATGGAGTTCTCCGCTACCTGCTGCGTGATTCGCCAATGTAGACGCGATGTCCCCATCGCGTTTTCCTGCGGCTGGGAACGCGGTGAGGACACCGCGTCTACGTTCATCGGGACGGCGTAGAGTCCGCTTTGTGCCGCAATGGCGGTGTAAACCTGTTCGAGGATATCGTGGATGACGACGCCTCGGTCCATCGGCGCGGTGTCGTCTTCATGCGTAAGGTCGGGCCGGATGCTCAGCACTTTTTCGAGAAAATAGACAAACCGGTTGCGCGCCAGCGATTCGAGCGCGGTGGCGCTGAACTCGGGATTTTTTTTCAGCCATTGCTGAATGTGGAGCAGGCTTTCATCCTGCTCCTTTTTATTGTGTATCAGGGCCGGCTGAAAGCCCGCCCCGCATTGGGCGTTGGTCTGCCGGACTTCATCTTCGGCGCGGCAGAATTCCGGCGGCAGGATGGTATGAAACGAGGCGCCGAGCTGCGGCTGATCCGTTTCCGTCAGCCCGCGCATCCGCTCGAAAAATTCGCCGGGCGCGTGCTCCTTGCCGTCGGCGCCGGTGCGGGTGTAGGAGAGCGTCAGCCGTTCGCCGGCGGCGCTGATCGCGGTGAGGAAAAGGATTTCTTC
The DNA here is from genome assembly GCA_035404105.1 of Pontiellaceae bacterium. GTDB lineage: Bacteria > Verrucomicrobiota > Kiritimatiellia > Kiritimatiellales > Tichowtungiaceae > Tichowtungia. The sequence continues at coordinate 1,519 of DAONGM010000212.1, forward strand.
CTGGATGAGCGCCGCGCCGGTTTCGGAGAGCGCGAGCCGCGGACAGGGGATTTTCCGTTCGGTCAGAAAGGCGCGCAGCGCCTGGCGCTCGGTGCTGTTCAGCAGGGCGTCCGCTTTGGGGATTTGCGGAAAGGTGCGGTCGTCCATGCCGGCGAGATAGACGGAATCAAACCGCAGGCCGGCGGCGTCCATCGGGTTGAGAATCCAGACGCCGCTTTCGGTTCCGGTTTCGTCGCGGAGTGTAACGTTATCGAGCAGTTCCTCGAACAGCGAAACCATCCGTTCCATGGGCAGCGAGGGGTCTGACGCTTCACTCAGTTCCTGAATGAGGGTTTGCACTTCTTCCGGCAGTTCGAGGCCGTGTTGTTGAATGATGGATTGGACCCGTTCGGCGAATTTCAATGGAGGGAAGAATCCGGTGAGTTCTTTAGGCAGGCGGCGCAGGCGCGGCGGTTCTTTCAGACGGATGTCCTGAACCAGCGTCT
>DAONGM010000213.1:0-1980 GCA_035404105.1 Pontiellaceae bacterium
CACCTCAGCACGCCGGTTCAGCTGAGTGTCGATGAATACCACAGCCTTTTTCCTAAAGACTACGGCGTCCACGGTCTGCGTCTGAACTGCTACTTTGCGGATAACCGTTTTATGTACGGACTGGATCTCGGGTTCTGGAACGTTTCCGAAGATGCCGGCGGTCTGCAGATGGCGATCTATCGCAACGAAACGCACGATTTCGGCGGGGTTCAGCTTTCACTCTGGAATGCCGAAACCAAAGACGTCGGCGGGATTCAGGTCGCGACGGTTACAACCGACGCAGAAAACCTGTACGGCGTTCAGCTGACCGGCCTGCTCGGACGGGCGCGCGAAGTGAACGGCGTTCAGATCGGCGGGCTTTCCGCCGTTTCCGAATCGGAAACGGATAAATGCTGGACCAAAGGTTTCCAGGCCGGCCTCTACGAAGCCCGCGCGGAAAATCTCGCCGGCGTTCAGCTCGGCGGAGTTTTCACGGAAACCGGCTGGTATGCCAACGGCGTTCAGCTCGGCCTGCTGTTTAACGAATCACGCTATACGCGCGGCGTTCAACTCGGCGGACTGACGGCGAAGTCCAAAGAAACCCGCGGCGTGCAGATCGGCGGATTGATGGCGAAGTCGGAAATCGCGGCCGACGGCGTGGTGCAGGCGGCCGTCATTCTCGCGGAAACGGGCGAAATGAAGGGCCTGCAGCTTTCCGTCGTCTCGGCCAATGTCATCGGCAAGGCGGACGGCGTACAGGTCGGCGGGGTCAGCACCATGGCCGGCGCGCTGGACGGTCTGGAAGTTGCCGGTATCTGGAACTTTGTCTTTGAAAACGTCAACGGAGCGCAGGTCGGCCTGATCTATAACCACGCCCGCTATGTGCGCGGTCTGCAGCTCGGTCTGATCAACCACTGCGAGCGGCTGGACGGTGTACAGATCGGCCTGATCAACACCGTTAAAGAGGCCCGCTTCAGCACCTGCCCGCTTCTGCGGGTTGATTTTTAGGCAACTTAAGGCTTTTTTTGCGGAAAAAATCCGGCATTGTCCCGCGTTTTCACGCGCATAACCGTTTTCTGAAAGGAAGGATCTATGATTAAAAAAGGCGGAACCTACGTAGTGATGGGCCTGCTCAACACCGACTCGATCGCCTATGCCACCGGCAGAATGATCGAAGAGCTGGGCGGAAAAGTAATTTACACGGTGCAGAACGAGCGGCTCAAAAAGATTTTCTTCGACCGCGGCTGCACGGATATCTCCCAGGAGGAGAAAGACGCGATGGACATCCGCTATTGCGATGTCACCATCGAAGAAGAGGTCCGGAATCTCTTCAAAGAAATCGGCGATCTCAACGGTATCGTCCACTCCATCGGCTTCGCCAACCCCAAGACCTGCCTCGGCGACCATATTTACACCGACGCGATTGAGGATGTGAAGCAGGGCTTTCATATCAGCTGCGCCTCGCTGGCCACGGTTTCGCAGTTCGCGCAGGAACACATGCATAAGGGCGGCTCGATTGTCACCCTCTCCTTCGCCTCTCAGGTCGCCTTCCCCTTCTATAACTGGATGGGCGTCAACAAGGCGGCGCTCGAAGCGCTCGTGCGCGCACTGGCCCGTGAATACGGACGCGAACACGTCCGCGTCAACGCCGTTTCCGCCGGGCCGCTCGCCACCAAAGCCGCCAAATCCATCCCGCACTTTGCGCATCTGGCGCGCGTCTGGAAAAAAATGAGCCCGCTGCCGTGGGATGTCATCAACGATAAAAAGGAAGTCGCCAGTGCGGTCGTCTTCCTGCTGGGCGAAGGCTCCAAAAAGATTACCGGCCAGACGCTCTACGTGGATGGCGGAGCCTCCGTTGTCGGCGGCGAACTGCTGCCAAACGAACGGCCGATCAAAGCGATGCCGGCAAAACGCAAAGCCGCCGCCAAAGAGCGGCTCGAAAGAATGCGGGAACTGCAAAAGCAGCATCAGCAGCAGGGACTGTAAAACGAAAAGCCGCTC
>DAONGM010000214.1:0-1944 GCA_035404105.1 Pontiellaceae bacterium
GATACACCTTCCGCAATGGCGCTGAGCACGATCGTATTGGTGCTGAATCGCGGCGGATCGTTCACATTCTCCACAGTCATTCTCAAGGTCAGCGTTTCGACCAGACCGTTGCTGCTGGTCGCCGCAATGATCCAGTTGTTGTAGATGAGGATCGTTTCGTCCGGCGTGCCGGAGAAGGTGCCGTCCGGCGACATCGTCAGCCAGGAGGGGCCCTGGACGATGCTGTACACCAGATTGTTGCTCTGGGCCGCAGTTCCGGCCACGGATCCGGTGATCAAGTCGTGCTGAAGTGTATTGATGAGGTTGGTATAGATGGGATTAAAGACAGATCCGTCCATCGTCGTCGCCCAGTAGTCGGCCTCCTGCGGCGCGGTTGCCACGCGAAGTACCGCACCGTAGGGATCCGTCCAGCGAAACACCTCATTGGTCTGCGCCGTGAGGGGCAGCATCCAGCCCGACAAAATGAAAACACCACCCATCAGGAGCATATTTACTGCTCCGCTCAAGGCTCGCGGGTTTTGTTTTCTTCTATTCATACCATCCCTCTAATTCCTAATATATATTACCATAACGCAAAATATCTGGAAGCACATCTATTGCTTCTTTTACAGCCTGTCCCTGCTCCATCAAAATCGTACTGCCGGGCAGTTTCGCCGTGCAGCCGGCCGCGCCGAGCTGCAGGTTGGTCGCCGCCGGTCCGCTGACCAGCGCCGACGTCCCGGCACTGTTCCAGATTTTCAGATAGCCCGGCCGGCTGCCGTCCATTTCGGCCTCGACGGACCATCCGCCGGCCGAGACGACCTTTCGTCCGTCGGCCGAAAGGTTTTCGACGGACTGCACCATCGGCTGCCCGTTCTGCACGCGATGAATCAGCGTCAGGAAGCGGAGGGTCTGCTGACCGTTGGTGACCGCGAGGCTGGCATGCCAGTGATTGGAGACCTCCCAGCGGGCACGATTATAGAGCGAGGCCATATCCTTAATATCGCCCACGAACTGGTCCGTAATGCTCGTCTGAAGCGGCTGCTCGCAAAACACCTCGGCGACCGCAAAGCCGTTCGGACAGGTGCTGGCAACGGTGTGGTTGTTGATCTTGACCATCGGAGTCACGGAGTTCAGTTGGAAAGTCCATGGGATCGCCGTCTGGGCGGCCAGCTCGTCATAGAGCACTAAGGTTCCGTTGTCCAGCAGCGCCAGATGGCGGCGGTAGCGTGTCACCCCGGGGTTGCCGTAGCCGGCTTCCAGAGTCAGCGGGATCTCTGCGTTCGCCAGATTGCGTTCATGGATGCGGTAGCTGCCGCTGAACGACTGTGAAGCGTCGCCCAGCGAATAGCTGATGCGGTCGCCTTCGAGATGGCGCGCGATCCAGCCATACCCGCTGGTGTCGAGGCCTTCGCACACATTGCCGTACGGCAGAATCCCGTTCTTGGCGCGGGAATGCTTATAGTTGCGCAGCGCAAAACGGTCGTAGGATTCGCTGTAGTGCCCGGTCCCCGTAAAAACCGGTTTTCCGCCGTAGGTCAGATTGAAGGTATTGTTGCCCGGATGTCCGTGTCCGACCACTCCGTACGGGCGCGAATGGAAAGCGGCACGGACCGCGCTGTCCAGATTGGTCGTCTGGTTGAAGAGAAGCGCAATCCCTGTGTCGCGGAACACATGGGTCTTGGCCGGCAGCGCCGGGAGCGGCTCATTGGTTGACGGCTGCGGCTGCTGATGCAGCCACGGCAAGGTCAGCCAGGCCTGCTTTTCGTAGGTGATATCGGACAGGGTGATGAAGCGACCGCTCCGAAGCAGCCATTCCCGGTAGACGAGAGGATCGCCCGGCCGCATGATCTGCAGGCATCGGTAATAATCATTCAACGACGCGAACCCGGAGCTGCCTTTATCCGACACGGAGTCGCCGTGGTTTCCGGCGCGCAGATAGGCTGTATAAAACGGAACATTTTT
>DAONGM010000215.1:0-1940 GCA_035404105.1 Pontiellaceae bacterium
CGCCATGCCGTATATGACGGCCTATGCGCTGACGAAGGATCCGGTGTACATCCCGGAGATGAAAAAAGCCGTTGATTTTATTCTGGAGAATCGGAAGTTCAACCCGGTCGCCGGGTTTTTCGATGAAATGCCGAATCCGGTCTGCTTCTATTACGAGCTGCTGCAGGACCAGATGCCGGCCGACGAACGCGAAAAAATCCGCAAGGTTCTGAGCGATGCGCTCTTCGGCGCCGTGAACGCCCGCATCAACGGGCTGGAACGCTATACGCTCAATGAACACGACTGGCAGTCCGATGTGCCCTGTATGGTCTACATGGCGGCGGTTTTGTACGACAAGCAGGTTCCGGCTTCGGTCGAAGCGATGGAATATCTGTACGACCTGTGGAACTTCCGCGGGCCGGTCGGCGACCGCAACTCGGGCGACTGGGCGTCGTTCGGTTATTTCCAAACGCATGTAAAGCAACTGTTCCGTGTGCCCTTCTTCTTCTGGCGCTACACGGGGTATAACTACTTTAATGAACTGCCGTGGTACCGCAATGTCGGCAAGCGCTACGCCTATTTTGAACTGCCCGGTTCCAATGAAATCTGGGGCGACGGCGGTTCGTTGATTCACGAACTGGTGGAGGTGTTGAATCTCTACGCCCCCGACCGCTACCGCCAGCTCAGCTGGAACTCCGACGCCAACCCGTTGGAAGCGTCGCGCGTGTTTACGATGATCATGAATGACTTGTTTGCCCTGCCGGCCCTGACCAAGGCCCCGCTGCCGAACCGCAAAAATCCGGCGGTGCCGATTCAGCCGCTGACGGAGAAGGGCGTTCTGTTCCGCGATACCGGGCTGGTGGTGCTCTGCACGAAACCCGAAGATCCGACGAATAACGTCAAGGTGCTGATGCGCTCCAGTCCGTTCGGGCTGATCGGCCACGGCCATCCCGGCAACAATTCCTTCATCGTCAGCTACAACGGGCAGTCGGCCTTCGACGGAACCGGTTATTACAGCTCTTCCGGCGACTACTTCTCGCTGCAGAACTATAAACACACCCGCGCCAAAAACAGCATTCTGCCCTGCGGCAACGTCTGCGAAGGACTCGACTCCAGCGGCTACGGCTGGATGCCGCGCTTCCTCGTCGGCGACAAGATCAGCTACTGTTTGGGCGATGCCTCGCAGGCGTTTAGCGGCAAGTTCACCCGGCACGAAGGCAACTTGAAGGGGGCCGGCCTGACCTATACGGCGAAAGACGGCTTCATCAAGCCGGGCGTGACCCGCTGGCGTCGCCACCTCGCGCTGCTGGAAAGCGGCACGGTGGTCGTCTACGACGAACTCGAAGCGGAAAAGCCGATCACCTGGACCTATATGCTCAACCACCGCAAACCGCTTGAAAAGCTGTCGGACGACCGGATTCTCTCCGGATCGAATGCGGTGGCGGTTGCGCAGCTGTTCACCACGGAAGCGCTGAGCACGACCTTGACCGACGAGTGGTACGGTGAGGATAAAGAGCTGCTCAAAAAGAAACTGGGCTGGAAGACCGGCATGAGAAACCAGGATTTCCCGAAGAACCAGTGGCATGCTTATATGGCCGTCACCAATCCGGTGGCCCAGCTCCGGTTCCTGAACATCATCCGCCCGACCTCGCAGAAGAATCCTGCACCCTGCAAAGAACAGGTTTCGGCCAACGGCCGCAAGCAGGTGGTGGTGGACGGCTGGACGATTGAGGCGGAGCTCGACGGCGCGAAGCCGTCGTTCCTCAAGATCTGGAACGAAGACGGTACGGCTGCGCTGGTGAGCGGCCAGGCGGCCCGCGAGCTCCAGCTCGGCGAAACGGTGGAGAAGCCGGAGCTGAGCGGAACGACCGTGCTGATGGAAAAGGTGGCGGGCGAGCGAGCGCCGAAGGTGCAGACGGCGGTCGACGTGCTGCCGGACGTGGTGCGCTACGGCAACATCT
>DAONGM010000216.1:0-1897 GCA_035404105.1 Pontiellaceae bacterium
AGGAGATTTTATGCAGGACAATGAATACCGCCGTCAGCGCATTGAAAACATGAAGCAGCTCGAAGCCGCAGGCTATCCCGCCTACGGTTCCGCCTTCAAACGCACCGACACGCTGGCCGGACTGACCGCCTCGTTCGAAGAGGGCAAAACCGTCAGCGCCTGCGGTCGTATTGTCGCCATGCGCAAAATGGGAAAAATGGCTTTCGCGCACCTTTCTGACGGTTCGGCCAAGTTCCAGCTGATGGTTAAGAAGGATCTGATCGGCGAAGAAATATTTGCCGCGTTCAAGCTTCTCGACCTCGGCGATATCATCGGCGTGACCGGCGAACTGTTCATCACCCAGACCGGTGAAAAAACCGTCCGCATCATCGAATGGAAGCTCCTGTGTAAATCGCTCATCCCGCTGCCGGAAAAATTCCACGGACTGCAGGATGTCGAAACCCGCTACCGCCAGCGCGAACTCGACCTGATTTCCAATGAAGAGGTGATGGATCTCTTCAAAAAACGCACAGCAGTACTCAGCGAAATCCGCGCTTTCCTCGCGGCGCGCAGCTATAACGAAGTCGAAACGCCGATGATTCAGCAGATCGCCGGCGGCGCAGCCGCTTCGCCGTTCAAGACGCGCTACAACGCCCTCGGCACCGACATGTTTTTCCGCATCGCGCCGGAACTTTATCTCAAGCGGCTGATTGTCGGCGGCATGGATAAAGTGTTCGAGATGAACCGCAACTTCCGCAACGAAGGGCTCGACCGGACGCATAATCCGGAATTCACGGCGCTGGAAATTTACGAAGCCTACGGCGATATGCGTTCGATGCAGGAGCTGGTGCAGAGCCTCGTCACCCATCTGTCGCAGAAAATTTTCGGCCGGCTGGAAGTCGAATGGATGGGCAATACGATCAATCTGACCACGCCGTGGAAGGAAATCGCCTACCGCGACCTGATCAAAGAGCGCCTCGGCGCCGACTGGTTTGAAAAATCGGTCGATCAGGCGCGCGCCAAAGCCGACGAACTCGGTATTTTTGTTGAGCCGGGTGCCGGCTTTGCCGCCGTTACCCACGAAATCTATGAAAAGAGCATCGAAGGCACGCTGATTCAGCCGACGTTTGTCACCCGGCTTCCGGCCTATCTCGTTCCGCTGGCCAATCCGTGCGCCGACGATCCGTCGCTGGTGGATGTTTTTGAACTGATTGTCGGCGGTAAAGAACTGGCGCCGGCTTACAGCGAACTCAACGACGCGCTCGAACAGCGCCGCCGCTTTGAAGAACAGGCTGCGGGCGATCCGTCGAAAATCGACGAGGACTTTCTCGACGCGCTCGAAACCGGTATGCCGCCGACCGGCGGTATGGGTATCGGCATTGACCGGCTGATGATGCTTCTGACCGGCTCCGACGCCATCCGCGACGTCATTCTTTTCCCGCAGCTCAAGCCGCGTGTGCAGCAGGTAAAAACTGATTTACAGAAGTAAACGAAGGATAACAAAGGAATCAGAAAGCCGGGTTCTACTATTCAATTCCTACCTTAGGGTTCCCTTCGTTTTCTTCTGTTAAAAATATTCTTTAGATTGCTGTGATATAAGGAGTGTTGAAATGGAACGCTTTTCGATTTCGATGGAAGACGATCTGGTTCAGAAGTTCGACGGACATCTGGAACGGCGCGGCTATTCCAACCGCTCCGAAGCGGTGCGCGATCTGGTGCGTAAAGCGCTGATTGATGAAGAGTGGCAGGCGGGCGAAGAAGTCGTCGGCGTGATTACGCTGGTGTATGACCACCACCAGCGCCAGCTTCAGGATAAACTCACTGCCATCCAGCACGACCATCACGACCGGATCATTTCATCGACGCACGTTCACATGGATCATCACAACTGCCTCGAAGTGATTATCGTCAAAGGCGA
>DAONGM010000217.1:0-1894 GCA_035404105.1 Pontiellaceae bacterium
GAAGGCAACTTCAAAGAACTGCACCCGGCTGCTCAATAAACCGGTTGCGGCGGTCTGTGTGAACCCCGGCCCGGATAAAGCGGCGGAAGCCTGCAGCTTCCTCTCCGCCGGCGCCGGTGTTGCGATCATCAGCGAAGCTCCGGACGGGGACTAGGGATCGTATTGAATCACCCACTCGGTCGAAGGCAGGACGAGTTTCACTTCACGGTGATCGGCAGAAAGAATTCCTTTTTCTTCCGCCAGTGCGCCGCGGCAGATGATCTTGTACGCCCGGCATTTTCCAAGCCCGGTTGCTTCGAGAAACGTTTCCGTACGAACCATCATGGAAACGATGCTCTGGAGTTTTCCGTCTACGACAACCGGATAGCGCATTGAAATCAGGCGCGGCTGCAGGATCGTACCGTGACCCGGTTCGCTGAGCTGCGGTGACGGCGAGGTGCGCATCAGATTCCGGAAATAATCGAGCTCCTTAACTTTTTTCAGATCGAACCCGACGGCGAGCGCATGGCGTTTGTAATAGCTCTGGTCGATGACAAAGTCAGTCGTGATCAGCGACCCGCCGAAAAAGCCGTTGACGGATTCCGCCGCCGGTTTCATGGCGTCGCGGAACGTATCGTGTACCGGTTGCTGCGCGGCGACTTCGCCGAGCTTTGCGAAAACAGCGGTGAAATAGGTTTCAACTGCGCTGCCGACCGGATCGTCTGTTTGGGCGGCCCGGCCGGATAACGCGGTCAGCATCAGAAGTAAGACAAGGAAACGGTTCATGGCGTCGCCTCTTTCCGGAGTTCAAAGACGGTGATGTATCCTGAGTGATGGGAAACCGCTTTCCACGAAAACGGACTCTCGCCGAAAGCCCGGCGCAGTTTACCTTCGATGTTTTCGGCGATTTCATTCTGCTGGAAAAGCCAGTGGCCGGAACGTGCGCAGACCGATCCGAACCGGGTGGTTGGACTGTCCACATCGGCAACGATGAACCGTCCGCCGGGTTTCAGTACCCGTGCGGTTTCGGCCAGCACTTTCTTCTTCAGCTCAAAATGGATGTGGTGAAAGAAAAAGGTGGAGACTGCGGCGTCGAAGGTGCTGTCGGCATACGGCAGCCGTTCGGCGATGGCGGCGTCGAATCTGATATTGGGAATCAGCAGAGCCTTGCGCCGCGCAATCCCGATCATTTTTTCTGCGGCGTCCAGTCCGGTGCACCGCGATATTTTTTTATCCGTCAGCGCGGCCGCAATATCGCGTGTCAGTGTGCCGGTTCCGCAGCCGATATCCAGTATCTGCTCATTGCCGCGCAGGGCGAGCTGCTCAATGACGATGCGGTGATAGCGGCGCTCAAGTCCGAGCGTCATGACCGGAGCGAGAAGGTCGTAAACCTTGGCGGCGTGATCCAGCGTGACCCCTTCGGTCTGCTGCGCGGTAGCTGAGCGGAGATGCTGTTTCTTATGCATACCGGACGTCCCGCAGATCAAGTACGGAGAACATGGAGCCGGCCAGCTGCCCGGCCAGTTCAGGCCGGATGCCAAGCCCCAGCTCTCCAAGGGTGGCGAGTCCGTCGCGCATCATGCCGAAGCCGAGCCGGGCGGCGGGCAGCGTATGCTGCGGAACTTCCAGATAGAGGCGATCCGTCACGGCCAGCTCACGCTGCCGCAGAGGTTGGAAAAATTCAGGCTGATGTTTCGAGAGAACTGAAAGCAGGTAGTTGTGGCGGCGCTCAATATGGTCGCGGGCGAGATCGCGGATGTCGTCGAGTACCTGGCAGCCGATGCCGAACTGCATCAGAGCTTCTGCGAGCGCAGCGGCGCGCGCCCGATCCGGATGCGGCTCGATGATTTCCGGCGCGAGGAAGGCGACATTGAAGAGCACACCGGTCTTGTAGCGGTGAATGACGTGTAAGACC
>DAONGM010000218.1:0-1864 GCA_035404105.1 Pontiellaceae bacterium
AGATACCACTGCACGGTGCGGCGGATACCGCTGTCGAAATCTTCGAGCGCCTGCCAGCCGAGTTCCGTTTCAAGCTTGGTTGCATCGATCGCATAGCGCTGGTCGTGCCCGGGCCGGTCTTTCACAAACGTGATCAGGTCGCGATACGAGGTGATTCGAGCAACTGACGTTTTAGGTTTTAGGTTTTCTGTTTTAAGTTCTGCCCCTTCTTCCCTAACACCTAACACCTGCGCCTTAACACTTCCTAACGGCCTCAGCTCATCCAGAATCCGGCAGATCGTTTCAACCACTTCCAGATTGGTTCGTTCGTTCCGGCCGCCGACGTTATAGGTTTCACCGGGAACGCCCGTTTCGACCGCCAGCACCAGCGCCCGGGCATGATCTTCAACGTAGAGCCAGTCGCGAATGTTGTCGCCCTTGCCGTAAATCGGAAGCGGTTTTTCATCCAGAGCATTCAGAATCACCAGCGGAATCAATTTTTCCGGAAAGTGATAAGGGCCGTAGTTGTTGGAGCAGTTTGTGATCACCGTCGGAAGCCCGTAGGTGTGGTGCCAGGCCATAACCAGATGGTCGCTGGACGCCTTGCTGGCCGAATACGGCGACCGCGGATCATACGGCGTGGTTTCCTCAAACAATCCTTCAGCGCCCAGCGATCCATACACCTCGTCGGTCGAAATGTGGTGGAAACGGAAAGCATCTTTCCGATCAGAAGAAAGTCCGTTCCAGTACTCACGGGCGCAGTCGAGCATCGTATAGGTGCCGACAATATTGGTTTCAATAAAGGCCGCAGGACCGTCAATCGAACGGTCCACGTGCGATTCAGCCGCCAGATGCATGACCGCATCCGGCTGAAACTCTGCAAAAAGACCGGCGATCGTTTCCCGGTCGCAAATGTCTGCCTGAGCAAACCGGTAGAGCGGATTTTTATCAATTTCTTTGAGCGACGCCGTATTGCCCGCATAGGTGAGCTTATCGACATTCAGTATGCTGACGCCTTTTTCTTTCACCAGATAGCGGCACACGGCCGAACCGATGAACCCTGCCCCGCCCGTCACGAGTATTTTTTTCATTTCAACATCCCTTTTATCTCTGCAATCAACGAATCGCGATGCGCCCGGACAAACCGCTCCAGCTCCGTTTCCCAATCGTCAAAAAGATTCAGGCCGAGCTCTTTGAGCCGCGCGTTTTCGAGAATCGAATTGGCCGGACGGCGCGCCGGAGTCGGATAGTCCGCCGTCGTGCAGGGCGCGATCCGGTGCGGCACATTCATCAGCTTCAGAAACCGGGACGCCAGATCAAACCAGCTGCAATATCCCTCAGAGGTGGCATGAAAAACGCCGGTTGCCCGGGAATCAATCACTGCAGAAATCTGCCGCGCCAGAGTATGCGAGCAGGTTGGCGAGCCGAACTGATCATTCACCACGCGGATTTCGCGTTCCGGGTTTTGCAGTGCCAGCCTCAGCATGGTTTTCAAAAAGTTTTTTCCGTGCGCGCCATAGAGCCAGGCGGTTCGCAGGATGGCGGCATTCGCCCCGCTGCCAAGAACGGCCTGCTCTCCGGCCAGCTTGGATTTTCCGTATTCAGAAACCGGACCGGTTATATCCGTTTCTACCGATGCTTCAAACAGAGGGCGCGTTCCGCTGAACACATAGTCAGTTGAAACATGCACCAAAAACGCGCCGTTCGCCGCCGCCCATTCCGCCAAATACCTCGGCCCGTCCGCATTCACTTTCCAGCAACGGGCATCGCTCTCACAGGCATCGACTGCGGTATAGGCGGCGCAGTTGACAATTATTTCCGGACGCAGTGCGTTGAGTTTTTCGAAACATTGACCCCGGTCTGTAATATCGATTTCCGGAAGATC
>DAONGM010000219.1:0-1852 GCA_035404105.1 Pontiellaceae bacterium
GGCAGGCTGAATGGTGGTAATTTAATTTTCATATCCATCTTTCCAGTCAATTTGTGTAACACGATCAAGCTTCCCTCCCGGAGAAGCAATTCTGCACTTTGCTATACAAATCCTCGCTGAACAACCTTTTTTCCGGCGATTAAACGGTAATTGAAAATCCGCCGGTGTTTGAAGAGGGCGATCACCGGCGGGACGATAAGCGGTTCACAGCAGAAGCGCTGCGTGCCGTGAAACCGGGGCTGGAGAAAATCAAAGCGCGGTTCGGAATATTCACGGAAGAGCTCGCGGCAATCGCGCTCAGCAAGGAAGATGCGGAGTTCATTCGCAAAACCTTTGCGGAATAAAAGAGGGCTGAGTTCTCATATCTCGCCAGCCTGCTTTCCGGCTTTTTTATTAGCGCGTTTGTTTTTCTTTTTGCCGTTTTTCGGGTCGGCCGCCGGAGCCGCCGGGTGATCATCGAGGACCTTCTGCAGAACCGCGCGGGCGGATGCGGCGGCGGCATTTGTGGTTGAGGCCGGCACCGGAATTTCCTGAAACGGAGCTTTGCTCATATCAAACAGCGCGCCGTGATTGGTGAGTTTGAATCCGGCGTTGCGGGCGTAGGATTTTCCGCTGAGTTCGACATAGATCCAGTCGCGCGGGGTTCCTTTTTCGCCGCGGATTTGCGCAGCGAAGCTGTGGCCGTCAATGGTTACGCCGGGAGGCAGCGTCGCGCCGCCGAGCTCTGCAAAGGTCGGGAAGAAATCGCTGAAGTCGATCAGATCACGGTTTACCTGTCCGGCGGGAGTGCGGCCGGGCCAGCTGGCAATCAGCGGTACGCGGCTGCCGCCTTCGAGCATGGTACCTTTCATTCCGCTGATCGGTTTTCCGTTCACTGTGGCAAGGTCGACCCCGAAATGAGCCGTGCCGTTGTCGCCGGTGAAAATGACGATGGTTTTTTCGCGGAGCTGAAGGCGATCGAGCTCGGCCATCAGTTTTCCGACGAGCTTGTCCATGTATTCGACATTGTCCTTATACAGCTGATCTTTGCCGGCACCTTCTTTGCTGTCGGGAGTGCGAAGAATCGGTCCGTGAACGTGAACCATCGGGTAGTAGATGAAAAACGGCTGATCTTTATGGCGGGTCATGAAGTCGGTGACGAACTCGTGCATGAGATCCGGCAGGTATTTTCCCTGCGGTAAAGCCGTTGGTTTTCCGTTGGCCACATAGGTTGGGGTTTGTTCTCCCCAGTAACGCCCGCTGCCTTGAAAAACGACGTACTCGTCAAAGCCCCATTCGCCGGGGCCGAAACACATCTGGCCCCATTTTCCGGCGCTGGCCGTTGCGTAGCCGGCTTTTTTCATGACCGTCGGAATCATCACTTCGCGCGACGGATCAATGGCGTCTTTGCTGTTGTTGCTGTTGAGTCCGGTCCGGAAGGGATAGCGCCCGGTGAGAGCCTGACAGCGCGACGGCCCGCACAGCGGGGCGGAATAGCAGAGTTCAAACCGGGTTCCGCTTTTTGCCAGCACATCAATATTCGGGGTTTTAAACGGTCCGCCGCAACAGCCGATATCGCCGAGACCCACATCGTCCGTAAGAATGAAGATAATGTTCGGTTTGCCGGCGACGGCGGATTTTTCTGCCGGAACCTGGCAGGCGGTCAGCGTTAATGCGGCCAGCTCAACGCCGGCGATTTTCAGAAAGCCCGGATTTTTCATACGGCGGCTCCTTTGCTGTTATGTATCGACATAAAACGTCTGGACGCGGGATCTATTGTCTGGGCGGTATTTCTAAAATCTTTTGGAATTTTCGTTGTCAGCGTTTAAGCGGAGAAGGGTCGCGCTGCATGGTTCCGGTTTTCAGGAGGTCG
>DAONGM010000220.1:0-1824 GCA_035404105.1 Pontiellaceae bacterium
CCCCACGCAGCCTGCATCATACCCGATGCTTCCCCGATAAGATATAGATGCGAAACCCGCTGCGCCAGTAAATCTTTTGCCAAACTGAAATCGGTCTCTTTGGGCCGCCCGCCGGCGATTAAGTGGATTTTTCCTGAGCACATTCTGACGGCCGCGCACATCGCAACAAGATTTGTGGCCTTGGAATCATCCACATACTTGACCCCGTCGATCTCCGCCACCAGCGCCGTCCGGTGCGGAAGCGGCTCAAAAACCCGCGCACTGGCCTCTACCGCCGACGGCGGAATACCGCAGGCAGAGCAAACGGCGGCGACTGCCGCACCCGCCGCGCCGAGAACTTCATTGGCAAACCGGGTACCGCTCAGATTGATATCTCCGACCCGGCCGGCCTGATAATGGAAATCAGCCCCCGGCTCCGTGCCAAAGCTTTTCAAATGTTTCGGCAGTTTTTTCCCGATACTGAGAGCCAGCTCAGAAGGAACAACCGCCGTGTCGGTTTCCGTCATATTTTCAAACAGGCGCAATTTGAGATCGCGGTAGGTATCCATATTTCCATGGCGATCGAGGTGATTCGGCAGGACATTGAGCAGCAGGCCGATATCCGGACGGAATTCCTGCACCGTTTCGAGCTGAAACGAGCTGACTTCGATCACCAGCCAGTCCGGCACATCATGAAGCATCACCGCACCGCACACAGGAAAACCATAGTTTCCGCACGGAACCGCTTTCTGCCCGGCCTGCGCCAGTGCATCGACGATCCATTTAACAACCGTGCTCTTGCCGTTGGAGCCGGTCACGGCGATGATCGGACAGTGGCGGCGCGACCAGCCCAGCTCCAGCTCGGAAAGCAGAGGAACCCCGCGTTCAATTAAATCCTTTATCCACGGATGCTTCAGAGAAAAGCCTGGACTGACGACGGCGACATCCGGATCAAAATGAAGGTCTTCATAGCGGTAATCCGGCGTGATTTCCTGACAAATACTGACCACCGACGCGCCTTCGGAGCGCAGCAGCGCTTCGGCAGCGCGCCCGCTGCGTCCGCACCCGACAACCAGTGCTTTGCTGTATTTATGCATTGCGCAGATATTAGAACTGCCGCGGCCGCTGTCTATCTAATAGTTCATCGTTTCTTGCCGCTCTTTTCCGCAATGCCACAGGGAACGGCGGAGTTTTAAATTTACTGTTTTCACGGGCCGGCTTACACTGCGTCCGTTTTTTACGGCGGAACATCAAAAATACCGGGGCAGGAGCAGACGTATGAAAAGGATGATGATATGGCTGGCGGCGGCATCAACGGTTTTTACAGCTCAGTCCGAAATCGTCAATGGGAACTTCACCGCGGGCGAAGCCGGCAGAATTGTCAACTTACGATCGCTCTCCCAGATCGACAAAGGCTGGTATGCCAACGACTTCTCAGTTCAGCATTTTAAATTCATCAACGGCGCCGTTACGCTGAACAGTTCGGAAGTCACGTCCAGGCCGGCCATGATCGGACAGTTTTTCACTTACAACGGTGCTGGCGAGCGTGTCTTAAAATTTGATACGGCCGTTACAGACAGCAATTCCAATCTCGACTTCCGGGTGCAGCTCTACGGCTACAAACAGCGCACCGCCGAAAAAACCATTCTGTTCGTTAACGCAATCAAACTTGAAAACACCGACCCTCCGGTCACCTCGGAATATTACGAAGTTAAAGAGCTGGTTAACTGCACACACCTTCACGCCGGAACACTAAACAACGGAAACGTAACAACACAAAGCGTCACATTCGCCGCAAGCGCAGACTACGCGTTCTACGGCATCCGCATCATCGCGAACCGCCCG
>DAONGM010000221.1:0-1820 GCA_035404105.1 Pontiellaceae bacterium
TTGCCGCCGAGCATGCGGGCGATTTCTTCGGCGCGGGTGCCGCCGGTCAGTGCAGCG
Organism: Pontiellaceae bacterium; assembly: GCA_035404105.1. GTDB lineage: Bacteria > Verrucomicrobiota > Kiritimatiellia > Kiritimatiellales > Tichowtungiaceae > Tichowtungia. The sequence continues at coordinate 58 of DAONGM010000221.1, forward strand.
ATCTGGGTGAAGGTGCGGCCGTCCTGTACTTTTTTCGAGACGGAAAAATGGGTCTGTCCGCAGACGGCGACCTGCGGCAGGTGCGTAATGACGATGACCTGGTGCGTCCGGCCGACCTGCGCCAGCTTGTCGCCGACGGCGTTGGCGATTTCGCCGCCGACGTTGGCGTCGATTTCATCAAAGACGAGCAGGGGAATCCGGTCGTGGCGCGCCAGTACGGCTTTGACGGCGAGCATGACGCGCGAAATTTCACCGCTGGAAGCGATGGCCCGCAGCGGGCGCATGGATTCTCCGGCGTTGGGCGCGAAGCCGAATTCGATTTCGTCGAGGCCGGAGGCGCACGGTTCGTCGGCATCCAGCAGTTGGACCTCAAAAAGTCCGTGTTCGAAGCCGAGGTCGCGCAGTTCGGCGGTGATGGCGTCGGCCAGGTCGCCGGCGACTTTCTGCCGTTTTTTGCGCAGGATGCGTCCGGCCTGTTCGGTTTCGATGAGTGCGGCGTCGAGCGCCGTGCTGACGGCGGCGCGCTGTTCATCGCGCGATTGCAACTCCTTCAGCTTTTCTTTCCACTCGTCGCATTTGGCGAGGATTTCGGGGACGGCGGGGGCGATTTTGCGTTTCAGGTTGCGGTAGAGCGCGAGGCGTTCGTCAAGAAACTGCAACCGTTCCGGCCCGGCGTCGACCTCTTCAACTGCGCTCTGAATGGCGGCGGAAATTTCCTGCGCGGTGCGTGCCGCGCCTTCAAGTTCTTCGGCCCACGTTTCGGCGTCGGGCAGATATTTGGCGAGCTGGGTGCAGGCTTTGCGGGCGGCGGAGAGTCCTTCGATGGCGGAATACTCGGCTTCGGTCAATCCGCCCGCCGCTGTTTGCGCCAGTTCGAGAATGTTCTGGGCGTTGGCGATCTGTTCGTGTTCCTGCTGTACCGCGGTTTCGTCCTCTTCCGAGATTTTGGCTTCCTCGATTTCTTTGACGCGCCAGGCGAGCAAGTCGATCTGTTCGGCGAGACCGGAGTCGTCGAGGTTTGAAAGTTCATGGAGCCGGTTTCTCAGCGCCTGGAACCGTTTGTATTTTTCCTGATAGGCCGCGCGGTCGGCGGCGAGCTGGCCGAAGGCGTCGAGTATGTCCATCTGGGCGTCGGTTTTCAGCAGCGACTGGTGGTCGTACGGCCCGTGCATATCGACCAGTACGTCGCCGAGCGCTTTGAGGACGGGCAGGGTGACGGGCGAGTCGTTGACGATATTTTTGGAGCTGCTTTCGGTGATGGTGCGGCGGACCACCAGCTGGCCTTCATCGCAGGGCGCCAGCCCGACCTCTTCGAGCGCGCTGTTGACGGCAGACGGATCGCGCAGTTCAAAGACCGCTTCGATGCTGCACGATGTCTCTCCGGTGCGGATGATGCTCTTGTCGGCACGCTCGCCCAGCAGCAGGCGCAGTGCGCCGATGAGCAGGGATTTGCCCGCGCCGGTCTCGCCGGTGATGACGGTAAAGCCGCTCTGGAATGACACGGTGATGTTGTCGACCAGCGCGAGGTTGCGGATGTTCAAACGGCTCAGCATAGTGCCGCGCATCTTTCCAGTTTCGGTCTGTTCCGACAAGCGGGAAACAGAAGGCACGTTAAGACTAAAGGCCGGCTGGAAGCCGGCGATACAAAGAGACGAGGCTGTCGGTACGTATCGCAACCGTCTCGGTTGCCTTGCTCCGTTAGCCGATGGTGCCGATCAGCCGCAGAAACTCGGTGCGCGTTGCCAGCTGCGAGCGGAAGGTGC
>DAONGM010000222.1:0-1818 GCA_035404105.1 Pontiellaceae bacterium
AACATCCGCTTTCCGCTGTGCGGATGATTGAACGAAATCGACCGGGCGTGCAGCGCCATGCGCTCGAACTTCGTGCCCTTGAGCCCGTATTTTGTGTCGCCGACCACCGAATGGCCCGCCTCCGCCATGTGCACCCGGATCTGGTTTTTGCGGCCCGTCAGCAGGTTGATTTTCAATTCGCTGAACTCTTTCGTCTCCCGGACAACGGTGTATTCCGTCTCGGACCAGCGGCCCTTGGTCTGACTGGTTGAATAAACAAACTGCGCCTCGTTCTCCGCCAGATAGCTAGAAATTTTTCCGGTCTTCTCCCTGAAATGCCCGTGCACAACGGCCAGATATTCCTTCTCCGTCGTCGGCCACTCACCTTTAAGCTTCTGCTGCACCGCTTCCGTCTTGGCGAAAATCAGAATGCCGGACGTTTCGCGGTCGAGACGGTGAACCGTATAGGCGCGCAACCGCGAGCGCGCCGCGCCTTTGCGCAGGTAATCCGTCAGCAGATGCTGGGCGGTTTGCAGCTCGTCCTTGGGCGTACTCATCGTCAGCAGCCCGGCATCTTTATTGATCACCAGCAGATCGCGGTCTTCATAAATGATTTCCAGCCCTTTCGGGCGATGTCGGTGCGGTGCGCTCATAACTCATTATTCCGCCGGGTGGGGGCACCCGGCCTACAACATGACTCCTGAAACTGTAGGCCCGGCCACCTGACCGGGCGCTTTCATGAAACAGACAGAACCTTTCCGGATGAACCGGCGCGGAATGAAAATTTCGCGCCCGTCTTTTTATCCAGCAATGCCGCGCCGACCGGCGACTCCGGCGTAACCGCCGTCACGTCCACGCCGTCAACACGGACTTCCGTTCCGCCCGCGCAAGGCAGCAGAAAAAACGTCATCTTCTCTTTATCCAGCTCGACGTCCACCAGCGCGCCGACGCCGATCGGCTTGCCGGAAAAAACCGGAATCATAAACGTCCGCAGGGTTTCGAGATCGGCAACCAGCGCTTTGAACTGGAGCGCATGCCCGCGCGCCAGATAGGATGATTCCAGCCCGCAGGTATCCCACTTGGTTTCCGCGCGCGCCTCGCCGTGCGTAGCGCCGGCCGACGCATCTTCATTCGCCGCCTGCTGACGGCGGAGATCGTTTTCGAGCTCGGTAATAATGGCGCGTAAAAGAGCGGGTTTATTCATGGGTTTCCGATAATGGCGGATGATATTCAGTCTGTGATCAAGGCAGGCTGGAAGCCTGCGGTACGTATCGCCGGCTTCCAGCCGGCCCTGTCTTTAAACCGAGAATCTTGCGTCTTCGTTTACGGATCGAGATTTTCGAGCGCCAGCGTGTTGAGATCGATCTTGCGGTAATAGCAGTTGCGCGGAACGCCTGCGCCGTTCTTGGTGTGGCAGATGCCGCCGCGGTTCGGACGGACGATAAACAGCAGCGAGTTCTGCTCGCAGTTGACGCGCGCTTCCAGCAGTTCAAACGTTTCGCCGGAGGTCAGCCCTTTAATCCACAGCTCCTGCCGCGACGAACTCCAGAGAACCAGCATCTTGCGCTTCAGCGATTCCTCGAACGCCAGCTGGTTGATGTAAGCGACCAGAATCACTTCCTTGGTATCGGCGTGCTGAACGGCCACGGGAATAATCCCTTTGGTACCGGCAACCGCCTTCTCCAGCTTGTTCCAGTCGAGTTCGAGTTTCAGCCCTTCTTCCAATTCCTTGCTCATCTCTTCGCCCTTTTCCCTGTTTTATAAATTTCGACGTCCCTCACTTGTAGGGCGGGGTCCGTGACCCCGCCGGAGACCGAGGCCACGGGCCTCGGCTACAAT
>DAONGM010000223.1:0-1817 GCA_035404105.1 Pontiellaceae bacterium
AAAAGATGAGCTATAAGGTGTTGACAGCCCCCGCCTTCTGGCCTACCTTCTCCCGTCTTTGACCCAAAAAGGAATTTGTTATGGAAGCATACGCAGTAATTGAAACCGGCGGTAAACAGTACCGCGTTGAAAAGGATACCGTTCTGAGCGTCGAACTGCTGGACGCCGCTGAAGCCGGTAAAGCGATCGAATTTGATCAGGTGCTGGCCGTTTCCAACGGCAGCGAACTCACCATCGGCGCTCCCGTCGTGGCCGGCGCTAAAGTGACTGCCACCGTGGTCGAAAACTACCGCGGCGACAAAGTGGTATCGTTCAAAAAGAAACGCCGCCAGGGTTACCGCCGGAAAATCGGTCACCGTCAGGGACTGACCAAAATAAAGATTGAATCCATCACCGCTTAATTTTGAAGGAGCAGAACAATGGCACATAAAAAAGGACAAGGGTCTTCAACAAACGGTCGTGACAGCCAGCCGAAACGCCGCGGCGTTAAACGCTACGCCGGCCAGGAAGTAACCGCAGGCAGCATCATCGTCCGGCAGGTCGGCAACAAGTTCGTCGCCGGAGCCAATGTCGGCCAGGGCCGCGACTTCACGCTCTTCGCGCTCAAACACGGTATCGTCGAGTTCGATAAAGCCGGCCGCCGCGTTAACATCCGCGAAATGCAGATTGCATAACCGTTTTCCAATGCTTGGAAAAAGAGAAGGCGAGCTTTCAGAGCTCGCCTGCTTCATTTAAGGTACCCGCCGTGAAAACCATCGTATTTAGAGACCGCGTCAAAATTTTCGTGCAGGCCGGCAACGGCGGCAACGGAATTGCTTCCTTCCGGCGCGAAAAATTCGCCCAGTTCGGCGGACCCAACGGCGGCGATGGCGGCCACGGCGGAAGCGTCATTCTGCGCGGCGACTTCAATCTGGATTCACTCAACGCGCTCTACTATCACCCCCACCAGAATGCAGAAAACGGCGGCCACGGCAAAGGTAACGACTGCACCGGACGCTGCGGAGAAGACAGAATTCTCACCGTACCCTGCGGAACCGTCGTCCTCGACCCCGATACAGAGGAATTCGTCGGCGAAATTCTCGAAGACGGACAGGAGCTGGTCATTGCACGGGGCGGACGCGGAGGCCTCGGAAATCCCCACTTCAAATCATCCGTCAATCAGGCTCCGACCAAATGTACACCCGGAACGCCCGGCGAAGAACGCGCTTATCGTCTTGAGCTGAAACTCGTGGCTGACGTCGGTCTGGTCGGCTACCCCAATGCAGGAAAATCCACTCTCCTCACCGAACTTACTGACGCCCACCCCAAAATTGCTTCCTATCCCTTCACCACACTCAATCCGATCCTTGGCACACTCATCTACGAAAACTTCAACCAGATCCGGATCGCCGACATTCCCGGACTCATCGACGGCGCCAGCGAAGGAATCGGCCTCGGCCACTACTTCCTGCGCCACATCGAACGCTCCCGCTTCCTGCTGTTCGTCATCGACATGGCCGCCGAAGACGGACGCGACCCCGTTGAAGACTATCGCAGCCTGCGCCGCGAACTGAAAGCCTACAACGCGGACCTGGCCAACCGTCCGTCGCTCGTACTGGCGAACAAAATGGACATGCCCGCCGCGGCGGAAAACATCAAAATTTTCCGGCGCAAAACCCGCCTGAAACCGGTCGAGATTTCCGCCGGACTCGGTGAAGGTCTCGATCAGATAAAAGAAATCCTTTACGAACAGTTCTTCGGCAAGTAAAAGATAAGCCTCTTTTTTTGAGGGCGTTTAGCTCAGTTGGTTAGAGCGCTACCTTCACACGGTAGAAGTC
>DAONGM010000224.1:0-1714 GCA_035404105.1 Pontiellaceae bacterium
TCTGATGCGTCCGGCCGGTTTCGATCTTCACCTGCACCAGCGCCGCTTCGCCGAGTGCTTCCAGCACTTCGTAATGCGAAACTGCTTCGCGGCCGTTGCGGACGTTTGCCGCCATTTTTTTGCGGTGCAGCGGATTGCGCCCGATCGTCGTTTCGACCGTGCCGCGCTTGCCGTACGGAACGCCCCAGACGATGGTCAGATATTCCTTGGCGGTTTCGCGTTCCTTAAACTGCCGCGCCAGCTCGGTCATCGCCTGTTCGTTTTTGGCGACCACCATTATGCCGCTGGTATCTTTGTCCAGCCGGTGGACGATGCCGGGGCGCTTTTCGCCGCCGATGCCGGTCAGGTCTTTGCAGTGGTGGAGCAGGGCGTTGACCAGCGTACCGGTTTCGTTGCCGACCGCCGGATGCACCACCAGCCCGGCGGGCTTGTTGATGACAATCATGTTGCGGTCTTCGTAGAGAATGTTCAGCGAAATATCTTCCGCCTGCGGTTGAGCGGGCGCTGCTTCGGGAACTGTCCACTCCGCGCGGTCGCCGGAACGGATTTTCTGGTTGGCTTTGCACGGTGCGCCGTTAACGGTGACGCGTCCGTCTTTAATCAGCGACTGCCAGCGCGACCGCGAATGTTCCGGTACAGCTTCCGCCAGCCATGCGTCCAGCCGCGCTTCCTGTTTTTCTGCAACTTTTTCCATGGCGCGGATGGTAACCGGCCGCCTTCGCTTTAGCAACACAAGCTACGGCTCTTCGGTAAACACATCCGGCCTTAAATTTGCTGCACCGGTAATTTGTAAAGAAAAGGGGATGCCTAGTTTCCGGTTATGATGAACAGTTTGACCCGTTTGAATAACTCCGGGGAAAGCTGGACGGAGCTCAGGTTGTTCGTTGAATTATATGTAATCAAAAAATTCGTCGGCGAGAGTGTTCTGTTTTCGAAACGAATCAAGCCGTTTGTAATCAGGCCGACCATGTTGTTGGTTTGATTTCCGGTCCATTGGAAGACCCCTTTGCTGTCGGTCGCAAAGTCAATGTAATTGCTGCCGGTCAAATTATCGGAGCTCTTTGTCGCATTCGTGACGGTCAGAGTGCCCCCGTACAGATGATAGATACCGGTTCCGGCGCGGTTAATGTCGAGCTTATTGGCTGATACAGTACCGCCGTATTGGTAGAAGTTTCCGACGGAGCCTGCTGTTTCGCCCGACAGACGCAAAATCCCAAGCTCCAGCACAGCGTTATTGCTCACGTTCACGGTGGCGGCCTGGTTGAGGTTCAGGCTGTCGGTGCGATCCGGCACCGTAAAACGGGCGTTATCGCGTACGGTCAGTGTAAAGTTGGTCAAATACATTGTGGATACAGCGGTCCCGGACCCGCCCACTCTGTTTGTGAGAACCGCATTGCTCTCAAGAATCAAATGATATCCGGTAAAGTCCGTTATGTAAGTGCGCGCGGCAGTATATGAGCCGCCGATAATGCCGATTTTGTCTGGATCGTTAACGGGCAGTGTGTCGCCGGCCCAGTTGGTCGGGTTGCTCAGCGCAGTATTTGCGGCTCCGCCGCCGTCCCACATTACTGTCGCCTGTGCCTGCATCACGCCCGCGATCAACAGAGATCCTGCCATTACATGCCACCGTATCTTCATGAGGACTTCCTTTATTTCTGCTTGCTGAATAGTACGCTCAAACAGGCGTTAAAATAGAGGGTTTGGGGCAGGAATG
>DAONGM010000225.1:0-1690 GCA_035404105.1 Pontiellaceae bacterium
AAAAATCGGTTTCTTCGTTTGCCTGACAGCCAAAGAGCGCGGTTTGCACCGCGCTTCTGGCCGTCAAGTTAATCGGCGATTGGCGTTTTTTTGCCTTTTTCTTTTACCGATTTATCAACGGCGAAATTCAGCTCGGCGAGCTCTTTCCAGTTATTGGGCGTGTCGTTCTGCAAGGCCGGGCCTGGGGTGCTGCGCCCGTTGATCACGTACTGCCGCATCAGCGCGGTCAGTTGCGCGACAATCTCCGGGTGGCTGTCGGCCAGATTGACCGTTTCGTACGGGTCGGCGTTCATGTCGTAGAGCTGAACCGGTTTGCTGTAGTAGGCCGCATAGGCCGGCTGGCCTTCATATCTGTTGCCGCCCGAACCGGTATGCAGCAGCAGTTTCCACTGTCCTTGACGAATGGCGAAGAAACCCTTGAAGGAGTGGTGCACCGTGGCTTCGCGGATCGGCGCGGCCGGTTTTTCGCCGGCCAGTACGGGCCAGATGTTATAGCTGTCTTCACCGGCGTTCGGCGGCAGCTCACAGCCGGCCAGCGCGGCGGCCGTGGCCATCAGGTCGGTCAGGCAGATGGTTTCTCCGCTGACGCTGCCGGCCGGAACCTGTCCGGGCCAGCGGGCGATGAACGGAACGCGATGGCCGCCGTCCCAGTTGTCGCGTTTGATGCCGAGCAGTTTTCCCGCGCTGAAGTGGTTGTATTCCGTTTTGCGGGCGATGGCGAACACTTCGGGGCCGTTGTCGCTGGTGACGATGACCAGAGTGTTGGAATCGAGGCCGGTCCGGGCGAGCGCCGCCAAAAGCTGCCCGATCGTGTCGTCGGTTTCGGTTACAAAGTCGCCGTAGTCGCCGGCCTGGCTGCGGCCTTTAAAGACCGCGTTGGGTGCGATCGGCGCATGGGGTGCCGTCAGCGGGAAATAGAGGAAGAACGGTTTGCCGCTCTTTTCTTTCGCGGAGGTCTCAATATAGGAGACCACTTTCTGGGTGAGTGTCGGCAGGCCGTTGGTCGCGGCCAGGCCGACCGCCTTGATTCCGGGCCGGCCGAATTCGGTTTTGGCTGCTTCGGCGAACTGGGTGGTGGTGAATTTGTCGTTTTCGATCCAGACGTAGGGCGGCATGTCCCAGGAGGCGGCGCAGCCGAAGTAATAATCGAATCCGGCGGCGTTGGGTCCGTTGCGGATGGCGCCGTTCCAGTCGATGTTGGAAGGGGTTGTTTCGGACTGATCGGTCGGCTTGCCGTCCGTGGTGGCCATATCCATCCCCAGGTGCCATTTGCCGATACAGGCCGTGCGGTAGCCGTTTTTCTTCAGCAGGGAGGCGATCGTTTCGCGGGGCGGCTTGAGGAGGGCCGAGGAGTAGCCGTAGAGAACGCCGTGTTTCAGTCGCGAGCGCCAGCTGTAGCGTCCGGTCAGCAGCCCGTAGCGGCTGGGCGTGCAGACGGAGCTGCAGGTGTGGGCGTCGGTGAAGCGCATGCCTTCCGCGGCCATCCGGTCGAGGAACGGCGTCTGGATTTTCGATTCGCTGTTGTAGCAGCTGACGTCGCCGTAGCCCAGGTCGTCGGCGAGGACGATGATAATATTGGGTTTGGCGGGCGGCGTCGGGGCGGCGAAGGCGGTTGCGCAGCTGCCGCTGACAGCGAGCGGAGCCAGAACATGGAGCCAGTTCAGTCGTTTCATCGGATCGATCCTTCCTT
>DAONGM010000226.1:0-1663 GCA_035404105.1 Pontiellaceae bacterium
TCAGTCCTTTTCCCATAAATTCTGTTTCCAAGGCGGTCGCGAGCTGTTAAAAACGCCGTCTTAAATTTCCCGGATTCTAAAGGAAGAAAGCAGGTTGGCATGTCTAAAACGTACAAAATTACTGTGATGCCCGGCGACGGAATCGGCACCGAAGTGATGGCAGAAACCATTCAGCTGCTGAATGCGGTGTCGGCAAAATGCGGATTTAAACTGGAATACAATGAACAGGCCGCCGGCGGCGCCGCGATTGATAAATACAACGATCCGATGCCCGACCACGTCATTGCCGCCTGCAAAGCCTCCGACGCGACGCTTCTGGGCGCGATGGGCGGCCCGAAATGGGATCACCACACCGGCGCAATGCGTCCGGAATCGGGTCTGCTGAAAATCCGTAAAGAACTCGGCGTCTTCGCCAACCTGCGTCCGGTTTCCGTTCCGGCGGCGCTGGCAGATTCCTCTCCGCTCCGTCCCGAAGCCGTATCCGGCGTCGATCTGCTGACCGTCCGCGAACTGATCGGCGGCATCTATTTCGGCAAGCCGGTCGGCAACGACGGCTACGAAGCCTTCAACACCATGCGCTACACCGTTCCGGAAATCGAACGCGTCGCCCGCGTCGCTTTCGAATGGGCGCGCAAACGCCGCAATAAAGTGACATCGGTTGACAAAGCCAACGTGCTGGACGTTTCCCGCCTCTGGCGCGACACCGTTAAACGGCTGCACGCCGCCGAATTTTCCGACGTCGAACTCAACCACCTCTACATCGACAACGCGACGATGCAGGTGGTGCTGAATCCGCGCCAGTTTGACGTCATCCTGACCAGCAACCTGTTCGGCGATATTCTTTCCGACACTACCGCCACGCTCGGCGGCTCGCTCGGCCTGCTGCCGTCCGCCAGCCTCGGCACACAGTACGGCCTGTTCGAACCGGTACACGGCTCCGCGCCGGACATCGCCGGACAGGGCAAAGCCAACCCGGTCGCAATGATGCTCTCCGCCTCCATGATGCTCGACTTCCTCGGCGAAACCAAAGCCGCCGCCGCGATCCGCAAGGGTTATGAAGCCGCGCTGGCGCAGGGACTGCGCACCGCCGATCTGTGGCGCGAAGGCTACCAGAAAGCTTCGACTGCCGACATGGGCCGGGCAATTCGCGAACAGGCACTCGCCCAGCTCTAAAGGAGACCCCATGCAGCACGTCGTCGCCAAACTCACCATCCGGCCTGAAAAAACAGAACAGTTCCTCGCCTGCGCGAAGGAACTGATTCAGGCCACCCGCAAGGAAACCGGCTGCCTGAGCTATGTGCTCCATCAGGGCACTGAACCGGGCGCTTACTTCTTCATCGAAGACTGGGCCAGCAAAGCCGCGCTCGACGCGCACATGCAAACCGAACACTTCACCCGGATTATTCCGCAGATGGTGGAACTCTCCAGCGCAGAGCCGCGTCTGGAACTCACTATACCGCTGAGCCTGTAAACAGCTTGCGGTTGCACAGACAAAGCCTTCCGGCATTTCGCCGGAAGGCCTTTTTATTTCACCGTCGCGCCGCTGGCCGGCAGTTCGCCGTCGATGGTGACCAGCCGGAGCTGGTCGCCGATGGAGGCCGCCAGCAGCATGCCCTGCGACTCGACGCCGCGGATTTTCGCGGGCTTCAGGTTGGCGACGATG
>DAONGM010000227.1:0-1633 GCA_035404105.1 Pontiellaceae bacterium
ACGGCGCACGGCGTGATTGATACACCGGCGTTTATGCCGGTCGGCACCGTTGGTACCGTCAAAGGGATTCTGCCGGAACAGCTGGCCGATACCGGCGCGCAGATTGTGCTCGGCAATACCTACCACCTGATGCTGCGCCCCGGCGCGGAACGCATCGCGGAGCTGGGCGGTCTGCATAAGTTCATGAACTGGCCCGGGCCGATCTTGACCGACTCCGGCGGCTTTCAGGTGATGTCGCTTTCCAAGCTGCGGAAAATCACCGAAGAGGGCGCGATGTTTCAGTCGCACTTCGACGGCAGTCGCCATCATCTGACGCCGGAACGTTCGATTGAAATTCAGTATCTGCTCGATGCGGACATCACCATGGCCTTCGACGAATGTACGCCGTTTCCGGCCAGCGAGGAAGTCGCCGCCGAATCGATGCGGCTTTCGATGCGCTGGGCGCAGCGCTCGAAAGATGCCTTCAAAGTGCGCGACGGCTACGGACTGTTCGGCATTGTGCAGGGCAGCGTTTATCCTGAGCTGCGGGCGGAGTCGGCGGAAGCGCTCAAGAAGATCGGCTTCGACGGCTATGCCATCGGCGGCCTCGCCGTCGGCGAAGGGCAGGAGCTGATGTTTCAAACGCTGGACATTACGGTGCCGCATCTGCCGGAAGACCGTCCGCGTTACCTGATGGGCGTCGGCAAGCCGACCGATCTTGTCGGCGCGGTGCTGCGCGGCGTCGATATGTTCGACTGCGTGATTCCGACCCGCTCCGGCCGCACTGCGCAGGCCTTTACCCGCCGCGGCACGCTCAATTTCATGAACGCCCGCCATGCCGCCGATCCGCGTCCGCTCGACGCGGACTGCAGCTGCTATACCTGCCGCAACTACAGCCGCGCTTATCTGCACCACATGTTCCGTTCCGGCGAAATGCTCGGCCCGATGCTGCTGAGTCGCCATAACCTGCACTATTATCAGGAGCTGATGGCCGGACTGCGCGGCGCGATTGAACAAGGCTCTCTGGATTCCTTTGCTGAAAAGTTTAATACCGACTACGCAGGCGGGGATATCGAAAAGGTTTAGCCACGAAAAACACAAAAAGGATCGTTGTGGGAAAACCAATAACCACTACCGAATATCCAATAACCGGCAGTATTCTGCTCCATACTTGTTGCGCGCCGTGCGCCGCGCCGTCGGCGGAGCGGCTGGTGCTCGAAGGCCGGCGGGTGGTTTTGTATTTCAGCAATTTCAACATCCATCCCGAAGCGGAATATCTCCGGCGCCTCGAAACCGCCCGCAAGCTGGCGCAGCAAATGAATCTGGTGATCGAAGAAGACCAGTACGACCACGCCGCGTGGCGGACGCATATTCAGGGGTTGGAAAACGAGCCGGAAAAGGGCGCGCGCTGCCGCAAGTGTTTTGAATTCAGTCTGGCCCGCACCAGCCAGATGGCCGAGCGGCTCGGGATTCCGGCGTTTGCCACGACGCTCACGCTCAGTCCGCACAAAGTCTCGCGCATCATTTTTGAAATCGGCGCGCAGTTTCCGCGCTTTGTGCCGATCGACTTCAAGAAGCAGGGCGGCTTTCTGCGCAGCATTGAACTGAGCGACGAGTACGACCTTTACCGCCAGAGCTACTGCGGCTGTGAGTT
>DAONGM010000228.1:0-1629 GCA_035404105.1 Pontiellaceae bacterium
ACCGGATTCTCTCCGGATCGAATGCGGCGGTGGTGGCGGTTGCGCAGCTCTTCACCACGGAAGCGCTGAACACGACCGTGACCGACCAGTGGTACGGCGAGAACCAAGCGCTGCTGATGAAAAAACTGGGCTGGAAGTCCGGTTTCAAAAACCAGGATTTCCCGGAAAACCACTGGCACGCCTATATGGCGGTCACCAATCCGGTGGCGCAGCTCCGGTTCCTGAACGTCATCCGCCCGACCTCGGCGAAGAATCCTGAGCCCTGCAAAGAACAGGTCTCGGCCAACGGCCGCAAGCAGGTAGTGGTGGATGGCTGGACGATTGAGGCGGAGCTTGACGGCGCGAAACCGTCGTTCCTTAAGATCTGGAATGAAGACGGTACGGCGGCTCTGGTGAGCGGTCAGGCGGCCCGCGAGCTCCAGCTCGGCGAAACGGTGGAGAAGCCGGAGCTGAGCGGAACGACCGTGCTGATGGAAAAGGTGGCGGGCGAGCGAGCGCCGAAGGTGCAGACGGCGGTGGACGTGCTGCCGGACGTGGTGCGCTACGGCAATATCTACTAGCCTGCTTTTCATCGGAGAAGCGGCCCCCGAAAGGCGGCCGCTTTTTCTCAGGGTGTCAGGCCGCAGGAGGGATGCTGTCTGCGAAAATTTTATTCAGACGTTGACTAGTCTCGGCTAAAATAGGAACGATCTGTTTTCTGACTTGGAGAAGCGGAATCAAAAAATATAACCGATAAGGTGGGTCTATGAAGTTACGCGGTAAGAGTTGGTGGTTGGCGGTCGGCCTGTTGATGGCCTGTAGCGGAGTTTTCGCAGCGGAAGAGCGCACGGCCGAGTTGCGGCTGACTGAGGAAGCGCTGTATCCAATGGATATCGGCGACGGCAAGTATGACGTTCTGCCGGTCGACGGCATGCCGGTCGATGAAAACCCTCCCTTTCTGTTCTGCTCGCCGGATGTTCCCAACCGGACCGGTTATGAATATGTGTTCCGGCTCTCGCAGGATCCGGAGATGAAGACGGATGTGATTCAGGGCACGCCGCGGCGCTGGTCGTTCTACAGTCCCTATCAGGTGCTGACCAAAGGCGTCTGGTACTGGCAGTACGGCTACCGTCAGGTTGGCAACGGCGGGTTTAAGTATTCAAAGACCTACAGTTTCCGGATCGCGGACGAAGCCCGCGACAATAAGGCGCCGCCCTTCCGGGTGCTGGCGGAGACGCTGGACAAGAGCCCGCTGCCGCGCGTGATCTGCAAGGCGGAGGAAGTGGGCAAGCTCTGGCCGAAGGATGCAGAGTTCCGCGCGCAGATCGAAAAAGCCATGAAGGATAAGGCGAAGATTCCGATCAAACTGCCGAATGGCGGGGAGGGGCTTCCCTCTAAAATTCCGGCGGACAAACGGAAACCCGGTGCGAAAGTTACGATCGAATCCGGTTTCCTGCAGTCGACGGTCAATCCCTATCTGGCCGCCTATGCGCTGACGAAGGATCCAGTGTACATCCCGGAAATGAAAAAAGCGATCGACTTCATTCTGGCGAACGAAAAGTTCGAGCCGCGCAAAGGCTTCTTTTTTGAAGTCCCGACGCCGGTCGCTTTTTATTACGAACTGCTGCATGACCAGCTGCCGGACGACGA
>DAONGM010000229.1:0-1622 GCA_035404105.1 Pontiellaceae bacterium
GCGTTTTCGTAGCGGGTGCGGCGGCGGTAAATATCGTCTGATTCGCCGTCTTCGGTCCAGTCGTGCAGGTAAATTTCGGCGGATTTGAATCCGGCTTCGATCAGCAGTTCCTGAAGTTCCGGCAGTGTCCAGAGGCGCCAGTCGTAGGTGAAAGCCTTTTCGATTTTACCGGCCTTCGGAATTTTGAAATGAATGTGGTTCACGACGTGATGGTCGATTACGTTGTATTCGGCCTGATCCCAGATGTAGGTGAATGCCGGAACCTTTGTTCCGTCGGCAGAGGTAAACGCGGCGACCTTGCGCGGCTCCAGTTTTGTTCCGACGGCTTCTGTTCCTCCGTAGATATCCAATACGAACATCCCGTCTTTTCGCAGTGCTTTGCGGACCTGTTTGAAATAGGTGCGAAGCAGATCGCGCGTTTTAAAAACGCAGTAAGAAAAGTTGAGTGCCATCACCAGATCGACCGGCGGTGTTCCGGCTTTCAGCACGTCGTCGCAAATCAGGTTCAGTTCTCCGGCTTCCGGGGTTAGCTGTGCCGCGTTGTGCGCAATGCCCCAGTCGAGCGTCGGCTGGTCAATATCCACGCCCCAGGCGCGGTGCTGCGGCGAGCGTTTCACCCATTCGCAGGCGAGGGCGGCGGTGCCGCAGAAATCTTCGCGCAGGTCGTTCGGGCTGCGCCCGTTTTTCTTTTTAAAAATCCGCGCGGCGAAATCGAGATCGGTTTCAACCCCCTGGACAGAGGCTTCGTAAAGGTAATGCAAATCGGGAATCTTCTGCTTTTTCGGCATGGATCAGTCCTTAAAATGTTTTTCGACCAGTTCGCGGGCGGCGGCGTGGATGTGATGATTGGTGCAGAGAAAGCGGATGCCGTGTTCTTCGTTCCGCGGCCAGGAGGTGCAGATCGCGCCGGCGCGTTCGGCAATCAGTCCGGCGGCGGCGATGTCCCAGATGTACAGTCCGGCTTCGAAATAGCCGTCTGACTGTCCGCAGGCGACATGGCAGACATCCATGGCCGCAGAACCGGCGATCCGGATTTTGCTGACCAGCGGAGATGCTTCGCAAAAGAAGGTGAGGGAGCGGGGGTCAATGTCCTTGGTCAGACCGGTGAAGAGCACGGCTTCTCCGAGTTTTGAAACAGCGGAAGCCCGGACCGGTTCGCCGTTGCAAAGCGCGGGGCCGTCCGCGGCGGCGGCGTAGCATTCGTTGAGCGGCGGGACGAAGACGCATCCGGCCAGTATTTCACTGTCGTGCCGCACGGCGATTGAGCAGCACCAGTAAGGAAAGCCGCGCGTGTAATTCGCGGTTCCGTCGATGGGGTCGATGATCCATTCAAAGGCGTGATCCCTGATGATCGAACCTTCTTCGCCGAGAATGGCATGGCCGGGGAAGTGCCGGTGAATGACTTCTTCGGCAACGCGCTGGCATTCGCTGTCCATGACCAGTTTTACATCGTGGTCGAAACTCTGCGCGACCTCCCTGCGGCGGTGGATATTTTTCAATGCATGTCCGCCTGCCGTGCGCGCGGCTTCGACGCAGACATCCAGAAGTTCTTTATTTGAAGGTATTTTCATCCGGCAGAAAGTACCTTCGAACCGGTTTTATCGCAAGCTCTCCGGTAAAAT
>DAONGM010000230.1:0-1518 GCA_035404105.1 Pontiellaceae bacterium
CAATCTGCGCCACCTGCTCCGGCGTTTTGCCCTGGCAGAAAATCGCTTCCGGCGCGCCGCAACGATCCGCCCGATGATGATCTATCTTCGCGAATCCCATTTCTTCAAACAGCTTCATTTCAAATCCTCGTTCAAGCTTCCCATCCGGTAGCCGGAAAGATCCAGCGCGACGTGGTGAAAGCCCAAAGCTTTCAGCTTTTCCGAAATTTTCCGCGCGGTTTCCGGTTCCGCCAACTTTGAAATCCATTCCGGTTCGACTTCGATGCGCGCCAGTGTGCCGTGATGCCGAACGCGCAGCTGTCCTTTGCAAAGCGGGCGGATGATTTTTTCGGCCTCTTCGACCTGCTTGAGCCGTTCGGGTGTCAGCGGCAGTCCGTATTCGATGCGCGAGGCGAGGCAGGCGGCGCTCGGCTTTTCCCACGTCGGCAGATCCCACTGTTTCGAAATTTCGCGGATTTCCGCTTTGGTCAGTCCGGCTTCTTTGAGCGGGCTGCGCACGGTGGGCAGCTCCGCGACGGCGCGGCTGCCGGGCCGGTAGTCGCGGTCGTCATCGACATTGCTGCCTTCGACAATCCACGGATAGCCGCGCGCGGCGGCCCATGCGGCCAGCGCCTGGAAGCGGACTTTTTTGCAGAAGTAGCAGCGTTCGGCGGTGTTGGCGGTAAACAGCGCGTCGTCGAATTCGTCGGTTTCGATCAATAGGTGTTTGGCGCCGATTTTTTCCGCCAGCTGGACGGCCTCGGCTTTTTCGTCATCGGTCAGCGTGGCGGAAACGGCGGTTACGGCCAGACTGTTTTCCGCGCCCAGCGCGCGGACGGCGGCGGCGGTTAAAAAGGTGCTGTCGACGCCGCCGGAAAAAGCGACGACGACTTTTCCCAACCGGTGGAAAATCTCTTCCAGTTTTTGCAGCTTGGCTTCAGTTTTCATTTTCCCCTTTTTGTAGGACGGGCTTCTTTGTACCCAAAGAGCCTGTGCCAGCCACACGCTCCCGAATGCGGGAAGCGTGTCCTACAAGTTGTTAATCATCTTTCACCGAGCGACGCAGCGCCTTTTTATCCGACTGCCGGTGTTTGCCTTCGAGCATCTTATTCTGGGCGCGGCGCGACCGGCGGCGTTTCTGGCGGCGGATTTTTTCCTGCTCCTGCTGCCGCTTGCTCTGCGCGCCCAGCCGCTTTTCTTCGAGTTTATCGCAGAGGTCGCGCCGGGCGAAAAAGCGGTTGGAGCTTTGCAGCCGCGACGACTGGCATTTGATTTCGATGCCGGACGGTGCGTGGTTCAGCTGAACGCAGGAGGAGGTTTTGTTGATTTTCTGTCCGCCGGAACCGGAGCCGCGGATAAAGTTTTCCGTCAGGTCTTCCTCGCGGATCTGCAGGGCGGCCATCCGTTCATACAGCTTTTCCCATTTATCCTGCGTAATCATAAAGGGATGTAACCACAATGGCAGGAAAGGGGGAAAGAAAAAGTGGAGCGGGTGAACGGATTCGAACCGTCGACAATCACGTTGGCAACGTGATGCTC
>DAONGM010000231.1:0-1503 GCA_035404105.1 Pontiellaceae bacterium
AATCGACATTCTTCAAAACATAGGCCGTGTAGCGCGACCGCATCAGCGCCTCCGCTGTCGGCGCACTTTGTTTCCCGGACAGCCATTGCCCGCAACAGCTCGACAACATTTTTCCGCTTCCGCACGGGCAGTCGATGGGTTTCATAGTATCTCCAGAATAGATGACGAGGCAGAGGGCTTTGTTGTTTCTTATTAGCGGCGACGACCGCCTTTAAATAAAAGAAAGACGGTGAGGATCGCAGTTAATCCGATCCCATAGGCTTTGATTTTACTTTGTGGCGCCAGCCAGTAAATGGTTGCGAGAAGCGCAGCATAGATGAGAAAAACCGCCCGGCCTTGCCAGCAGCAAGGGAATCCCCAGCCCATTTTCCTGATCGGAAACCAAATTTTCTTATCTTCACTCATGGTTTTTCCCTGTTTGTCGCTGGCTTTGCTTCGCGCGTCAATGTCCGCTTAGCCGGACGCATCGTTGCCGACAACGTAGCCGAACAAACGGAATTTCGCTGATAGTACGGCGTTGAGTCGTGGAAGATCCTGCGGATAAACTGAAATCAGGCGTTTGCCTTCCTGCTGATAGAGCATCTGTTTTTTGTACATGCTCATTTTGTACTGCGGCGTGTCCATGCCCCAGTATTCGACATATACATCCAGTTCCGGCAGATAAAAATCGGGACGAATCTGAAATTCGCCGATGATGCGGTATTTGGCGTCGTAGCGATAGGTTAGGCCGTGCGCGGTCAGCCAGTCGGCAATCCGGCGCTCGCCGTCGGACTGAACCACGGTGCCGTCTCCGGCGGTGATGGTTTTATTCAGCTCAACCTGCGTCTCAAAATTGCGCCGTTCCAGAAAAATTTCATCGAAGCATCGGTCGCAGAAAATGCGCTGAAACGCCTGATTGGAGCGGGCGAACTCCTCTGCGGTTGTTTCGGCATGACACCTTTGACAGCGGTGAACGGCGGAGGCTTCGGCGATGCGCAGCGCCTCTTCAATGAATTCGACCGCCGAGGCGGCGTCGCGGCGGATATATTCTTTTTCGGCGGCATTGGCAGCCATGTCGCGCAGGTCTCCGAGCCACGCTTGAGAGGCGCATCCGTACGCCTTGAGTGCTTTGATCGCATACTGTCGCGTCTGGGTATGCGGATCGAGCCGGGCGACCGGCCCGAGTGCGGCGACAGCCTTTGTCTGATCGACTCCCATCCAGGCCAGTTTGCCGAGAGCCGATGCGCTCAGTCTGCGGACGTTGGCGGAAGACGACCTGAGAAGATCCAGCAGTTCATCAAAAGCGCCCGCATTCCCTTCGCGGCCGATGGCCACAGCCCGATCCGAAAGTTTCTTTTCGAGCTGTCGGTCCATCGGATTTTTCACGGTTGTCTTCCCCGCTTCAACGCGCGTTAGCAAAGTCAGCCAGAGCTTCCGCCAGTTTTTCAGGCAGTTTGCCGCCGGCCTGGGCGCGGTCGGGTTTGCCGCCGCCGCCGCCGCCGCACTGTTTGGCGATGGCGCCGA
>DAONGM010000232.1:0-1500 GCA_035404105.1 Pontiellaceae bacterium
ATGGGACAGCGCCCCGAAGTTTCGGGGCGCTGTTTTTTTGAAAATGGCTAAACAGTGGAAATTTAAACCGTGCGACGAAACGCTGGCTGAGCATATTTTCCGGAAACTGGGAAATATGCCGAGGCCGCTTACGGCACTGCTCGTTCAACGCGGCTGCAAAACCGCGGCGGAAGCCGAGCTGTTTATGAATCCGGCGCTCTCGACTCTGCGCGATCCGTTTGAGCTGCCCGATATGGACAAAGCCGCCGCGCGTATCCGCCGCGCTCTCGGTGCCGGCGAAAAGATCACTGTATTCGGCGATTACGACGTGGACGGCGTCTGCAGCACCGCGCTGATGGTGCGGGTTCTTCGCGAACTCGGCGGAAATGTCGCCGCCTTCATTCCCAGCCGGTTTGACGACGGCTACGGCCTTTCGTGCGATGCGCTGGCCGCCTGTATTGCCGAACATAAACCTTCGCTGATTGTCACCGTTGACTGCGGCACAAACTCCGTTGAGGCCGTCGATAAGGCGCGTGCCTGCGGCGTGGATGTGGTGATTACGGATCATCACGAACCCGATGCGCAGCTTGCGCACGCTGTTGCCGTCGTCAACCCGAAGCTGGCGGCGAATCATCCGGGGCGTATTCTCGCCGGTGCGGGCGTTGCTTTTAAACTTTGCCACGCACTCATTAAAGACGGACGCGATAACGGCTGCGCGGTTTCGGCTTCTGTTGACCTCAAAAAGTATCTCGATTTTGTCGCCGTCGCGACGGTCACCGATATGGTTCCGCTGCTCGGCGAAAACCGTGTGCTGGTTCGCGCCGGGTTTCAGGCGCTGGAAAACTCCTGCTGGGCGGGCTGGAATGCGCTCAAAAAGCTGGCCGGTATGGCCGGTACGGTCGAAACGTGGCACGCCGGTTTTGCCCTTGGCCCGCGCATCAATGCCGCCGGGCGGATAGGGCGCGCCGACGCCGCGATTGAACTTCTTCTCACCGATCTGCCGGCGCGCGCCGATGAACTGGCGCAGCTGCTCGACAGCGCCAACCGCGAGCGCCAGGCGATTGAAAAAGATATTGTCCGCGAAGCGATTGAGGAGATTGATGCTTATTTCGACGAGACGAAAAATTTCGGTATCGTGATTGCCCGCGAAGGATGGCATACCGGCGTGATCGGAATTGTGGCGTCGCGCCTCGTGGCGCGCTACGGCCGTCCCGTTGCGGTAATCGGTATGGACGGTAATCGCGGGCGCGGCTCCTGCCGCAGTATCGACGCCTTCAATATTCTCGACGGGCTTAACATCTGTTCCGGCATGTTGAAACAGTTCGGCGGGCACGCCATGGCGGCCGGACTTGAAGTCGAAGAACAGAATCTTGAAGCGTTCAAAATCCGTTTTAACGAAGCCGCGATCGCGCAGCTTCAGTCCGCCGATCTCCGGCCCGTACTGGAAATCGACCGCGCCGTTACGCTGGGTGAAGCGGATGCATCACTGGTGGACGGACTCAAGCGGACCGGTCCGTTCGG